>CAZZIF010000001.1:0-42580 GCA_964654025.1 uncultured bacterium
GGGAGAAGAGCAGAGCCAGGGAGAAGAGCAGAGCCAGCAGGCACGTCCAGACCCAAAGCCGGGCTCAGGCCAAGAACCCGAGCAGCGGCCGCAAGAGCGGTAGCCTGGGCGACCCGCGCCAGGTCATGCGCTTCGGGGGCTCATGCCGGTCACGGTGGATTCCCCGGTGTCGGCGTCGGCACTCTGGCCGGTGGCATTTCGGAACCTCTTCCGCTTGTCATTCGGCGAAAGTGTGCTAGTTTGCGCCATCCTTGGATTGCGATAGGCAAGTACTTTCAACCATAAGGAGTTCGTCATGCGTTTTGTTTGTGTCCTGATTGCCTTTGTGGTCGTCCTGGGGGCCCTGTTCGCCGCCCCGGCGAACGCGTTTGATTTCGATCAGAAGCAGTTCTACGGGCAAGGCGTCTTTGCGCTGCCGATCGGGGACTTCGGAGACTTGGCGAAGTTCGGCTTTGGCGCCGGCCTCGGCCTGGTCGTGCCACACAACGAGGAGCTGTCTTTCCGGGGAGAGGCATCCTTCCTCTACTACCTGGACGATATCGAGGGCGATGTCGACGTGACCATCTGGCAGGTTCCAGTGCAGTTCTTCGCGCAGTACACGTTCCCCGAGTCTCAGTTCTATGGTCTCGCCGGGCTCGGGTTGACCTTCACTCATGTCGACTGGGAAACCGATACAATCGGTGGCATCAGCGCTGAGAGCAGCAACACCGAAACCGATGTCGCCCTCTCCTTCGGCGGCGGGTTCCAGATCGATGAGAAGATGGCGATCGAGGGACGCTTCAACATCGTCTCCGACGCCAACAGCATCAGCGCCCACTTCGGGTACCGGTTCTAGCGCAGTTCAGGCAACGGCTCCGCCACCCCAGGCGGAGCCGTTTTTTGTTTGATGAAGCCAGGTAGCCGGCGCTCACGGGCACGTCGGACATGTGGCGCCGAAGCCATTGCCCACTAATCGACCACGACCATCTTCTTCGCGTGCACGTCCCCATTGACCGAGAGCCGGCTGAAGTAGACACCGGCGTCGGCGCCGCGCGCGTCCCAGTCGATGCGGTGCCAGCCGGGCCGTTGCCGCTCGTGATCGACCAGGCGGCTCACCATCCGGCCGCCGACGTCGAAGATCTCCAGCGTGACCTCGGCGGCCCCACCGAGCCGGTAGCTCAGCGTCGTCGCCCCGCGAACCGGGTTGGGGGCGGCGCCGCGCAGCATGACGCTCACCGGCCGCTCGCCGGCTTCCTCACCCACCGGGATCGAGGAGAACCCGCCGTCGCTGAAGCGCGTCTCTTCATAGGCAAGCTCGACCAGATCCGCCTGCCCGGGAACGCGCACCCGCACGAAGCGATAGTTGTTCGGATGGGGCACCTCGTGCGGCAGCGTCAGCGATTCCCAGGGAAGCCACTCGATGACCTTCAGGTCATCGAAATAGGCGTAGGCATCGCCGCTCTGCGGCCTGTCGAGGCTGCAACGCACGTTGAAGTAGGACGCATTCTCGGGCGCCTGGCAATCGGCGGTGTAGAAGGTCCAGTCGGTCGTGCCGTCCACCGGCTCGTCCATATCGTGTTCCAGGATCGGATTCCAGTTGTATCGGGAGTTGTAGAATCGCAGCGAGAACGTGGCCTCGTTGGCATTCTCGGTCTTCATCCAGCCGCAAACGCTATAGAGGCCCTCGGCCTCCGCCGGCCAGTGACGTTTGACCAGGGTCATCACGTTGTCACCCGCGTTGTGCTCCCGGTGCAGAGCCAGGGCGTGGGCGCCCTCGTAGAAGACCTCCTCGCTCAGCCACTCCCCGCTGCTGTTGAGATTCCACATGTGGTGGCCTTCCTCGTCCTGCTCGAACCGGCCAAACCACAGCAGTTCCCGACCGTAGGCCACCTCGGCGTCCTGGAGCGCGATGCCCGAGGCCTCGAGGATGCGCGACAGGCCGCCCTCGCCGGCCAGCTCGATGGGGCGGCTCATCCAGTGATCCCCGGACTGGTAGAGCTGCGCCGTGCCGCTTCCCGCCGTGACCTGCGGCTCGGCCTGTCCGGGATCGAGATAGATCACGCCGGTCATGAGTTCCGGATCCACCGACACCAGCGTGCCGAGCTGACGCGAGTAGTCGGCCATGCGGCTCAGGATCTCGTGGCCGAGCCGTCCGCGGGCCGGCACCGGGATCCAGTCGTCGATGAACGCCGGCCGGAAGGTCCAGCGATGGATGCCATCCTTGTCGAAGAGGGCCTTCAGAACGATGGTGGGCATCGTCTCGGGGTAGTAGAGATCGAACATGAAATTGCCCAGGCTGTGGGCGATCAACACGCCATTGTACACCTCGAACCCTTGCAACACGTGGGGATGCGCGTTGATGACCGCGTCGGCGCCCATATCGACGGCATGCCAGCGCAGCTCGCGGTCACTCATGCCGGGCCAGATGCGGAAGCGCACATCGGGCGCGTCGGCCGCGTCGACGTAGGGCGGGCACAGCTCGGGATCGATGGGCGCGCCGCCGCGCGGATCGGGCGCCGGCTCGTACTCGATGCCGCTGTGCGGGCAGGCGAAGACGATGTCGGCCAGGCTGTCGGCCTGAGTGATCGCACGCTCGAGCACCGGTCGGTTCCAGTAGGAGAAACCGGCCTTCTCGTAGCCCGCGTCCAGGAAGGGGTAGTAATTGTACTCGCGGCCCGTGCGGTTGCAGGCGTTGACGAACCCCAACCGCACGCCGTTCTTGGAGTAGTAGGACGGCTGATCCGCCAGGTAGGCATTGATTCCCGAACCGCCATGGACGATCCCGACCGAGTCAAAGAGCTGCTCGGTCTGGATCAGCCCTTCATCCAGATAGTCCCAGATGTGATTGTTGCCGAGTGAAGCGACATCGACACCGGCGTAGACGAGGCCGGCGATGTTCTCCGGCCGCGTGCGGAAGACCACGCTCTTGGTGGGGTGCGGTGTTCCCTGATCGGTGAAGGGACACTCCGCATTGACCCAGGTGATGTCGGCTGCCTCGCCGAGCATGCCCAGGGTGGGCTCGAAGAGCGACTCGACGCCGTAGGTCTCGATGGGTCCGCCGGGTTCGTCGTAGCCGCGGCCCATGAAGATGTCGCCGGCGAAATTGATGCTCATGAGACCGGGGCCGCTCCCGGGATCGACGGCCACCTGCACCGCGTCCCGCCCGAAGAGGCCCGTATCGTCGACCACGTCGAGACCCACCGTGAAGGTGTAGTCGGCGGTGGCCGTGAAGGTGTGGACCGGGTCGGGCTCCTCGCTGTAGCTGCCGTCGCCGAAGTCCCAGAGGTAGTCGTGCGAATCGCTGTCCGGATCGTAGACCTGGCTCAAGAACTGTACCTCGATCCGGTAGAGCCGCTCGCCGGCCGCGGAGAGTTCGCCGGCGACCTCTTCCGCCCGGCCGGGCAAGACCTCGGCGGACACCTGCGGCGCGATCGCCAGGTCATCGGTCACGTCGACGATCTCGTCGAAGAAGCTCTCGCCGTCAGGGCTCTGATCGCGATCGTTGACGAAGACGACGCGGCTGATGACCGGCACGTAGCCCCACGTGTCGTACCAGTCCTGGCCCAGCGGCAAGAGGTAGGCATGCCACTGTTCCTGTGGATAGGCGCCTTGGTAGACGACGTTCCAGCGGTCGTCGAGCATGTGCTGTTCGCCCGAGAACACGTAGAAGAGCATGTTCTCGCCGCCGTCGCCGAAGCCGATCGCCTGGATCTCTCCGCGCTCACCAGAGTACATGGCCGCCTGCAGCACCGTACCGACCTCGATCGTGTAGGGATCGAGGGCATACTCCTTCCAGGTGTTGCCCCACAGGCGCAGCGCGTAATCGGTGCCGTTGTAGGTGTTCTCGGATTGGACCTCCCAGGCGTACGGTTCGTAATCCTCGTCGTCGTAGCTGAAGAGGTCGATCGTCCCGCTTTCGAAGTCGATCAGCACGGTGCCGCGATCTTCGCCACCCAGCCCTGCGACCGGGTCGGCCCATGCGATGCCATCGGGAAGGACACCTGTACACATCAGGAAGCCGAGACCTGCAAAAAGGAAACCGGCGAGCGGGGCGTGGGCGCGAGCCCTCGATAGGCGCATTGATCTCTCCTTCCAGCTAGGGACATCCGGAGGGCGGCCGGCCAGCCGCATTTCTAACTGAGTATACCGCATAAGGTTGGGCAGTCTCAACGATCCCGTCTAGGCCGGTTTCGGTGACTGTGGTATCATCCCATGCTCTGGAAATGGAACGAGGGGGCTGTCGGCGGCAGGAGCCAACGAATGCAGAGTGTCACCGAGGCGCGAACCGAACTGCGGTCGAGCGGCTCCCAGCCGGGAGCCGGCAGAGCCCGGCGCTGATGGAGGCGAGGCCGGCCGATCCGGCAACTGATCGCTAATCCGTTTTCCCCGAAGAAGTTGCGAATTCCGGCCGTGGGGGGCCGGCGGACAGAGAGGAGTGGGGCGGCATGATCATCGGCATCCGTCGCGAAGACAAGAACCCGTGGGAACGCAGGTCACCGCTGACCCCCGAGGACGTCGGCACATTGATCGAGGAGAGCGACCATGCCTTCCGGGTGCAGCCCTCGTCCGAGACCCCGAAACGGGTCTTCCCCGATCACGCCTACGCCAACGCCGGCGCCGAGGTCACCGACGACCTGTCGCCCTGCGACCTGATCCTGGGCGTCAAGGAGATTCCCCGCGAGCTGTTCCTCGAGAATCACATGTACATGTTCTTCTCGCACACCGTCAAGGCGCAGCCATACAACATGCCCATGCTCAAGACGATCATGGACAAGGGCTGCACGCTTTTCGACTATGAGCTCATTGCCGACAGCGAGAACCGCCGGCTCGTCTTCTTCGGCAAGTACGCCGGCCTCGCCGGCATGATCGACACCCTCGCGGCCCTGGGCCGCAGATTCGAGGCCGAGGGCTTCGACAGCGTCTTCAGCGAAGTGAAGATGGCCCACGAGTACGACAGCCTGACCGAGGCCAAGGCCGCGCTGCTCGAGATCGGCGGCAAGATCAACGCCAAGGGTCTCGATGAGCGCATCACCCCGCTGGTGATCGGCCTGGCCGGCTACGGCAACGTCTCGATCGGCGCGCAGGAGATCCTGGACCTCTTGCCGATTCACGAGATCAGTCCCGAGGAACTCGCCATCCTGCGTTCGCAGGACGACCTGTCGAACCGCCACATCTACAAGGTCGTCTTCAAAGAAGAGCACATGGTCAAACCCACCGAGGATCTGCTCGATTTCGAGCTGCAGGACTACTACCGCAATCCGGAGAACTACGAATCGATCTTCGACTTCCACACCCCCCACTTGAACGTGCTCGTCAACTGCATCTACTGGACCGAGCGATACCCGCGGCTGATCACGAACGAGTTCCTGCAAGAACTCTACGCCGATGGGCAGCCGCACCTGCGCGTGATCGGCGATATCTCGTGCGACATCGAGGGCAGCATCGAGGCCACCGTCAAGGCCACCACCTCGGACGCGCCCTGCTACGTGTTCGATCCCGAATCGGGCACCGTGAGCGACGGCTACGAGGGGAAGGGCCCCGTGATCATGGCGGTGGACAATCTGCCCTGCGAGATTCCTCTCGAGGCCAGTCAGCATTTCAGCGCGTCGTTGCGCGGGTTCATTGCCGAGATGGGCAAGCTGGATCCGGCGTCGGGCGACTTCGTCGCCAAGCTGCCCGAACCGCTCAAGAAGGCCATGATCGTGCGTCGCGGCAACCTCGTTGCGCCGTTCGAGTTCTTGAAAGAGTACGTGCACTAGGCAGGCGGACATGATCGGCGGCACCCAGGACGAGCTTGGGGGTCGCGGGGTCCGTGGGATAAGGAGTAACCGAGATGAGCCGGGTATTGTTGCTTGGCGCCGGGATGGTCACCCGTCCCCTGGTCAAGTACCTGCTGGAGATGCCCGATCTCCACCTGACGATCGCCACGCGCACGGTCGCGAAGGCCGAGAAACTGCTCGAGGGTCATGAGCGCGGCACCGCGCTTCAGCTTCTCGTGGACGACAAGGCCGCCCTCGAGAAGCTCGTCAGCGAGCACGACCTGACGATCAGCCTGTTGCCCTACACCTACCACGTGCAGGTCGCCCATCTCTGCATCGAGCACCAGAAGCAGATGGTCACGACCAGCTACGTCAGCCCGGCGATGAAGGCGCTCGACGGCCCCGCGCGCGAGGCCGGCATCCTGATCCTGAACGAAATCGGCCTCGACCCCGGCATCGATCACATGTCGGCGATGCGTGTGATCCACGATGTCGAGAAACGCGGCGGCGCAGTGGTGGGCTTCTCTTCCTACTGCGGCGGCCTGCCCGCCCCGGAGGCGAACACCAACCCATGGGGCTACAAGTTCTCCTGGAGTCCGCGCGCGGTGGTGATGGCCGGCAAGAACCCCGGCAAGTTCCTGCAGGACGGCGAGGTCGTCGAGATCCCCGGTCCGGAACTCTTCTCCCACTTCGAATCGGTCGAGGTGCCCGACGCCGGCACCTTCGAGGGCTACACCAACCGCGACTGCTTGGGCTACGTCGAACTCTACAACCTGCCCAAGGCCAGGAACATGTTCCGCGGCACACTGCGCTACCCCGGGTGGTGCAACACGATGAAGGGCATCGTCGATCTCGGTTTCCCCGACGACACGCCGCGCGACGATCTGAAGGGCAAGACCTTCGCCGACCTCATCCACCTGCTCGTCCCCGGATCGGAGGGCAAGAAGGCCAAGCAGGCCGTGGCCGATCATCTGAGCTGGTCGCTCGATTCGGACATGATCCATCGCATGGAATGGCTGGGCCTGTTCAGCGATGAGCCCTTGCCCGACGCGCCCTCGGTGATGGACGTGCTCGTGGCGCAGATGGATAAGAAGATGCCTTACGAACCCGGTGAACGCGACATGATCGTCTTGCACCACGAGTTTGACGTGGAGTTGCCCGGCAAGCGCGAGACGATCACCTCGACCCTGGTCGATTACGGCATCCCGGGCGGCGAGAGCGCGATGGCCCGCACGGTGAGTCTGCCGGCCGCCGTGGCGACCAAGCTCATCCTGGAGGGGAAGATCGACATGACCGGGGTGCACATCCCGGTCGACCCGGCCGTGTATGAGCCGGTGCTCAACGAGCTCGAATCGATGAACATCGTCTGCAAGGAGCGCACGCTCTAGACGGTCACAACACGGTCACAACATTGCCGGTGGCGGGACCGGAGAGCGGGCAAGCTCCGGTCCCGGCCGCCCGGCTTCTCCCGGCGAGGTACCTCGTGACGGACGAAGAAGTCCACGAAGCCATCCAGCCCCTGGTCGATGAACACAGCCACCTGGCCTGCAAGCAGGCCCTGGAACTGGCCGCCCGGCTGGAGATCAACCCGGCTCGCATCGGCAAGATCTGTAACCGGCACGGCATCCGCATCGTCAACTGCCAGCTGGGATGCTTCGGCACGAAGCCGAAGCGACGGGACTGAGCCATGCTGCGCCACCGGCTCACCGATGACCTCTGGCTCGAGCTGCCCCGGCTCCACCATGCGGCCGGCCTCTATGCCGCCATCGACTCGGACCGCCAGCGTCTGAGAACCTACCTTCCATGGGTGGACCGCACGACCAGCGAAGCCGACTCGCGCGAGTTCATCGAGAAGAGCCTTCGTCGTTTGGCCGAGAACAGAAGCCTGGAGCAGCTTATCGTCTGCGGGAGCCGCATCGCAGGGACGATCGGCTTGCACGGCCTCAATGACTCGAACCGGCAGGCCGAGATCGGCTACTGGTTGCACGGCGACTTCGAAGGCCGCGGAATCATGACCACCGCCTGCCGCGTTCTGCTCGATCACGCCTTCGACGAGGTGGGGCTCAACCGCGTCAAGATCCTGTGCGCGACCGACAACCTGCGCAGCCAGGGCATCCCGAAACGCTTGGGATTCCAGCGTGAGGGTGTGGTGCGGGAGGCCGAAAAGCTACCCGACCGGTTTGCCGATCTCGTCATCTACGGTATGCTGGCCAGGGAGTGGGCGGCACTACGTGCCGCCGAGCAGTAGGTCGACAGGGGGTGCAGTGCGTTCGGCAACCGCGCCCGGGCGAAACGAGGACCACGATGGCGCACCGAATCCAGACCCGGCTCTATGCATGGCTCGGAGCCGCGCTGCTCATCGCCGGCGCGATCGGTCTGCTTCATTGTAGCCCCGGCCCGGCGGCACCGAACATCATCCTCGTCACCCTCGATACCACCCGGGCCGACCGGTTGGGATGCTATGGCTATCCGCTGGCGAGCACGCCGCACCTGGATCGCTTCGCAGAGGAGGCCGTGCGCTTCCATCACGCGATCACGACCGTCCCGCTCACCCTGCCGGCCCACGCGTCGATCCTGACCGGCCAGAACCCGCCGACGCACGGGGTGCGCAACAACGGGGCGTTTGTGTTGCAACCCGGGGCACAGACGTTGACCGAGGATTTGGCCGCCCACGGGTACACCACCGCGGCCTTCGTGAGCTGCTTCGTCCTTCATCGCCAGTTCGGCATAGCTCAAGGTTTCCAGGTCTATGATGATGAACTCGTCGCCGAGGAACGCAGCGCCCATGAGACCACGCTGCGGGCGATCGAGTGGATCGAGTCCGCGCCCGAGACACCCTTCTTCCTCTGGGTCCACTACTTCGACCCGCATTCCCCGTACGAGCCGATCGAGCCGTTCGCATCCCAGACGCGCGGTTCGCCCTACGACGCTGAGATCAGCGCCATGGACGCCGGGATCGGCGATCTCATGAGTTCGCTGCAACGGCTCGGCCATTACGACGACGCCCACATCCTGATGCTGGCCGATCATGGGGAGGGCCTGGGCGATCACCGGGAATACGAGCACGGCATCTTCCTGTACGACGAGTGCCTGCGGATTCCCTTCCTGTGGAAGCTGCCGGGCTCGGCGGAAGGTTCAACGGTTCAGCCGCTGGTCGGCACGGTCGACATCGTCCCGACCCTGCTCGACTTCGTGGGATTGGCGCCCCCAGCGCAGACCGACGGCGCATCGTTGCGGGATCTGCTCACCGGGGGCGCGGCCCCGGCGCGGGCCGGCCTCTACGCCGAGACGCTCTACCCCTATTACAGCTACGACTGGAGTCCGCTCTACGCGTGGTGCACCGACCGGTGGAAATTCATCGAGGCTCCCGAGCCGGAACTCTACGATCTGGTCGCCGATCCGAAGGAGTTGACCAATCTGGCCGTCACGCACGAGGACCAGCGCGAGCAGCTGGCGAAGTATCTCCGCACCACGAAGCTGCGCAGCAGTGGACCGGAGAGTGCCCCCGCCGAGGAGTCGATCGATCCGGCCGTAGCCGAGAAGCTCGCCAGCCTGGGTTACGTGTGGACGGGTTCGAAGAAGACGACCACGGCGCCTGACAGCCTACCGGATCCGAAGGCAATGATCCGCTACCACGAGCACTTCGAGAAGGGCAAGCTGGCCGTAGCCGGCGGCCGGCCCGGCGAAGCGATCGATGAGTTCGAGGCCCTACTGGCCGTCTACCCGGACAACCACACCGCCACCTACCTGATGGGTCTGGCGCTGCTCAAAGAAGACCGCCCCGCCGAGGCGCTCCACTGGCTCGAGCGACACATGGAGCTGGGAGAGAACCCCGTCGCCACACTCGCCATGGGGCAGGCCTTGCTGGCTCTCGGACGCCCTCGGGAAGCGCTCACCTGGTTCGGCAAGCACCTGGAAGCGGGCTCACAGAAGGCCGCCGCCCACGAGTTCAGTGGTGACGCGCTGATCGACCTCGGGCGAACCGGTGAAGCGCTGGAGGCCTACCGGCAAGCGTCGCGGCTGGTGCCCTCGCCGCGACGTCTGTGGAAGGAGGCCATGGCCCTGCTCCGTCTCGGGCAGCTCGCGCAAGCACAGGGTCGCCTGAGCGAGGGCGCCGCCCTGGCCGAGCCCGAAGACCGCCGGGCCTGGGATGCCTGGGTGGCGGCCGCGCACCGGCTCCCGCCACGGCCACTCGACCAGCCGGCCGCATCGCCCGAGGCATTCACGCAGCAGATCCGCTCGCTGGCGCAACTCGCTCTCTACGATGAAGCGCGGGAGCTGATCGAGCAGGCCCAGGGCGGCTTCGCCCCCGCGCTGCTGATGATGCTGCGCGGCGACGTCGCCGGCGCGGACAAAGAGTGGGTCGAGGCGCGAGAGGCCTATGAGCACGCCGACCGGCTGGGCGCGGAGTGGACCCCTGCAAACGCACTCCGGTGGGCGATGGCGCTGGTGCATCTGGAGGCCTTCGGCGACGCGTCGCGGGTGTTAGAGAGCAGCATACGGAAGTACGATGATCCCGCCGGCTGGCTCCACTACAACCTGGCCTGCACGCTCGCCCGCGCCGGCCGCCTCGAGGAAGCGCTCCAGGCGCTCGCCGGCGCCCGAGAGCGCGGCTATGCCAATCTGGCGGCCGCCCGGCAGGATCCGGATCTGGCGGTGCTGCGGAGTCACCCGGACTTCGAGCGGTTGACGACACCGCAGAGACCGTAGAGGCCGAAGCTCGTGTCAACGAGTGTCGGAGTAGGTGTCAAGACAGATGGAGGTGTCATGGCAAGCACGAGAGAGAACCTGGCAGAGGCCTTTGCCGGTGAAAGCCAGGCGTATCAGAAGTACCGCGCTTTCGCGATCAAGGCCGAGAAGGAAGGGTTGACCAACATCGCCAGGTTGTTCCGCACGACGGCCGAGGCCGAGCGCATCCACGCCGGGGAACACCTCATCGCCATGGACGGGGTCGGGACCACGGCCGAGAACTTGGGGACCGCGATCGACGGCGAGACCCACGAGTACACCGAGATGTATCCGCCGATGCTCGAACAAGCCGAGCAGGAGGGCCACCGGGCCAAGCGCATGTTCGGATTCGCCGTGCGCGCCGAAGAGGTGCACGCCCGTCTGTACGGCCTCGCTCTGGAAGCCGCCAAGCAGGGACGCGATCTCGAGGACACCGAGTTCTACCTGTGCCCCTATTGCGGTCATATCGAACTGGGCAGTCCACCCGAACGCTGTCCAATCTGCAACGTCAAAGCCGAGAAGTTCGTTCAGATCGCTTGACTCGCTTGACGCTCACCCCTCTCTACCACCACCGCCCCGTGGGGGATCTCCCGACGGGGCGGTCGGCCCCCATCCGAACAGGCCTTCGTTCTCCCGCCTGATGCAGCCGGCCACCAGCGCCGGTTAGGGTTTTGCGGTACCGGTAGGCGACGGCTCAGGGAGGTATCCGCTCCCAGCATGCCCGCGCGCTCGGCACGATCGGTACCCGAACGCGCAGGGCGGAATGCCCTCGCACATCGCGGACCTTCGAACCGGACCGCAATCACCAGACGCTCACCAGACTCTGGAAGGAGACACTCGCCATGACCGCCCACAGAGGAATGCAATCATCCCGGTGGACCGATCGGCGTCCGCCGTCGGCCGCCCTGGCAGCGGTGCTGTTCGTAGCCCTGGGCCTGGCCGTGGTTGCCGCCCCCGAGGTCAGAGCCGCCACGATCACCGACCAGGGCATCAGCGACGCGGTCGAAGATGAACTCATCTTCGACCGTTCGGTGCGTTTCAGCGGAATCGACGTCCGCACCCATGAGGGAATCGTCACCTTGAGCGGTACGGTCGACAACGTGCTGGCCAAGGAACGCGCCGCCCGAATCGCCGAGACGGTGCGCGGGGTGCGCGCCGTCGTCAATCTGATCGAGGTCACCGACCCGTGGGACCGACCGGACTGGAGAATCCAGCGCGACATCGAAGACGCTCTGCTCTATGACCAGGCCACCGAGGCCTTCGAGATCGATGTCGCCGTCAACGAGAAGGTCGCCACGCTGCGCGGCATGGTGGACTCGTGGCAGGAAAAACAGCTGGCGGGCAAGATTGCCAAAGGTGTGCGCAGCGTCACCGATGTCGACAACCGCATCGATGTCCACCAGCAGGGGGAGCGGACGGATGCGGCCATCCGGGCGGAGGTTGTCGAGGCGCTGCGCTGGGATGTCCTCGTGGACCATGAGCTGATCGATGTCACCGTCGAGGACGGCGGCGTGACGTTGTCGGGCGTGGTCGGCAGCGCCGCCGAGAAGCGTCTGGCCGCCATCGACGCCTGGGTACGTGGCGTGATCGCGGTCGACACCGACGAACTCACCGTCGAGGACTGGGCCGAAAACGTCAACCGCCGCAAGAAGCTCTTCGTGGTCAAGGACGAGGAGCAACTGGCCAAGGCCGTCGAGGACGCCCTGCTCTACGATCCGCGCGTGGCTTCCTACCAGGTGTCGGTCTCGGCCACCGGCAACGTCGTCACCCTGCGGGGCAAGGTCGGTACGGTGAAAGCAAAGCACGCCGCCGAGCAGGCCGCTCGCTATACGGTCGGGGTGAGCCGCGTGGAGAATCGTCTCCGGGTGCGCCCGGAGGCCGTGGCGGATCCACGCCTGGCCGAAAGGATCCGGCAGGCATTCCTGCGCGATCCCCATCTGGAGCGATTCGAGATTGCGGTCACGGTCGTCGACGGCACCGCCCGTCTCGCCGGAACGGTGGACTCGTTCTTCGAGCGCGGACGGGCCGAGGACGTAGCTTCGCGAATCGCCGGCGTTCGGAAGGTGGTCAACACGATCACCGTCGAGGACCATCTGAACGTGTCGACCTATGACCCCTACGTCTACGACTACTATCCCTACTACTACACATGGCACCCCTATGTGCCGGCGGTCACCACGGCCGATGATGAGGAGATCGCCGCCAACATCAAAGACGAACTCTTCTGGAGCCCCTTCGTGGACGCCGGCGAGGTCGAGGTCAGCGTGGACAACGGCACTGCCACCCTTTCCGGCATGGTCGATTCCTGGAGCGAACGCCGTGCCGCAGTCAACAACGCCTTCGAGGGCGGTGCCACGTGGGTGGTCAACGATATTGAGGTCAAGTAAGGACTTCATGCGATTCCCTGGGAGGTATCATGTTGCTCGTTGATCTGCTCGTCGCCCTGTTCATCGGCATTGCCGCGAGCATGGTTCTGGTCTGGTTGTTCGGCTGGCGTCATCCCGCCCGCTCCGAGAGCGCGCCGGTGGCCTGGTTCTTCGTCTTCTTCATCATCTTCCTGGCCGCCTGGGCCGGCGGCCTCTGGCTCCATCCCGCGGGCCCCCTGCTATGGGGGACCTACTGGATCCCGCCCCTCGTCGCCGGCATCCTGATCGCATTCATCCTCGCGGCGGCCGCGCCCGCGCGGCGGCCGCCGGCCGAGGACCATGCACGACAGCGTCCTACGTTCCAGGGCCGTCACGCGGAGGCCGAGAAGCGGGTCAACGCCAATGTGCTCTTCGGCGGGTTCTTCTGGATTCTGATCATCTCGCTGATCGCCGCGATCTTCGTGGCATACGCCCTCAGAACCTAGGAGACACGCCATGCACCAGGCCTCCGGCGGAATCCTGAACCTGCTCCTGGCCGCCGCTGTCGTCATCATCACGCTCTTGATTCCCTTGAAGCTCGCGGCGGCGGCGATGGGTGCCGAGCGCACCGGGCTCTTCGCCTGCCTGCTCGCGCTCGTGGGCGCCAGCCTGGTGCACGGCATCGGTCTGACCGTCCCGGTCTACGGCACGGTCGTGGCCTTCCTGCTGTCGGCACTGGCCTTCGCGGCCATCCTGGGCACCGGTTTCATCCGCGGGATCGGGATCGCGGTGCTCTTCATGGTTTTCTCGGGAATCATCACCTATGTGCTCAGCCTGATCCTGGGCATCCGCATCTACAGACTGCTCTGATGGCTCTGTAGACAGGGAAGGAGACAGGACGCCATGCTTCGCAAGCTGAAGGAAATGGAAGGCTACTCGATCATCAGCCGCGACGGGGAGGAGTTCGGCCGCGCCCGGGACTTCCTCTTCGACGACCAGGAGTGGAGGGTCCGCTATCTGGTGCTCGATACCGGCGGCTGGCTTTCGGGGCGTCAGGTCATCCTCCCCCCCGGAGTTCTGCTCACACCGAGGTGGTTGGAGCGGACCTTTCCCGTCAACCTCACGAAGGGAGAGGTCGAAGCCTCGCCCCCCATCGAAGCCGATGAGCCGGTCTCCCACCAGGCGCAGCGGCGCTTGATGCGGCACCTGAGCCTACAACCCTACTGGGCCGGCCATGGCCTCTACGGACAGCCCATGGAGCCGACGCACAAGGAACAGCAGGGCCACGTGGCCCAGGCGGACGACGAAGCCGAGGTCGTCGACGAGATGGCCGATCGCGGCGATCCGCATCTGCGCAGCGCCAACGAGATCATCGGCTACCACATCCAGGCCCGTGACGGCGAGATCGGCCACATCGAGGACTTCATCGTCGAGGATGGCACCTGGACCATTCGCCACGCCATGGTCGACACGCGCAACTGGCTGCCGGGAAAGACGGTGCTGATCTCGATTCCGTGGGTGGACGCCATCGACTGGGCCGTCGGCAAGGTGCGCGTGGATCTCACCCGCGAATCGATCGAGAAGAGCCCCCCGTTCGACCCCTCCGAGCCGGTCAACCGAGGCTACGAGGAAGTGCTCTACGACTACTACGGGCGCCCGCACTACTGGAAGGTGACGAAGGAGTAGCGCTCGCACCGCTCACCGCTTGGGTCGCCCCGTGCCAAACGCGAGCCGTCCCCCCAGGTAGCCGGCCACGGCGGCGGCGCCCAACGCGACCAGATGAAGCAACACGAAGATGCTGGTCAGCATCCAGTCGGAGCGGATGGAAGCGGCGTCGCGTTGCCACCACAGCACGATGAGCAGGGACACACCGAAAACAATGCCGCCGCAGATGATCTTGATCAGGATGGGCCGGGTCATGACCCCGCCGTAGTGCGCCTGCCAGTCGACGTAGCCGCTGAACATGACGAAGGGCATCGCCAGCAGAACGGCGATCATGTTGTACTGCGCGGCCGTGCTCATACCGGCTGCCGCGAACAGGCTGCCCAGGACGAGGAAGAGCGTGGCCACCGGCAACACACCGTTGGGCACGTGGACCGCGATGGCGTGACTGTGTTCGCGTGCCATCCAGCCGAGCAAGCCTCGCTCGCGTTCGCCGCCTCGCTCGCGTTCGCCGCCTCGCTCGCGTTCGCCGCCTCGTTCGCGTTCGTCGCTTCGTTCAACCGCTGTGGAACTCCCGGCGCCGCCGGAGTCGTCCTCTCCCTCGATCTCGACGAACTCCTCCTTGGGCGCGCCGCACACCGGACAGGTCTCGGGCGGCGCCTCGCCCTCGTGGATGTAGCCGCACACTTCGCATCGCCAACGTTTCACGATCGACCTCCTTTTAGAGTTTCCCCGACCGAAGGATAACAAATGACAACCACAGGCCAAGCAATCCTGCCAAGAGAAATCCCACCAATCCCAGCACGGGCACACCCCACATCTGGGCACCCAGATCGGCACGGATGATCAGGGAAGACCCAATGATCAGCGAAGCGATGATGGCGCTGAAGGAAAGCCGGTTGGCCGAGCGTTCCAGAGTACCCATGACCTCGTCCACCCGCTTGTGGTGGAGATTGACGCTCATCTCGCCCCAGCGTGCCTTGTTCAAGATCTGACGCAGCACGCGCGGTGTGGTGGCGATGAGGTCGGTGTAGTCCTCTATCAACCGATTGAGGCCGCGCAAGGTTTTCTGCGCCTCGGCGCGCCCGACCACGGTGTGCGTGAAGTAGGTGCGCGCCGTCGCCACGACGTCGAAGCGCGGGTCCAGCTTCTGCGCGATGCTCTCCATGACCACCACCGCCTTGCCCATGAGGTAGAGGTCGCGGGGGAAACGGATGTCGAATGCGCGGATCAGCTCGACTAAGTCCCAGTAGAACTGCTCGATCCTCATCATGTGGACCGGGACGGCGTGATAGCGGTCGAGGAGGTCGGAGACCGCCAGACGCAACCCGTCCTGATCCACATCGGTCCGGCGGCGATTGAACCGGACCAGGGTGCGCACGATCAAGCGGCTGTCCTTGCGCAGGATTCCCTGCAGCAGATCCCCGACCTGACCCACCAGGATCTCATCGAGCCGGCCCATGAGACCGTAGTCCAGCGGCGCAATGGCGCCTCCGGGCCGAACGAGCAAGTTGCCCGGATGCGGATCCCCGTGGAAGAAACGGTTCTCGAAGATCTGGTGCAAGACGGCCATCGTTCCGCGGCGGGCTATTTGCGTGGGGTCGAGTCCGGCTTCACGCAAGGCGTCGACGTGATCGATCGGGATGCCGTCGATGAACTCGATCGTGAGCACTTTCGGCGTGGTCAGATCCCAGTAGACGGCCGGAACGTAGATGGTCTCGTCGTCTTCGAACTGCTTCCCGAAGCGGTGGATGTTGCGCGCTTCCTGCAGGAAGTCGAGTTCGTCCTCGATCCAGCCCTCGAATTCCTGGACCAGTCCGGTGGGGTCGAACACGAGGCTCGCCGGCACGTGCTTCTCCAGCAGCGCGGCCAGCTCGGCCAGGATCTGGAGGTCGGTCTCGATCAGCGATTCGATCCCGGGGCGCTGGACCTTGACGGCCACGCTCGCCCCCTCGTGGGTCACGGCCCGGTGCACCTGAGCAAGCGAGGCGGCGGCCTCCGGTTCTTGGTCGAACTCAGGGAACAGTTGGTCCAGCGGCGCGTCGAGTTCGGCCTCGATGATCCGGACACACTCCCGGGCTTCGATCGGCGCGACCTCATCCTGAAGCTTGCGGAACTCCTCGGTGTATTGCAGCGGGATCAGGTCGGGCCGCGTGCTCAGCATCTGACCGAGCTTGACGAACGTGGGACCGAGCTCTTCAAGGGCCAGACGGACCCGCTCGTGCCGGGGCCGGTCGGTGACACGCCGATCACCGTCCCGGCGGGATTGCAGGCGCAGCTTCTGGAGGGCCGACTCGACATTCAGATGCCGGGCGATGTCTCCGAAACCGTATCTCAGCATGACGGCCGCGATCTCTCGCAGGCGGCCGATGTTGCGAAACGGTTTCCGCAAGCGAAGGATTGACATGGAGGCTGCCGCGCTCGGCTAGGACTTCGAACCGGACTCGGATCCGGACTCGGATCCGGACTCGGCCCCGGACTCGGCCCCGGCCTTGTTCCCGGGTTCGCCTCCCGGCTTGCTACCGCCCTTGCTTCCCGTCTTGCCCGAGCTTGTGCCGCTCTCGCTCCGAGCTTCGAGAAGCCGGTCCAGCTTGCGGCTGATCTCCTCGATGTCGGACTGGCGGGCCAGGTGCAGATTCTTGATCGCTTCCTCCATCGCGTCGTGCACCTTGCGATCGAACGCCGCTTTCTCCCGCTCGGCACGCTCCAGCAGCTCGTCGACCGCCTGGGATCCTTCCTCCCGGCGCATCCGGCCGCTTTCGATGAGTTCATCGATCACTTCTTCAGCGCGGTCCTTGGTCATCGAATAGAGTCCTAGTCCCAAGTAGAACGTTTTGGTCAATAGGTCGGCCATTCGCTCCTCCTCGTGCTACTCCAACCAGCTCGCCCAGAAGCGGCGCGCGCCGGCGGATCGGTTGCGGATCGGGGTTCGTCTCGTCCTCAGCGCGCAAGGATCTCGCATCGGTAGGCGGAGAGTAAGCGGGGAGGCCGGGGCAAGTCCTTGGGGGCAAGCCCCAACCCGGCACACCGCCCGCGCGCGATCACGCGCGATCGCGCGGGATCGCGTGGGGGGCATCCGGGTTCCGGGCCGGTGGGCTAACCGCGCTTCTCGCGGCGCGGCATGAAGTAGTGCGTGCTCTCGCCGTGGAGCAGATCGGCTGCTTCCATGACCGTTTCGGACAGCGTGGGATGCGGGTGGATCGACATGCGCAGATCGTCACTCACCGCGGCCATCTCGATACCGAGCACGCCCTCGGCAATCAGCTCGCCGGCGCCGGATCCCACGATGCCCACGCCCAGGATCCGTTCATTCGAAGGATCCATGATGAGCTTGGTCAGTCCATCGGTTCGGGTCAGGGTGACGGCCCGGCCGGATGCCCCCCACGGGAAGCGGGCCACCTTGATCTCACGCTTCTGCTCCCGGGCCTCGGCCTCGGTCAGGCCACACCAGGCGATCTCAGGGTCGGTGAAGACCACCGCCGGAATCGCCCGGGGCTCGAAGGCGGCTTTCTTGCCCGCGATCACATCGGCCGCCACACGGCCTTCGTGGGTGGCCTTGTGCGCCAGCATCGGCTCCCCGGCGACATCGCCGATGGCGAAGATCCGCTCATCGGCGGTACGACGCTGCTTGTCGATCTTGACGAAGCCGTCCTCGCCCACCTCCACACCGGTACGACCGAGGTCCATGCCATCGGTGACCGGGCGGCGGCCAACGGCGATGAGCACCGCATCAAACCGCCGGGAGACCGGGTCCTCGCCCTGCGTTTCGATCCGCACCGACACGCCGTTCTTCTGCTCCTTGATCTCCGAGACCTTCGTCCGGGTGAGCACATCGGCGAAGGTCTCCTCGGCCCGGTGCTTGTAGACCGACAGCAGATCACGGTCGACGCCCGGCAGGAGGGTCGGCATCATCTCGACCACCGTGACCTTCGCGCCGAGGGCGGCGTAGACCGACCCCAGTTCGAGACCGATGTAGCCACCTCCCACGACCAGCAACGTCTTGGGAAGGCGGGGAAGCTCCAGGGCGCGGCGCGAGTCCCACACTCGGTCGGACACCTCGGGCGCGATGGGCAACTGCGCCGCCCTCGACCCGCTTGCCAGGATGGCGTGCTCGAAGGCGAGCTCAAACGGCTCCCCCTCGTGCGGTGTGATCTCCACCGAACCGGAGTCCTGGAAACGGGCGGTACCCCGGATGTGGCGCACCTTGCGCCGCTCACCGAGCTGCCCCAGCCCGCCGGTCAGCTTGCCGACGACCTCCTGCTTCCAGCTTCGTAGACCGTCGAGATCGATCTCGGGCTCCGGATAGCGGATGCCGATCTGTCGCGCGTCGCGCGCTTCGTGGATGATCTTGGCGGCATGCAGCAGCGCTTTCGAGGGAATGCAGCCGCGATACAGACACACCCCGCCCGGATTCTCGCCCGGATCGACGAGCGTGACTTTCTTCCCGTGGTCGGCCGCGGCAAAGGCGGCCGCGTATCCCCCCGGGCCGGCGCCGACGACCAGTACTTCGGTACGCGCATCGTTGGCCATGCGAGTGTCTCCTTATTCACGTTCCAGATGGATGAGCAGAGGGTCTTCGATCGCCTCGGCGACCCATCGCAGGAAACGGGCGGCGTCGGCGCCGTCGATGATCCGGTGATCATAGGAAAGGCTGAGCGGCAGCATCGGCCGCGGCACGAATGCCCCGTCCTCGTAGGCGGCTTCGGTCTGCGTCCGGCTCACGCCCAGGATCGCCACCTGGGGCCAGAAGACGACCGGCGTGAACTGCGTGCCGCCGATTCCCCCCTGGTTCGAGATGGTGAAGGTCCCGCCCTCGAAATCTTCCAAGGCCAGCTTACGATCGCGGGCCTTCTGGGCTACCTCGACGACCTCGGCCGCCAGTTCGAGGATGCTCTTCTGATCCGCGTCGCGGATCACCGGCACCATGAGGCCGTGCTCGGTATCGACCGCCAGACCGATGTGGACGTAGTGCTTCAGGATCAGCTCGCCGGCGGCCGCATCGATGCTGGCGTTGAAGCGGGGGAAGCGTTTGAGCCCCAGGGCCAGCACCTTGGCCAGCACGGCGGTCAAGGTGAGCTTCGTGCCCGCCCGCTCGGCCGTCTTGGCGTGGCGTTGCAGGAAGCGCTGCACACCGCTCAGGTCGGCCTTGTCGAACTGGGTCACGTGCGGCACGACGTGCCAGGCATGCGCCGTGTTGGCGGCGATCGTCTGGCGCACACGATTCATCTTCTGCCGCTCGATTTCACCCCAGCGGGAGAAGTCGGGGAACTCGCCTTCCGGGCTGCGGGAAGCCGTGGCCGCGCCGGCCTGGCCGGACGCCGGCCGCCGGTCCGCACGAGCGCCGCCGGCCGCTTGCATCTCGCTCTTCACATAGGCCTTCACGTCGTCGGCCGTGATCCGCCCTCCCGGGCCGGTTCCCTCGATGGCGTGAATGTCCGCGCTCAGCTCGCGTGCCAGGCGCCTGACCGACGGGGCCGCGGGCGCGACCTCGGAGGGTTCCTCGGGCTCTTCCCGGGCCGGTTCTTCCCGGGCCGGTTCTTCCCGAGCCGGTTCTTCCCGAGCCGGCTGGGGTTTCTTCTCCCGTTCTTCCGCTTCCTGGGGTGCTTCTTCAGGTTCCTTCGGCTCCTCCGACTCCTTCGGCTCCTCCGACTCCTTCGGCTCCTCCGACTCCTTCGGCTCCTCCGGTTCTTTCGACTCCTTCGACTCCTTCGGCTCCTTCGGCTCCTCCGGTTCTTCCCGTTTCTCCGGTTCCTCGGACTCCGCGGACTCCGCGGATTCCGCCTTCGGAGCCTTCTCCTCCTCTTGCTCTTGCTCTTTCTCTTTCTCCTCTTCAGCGGCGGCGCCTTCGGTGTCCAGCTTTCCGACGACCTGGCCGATCTCCACCTCATCACCGCTGGAAACCAGGATCTCCTGGATGGTGCCTTCGGCCGGAGACGGGATCTCCACGACCGCCTTCTCGGTCTCGACCTCGAGGATCGGCTGATCGGCTTCGACGCGATCGCCCTTCGACACCAGCACGTTCACGACCGTGCCCGAGCTGACGTTCTCGCCGATTTCCGGAATCTTGATTTCTCGAATCATGATCGCTCCTTGCGTATCGCTGCGGGTATCGCTGCTTGAGTAGCGCCGCTAGTACTGCTCCTCAATCGCCCTCAATCGCTCCCCATCTGATGGCTGATCCGCCACAGAGGAAATCGGTGAGATCAGATCGACAGGGGATCGATCTTTTCCGGATCGATCTCCAGGTCTTTGGCCGCTTTCTTCACCACGCTGGGCTTGACCTTCTCTTCTTCGGCCAGAGCACATAGCGTCGCGTAGGCAAGGTGCCGGGCGTTGACTTCGAAGTACTCTCTCAAAGCCGTTCGGCCATCGCTTCGTCCGAACCCGTCGGTGCCCAGACTGGTCAGCTTGCCGGGAACCCAGCTGGCAATCGAGGCCGGCAAGGCCTTGAGATAATCGGACCCTGCCAGGAAGACACCACTCTCGCCGCCCAGGATCTCCTCGAGATAGCTCGCCTTGGGCTTTTTGCCGAAGTGCAGGCGATTGTGCCGCTCGGTCGAGATCGCGTCCCGATAGAGCTGCTGGTAGCTGGTGGCGCTCCACACATCGGCCGAGACCCCGTAGTCGGCATCCAGGATCTCCTGCGCCTCGAGCGCTTCGTTCAGGATGCTCCCGCTTCCGAACAGGTGGGCGCGCGGCCGGCCGCGCTTGTGCTCCGCGGTGCGGAAACGGTAGAGACCGCGGAGGATCCCTTCCTCGGCACCCTTGGGCATCTTGGGCATGCGATAGAACTCGTTCATGACCGTGAGGTAGTAGAACAGGTTCTCCTGATCCACATACATCCGCTCGAGTCCATCGCGAACGATCACGGCGATCTCGTACGCGAAGGCCGGATCATAGGCTCGCAGACTCGGCAGCGGATAGGCCAGCAGGTGGCTGTGGCCGTCCTGGTGCTGCAATCCTTCCCCCGCCAGTGTCGTCCGTCCGGCGGTACCTCCCACGAGGAAGCCACGCGCCTGGATGTCGCCCGCCGCCCAGATCAGATCGCCGATCCGCTGAAACCCGAACATCGAATAGAAGATGAAGAATGGGATCGTGTTGACGCAGTGGGTTCGGTGTGCCGTCCCGGCGGCTATGAAGGAAGACATCGATCCGGCCTCGGTGATGCCCTCCTCCAGGATCTGCCCGTCCTTGGCTTCCTTGTAGTAGAGCAGGCTCTCTTTGTCGACCGGCTCGTAGATCTGCCCCACGTGGGAGTAGATGCCGTAGCGGCGGAAGAGCGCCTCCATGCCGAAGGTGCGCGCCTCGTCGGGAACGATCGGCACGACGAGCTTGCCCAGTGACGGATCCGCCATCAACTTCGACAGCAGATGGACGAAGGCCATCGTGGTCGCGACCTGACGGTCATCCGAGCCGGTGTAGAACTCCTCAAACAACTTCTCCGGCACATCGTTCATTGGATCAGAGCACACCGTGCGGCTCGGCACCGGCCCACCCAGCTGCTTCCGCCGGTCTCGCAGATAGGCCATTTCCTCGCTGTCCTCGGGCGGCCGGTAGAAAGGCATCTCCTGCAGATCGTCGTCGGAGATGGGAATGCCGAACCGGCTGCGGAACTCGCGCAGCTCCTGCTCGTTGAGCTTCTTCTGCTGGTGCGTGACGTTGCGTCCCTCGCCGGCCTCGCCGAGGCCGTAGCCCTTGATCGTCTTGGCCAGGATCACGGTCGGCTGGCCCTTGTGCGAGACGGCCGCCTGGTAGGCGGCGTAGACCTTCTCCGGATCGTGCCCGCCGCGCTTCAGGCGCGCCAGCTGCTCGTCCGAGTAGTTCTTCACCAGCTCCTTCAGGCGGGGGTCGGCGCCGAAGAAGTCCTTGCGGATGAAGTCCCCACCGGCGACCACGTACTTCTGGTACTGGCCGTCGGGAACCTCTTCCATCCGGTGCACCAGCACCGATTCCTGATCGGCCGCCAGCAGTGGATCCCAGTCCGATCCCCAGATGACCTTGATCACGTTCCAGCCGGCGCCGCGGAAGGCGGCCTCGAGTTCCTGAATGATCTTGCCGTTGCCGCGCACCGGCCCATCCAGCCGTTGCAGGTTGCAGTTGATGACGAAGATCAGGTTGTCGAGCTTCTCGCGCGAGGCCAGCGTGATCGCGCCCAAGGATTCGGGTTCATCGGTCTCGCCGTCACCCAGGAAGGCCCAGACCTTCTGGTCGGAGGTGTCGCGGATGCCGCGGTCCTGCAGGTACCGATTGAAGCGCGCGTGGTAGATCGCCATGATCGGCGAGAGGCCCATCGAGACGGTGGGAAACTCCCAGAAGTCGGGCATGAGACGCGGATGCGGGTAGGATGGGAGGCCACCTTCCCCGCGCAACTCCCGGCGGAAGTTGCGAAGCTGTTCCTCGGAAATGCGCCCTTCGACGAAGGCCCGGGCGTAGACCCCCGGCGAGGCATGTCCCTGGAAGTAGATGGCGTCGCCGTAGTGATCTTCACTACGTGCCCGGAAGAAGTGATTGAAGCCCACCTCCAGGAGGGTGGCGCTGGAGGCGTAGCTCGAGATGTGGCCGCCGATGCCGCTCTCTTCCCGGTTCGCCCGCACCACCATCGCCATCGCGTTCCAGCGGATGATGCTCTTGATGCGCCGCTCGATCTCACGACTGCCCGGGAAAGCCGACTGGTCGGCGGCGGGAATCGTGTTGATGTAGGGCGTGTTGGCGGTGAAGGGCGCTGATACGCCGCGCTCCTGGGCGCGCGTGTGCAAACGGCGCAACAGATCCTGCACCCGCTCGGGGCCCTGGCTTCGGAGCACGTAGTCGAGCGACTCGAGCCACTCGCGATTCTCGAAGGCGCGCTCTTCCAGGGAGGCCTGATCAGCGGATCGCTCGGCGGACGGCTCGGCGGACTGGTCGGCGGACTGGTCGGCGGCCTTCTCGGCGGACGGCCGAGAGTCCTGCGAGGTTCGATCGTGAGTCTGTGATTGCTGGCGGGACATGTACTGCTCCTATGTTGCCCTAGCAACGGTTCAACTCGCCGGTTCAACGGCACCGCGTGGGCCGGCCGGAACCGGAGCGCGTAGTGTGGCCCATCCGGCGCCACGGGGCAATCCCATGGGACGCGGTCCCTTTCATGGGAGAATCCCCCACGCCATGACGTCGCAACGCCTCGCTCGCCCGCATCACGCCTCGCTCGCCCGCATCACGCCTCGCTCGCCCGCATCACGCCTCGCCCGCCCCCATCTGCTCACGCAATGTTTGGCGCATGGCGAGCATACGCTTCGAAATGCTCACCTTGTAGATGTGCGGATTGAGCAGCCGGCGCGAGGTGGGGTGCAGATGGCCGAGTTGTTCCCGCAGGCGCCGGCGCGCATCGGCCAGCGACGGGGGCGATGAGGCGGCTTCTCCGGAGGAGATCATCGGCTCCAGGAGCGGCATGCAATGGCCGATGCCCTCGTAGGTCTTCTTCTCGTACTCGATCTGGGGATGGTAGCCCACGGGAGCCGGCCGGGGCTCGATGATCTCGCCTTCCTCGGCAATGATGTCCCCCTCGAACCAGCCGTTCTCCCCGATCAGCCGCCAGATCTGCTTGGCTCCGGGCAGGGTGCCTTTCGCCCCCTCGGAAATCTTGATCCGCGGCACCCACCCCCCCTCCGACTCCATGGCCGCCAGCTTGTACACCCCGCTCAGCGCCGGCTCATTGTACGAGGTGACCAGGCGCGTACCCACACCCCAGACGTCGATCCGCGCCCCCTGGACCCGGAGGTCGTGGATGATCCATTCGTCCAGGTCGCCCGACGCCACGATCTGGGTCTCCTGCAAGCCGGCCTCATCGAGCATCGCCCGGGCCTTGATGGAGAGGTAGGCCAGATCGCCGGAGTCGAGTCGTATCCCGTGCAGCTTCCGCCCTTTGCGTTTGAGCTCTTGGCCCACCCGGATGGCGTTGGGCAGGCCCCGGCGGAGGGTGTCGTAGGTGTCGACCAGCAGGATGCACGCCTGAGGATACTGCTCGGCATAGGTCCGGAAGGCGGTCAACTCGTCATCGAAGGCCATGATCCAGCTGTGGGCCTGCGTGCCGCGGACCGGAAGGCCCAGACGCTGCCCCGCCTCGACGTTCGAGGTCGACTCCACGCCGCCCACATACGCCGCTCGCGTGGCCGACAGCGCGCCGTCGACCCCGTGGGCACGCCGCATCCCGAACTCGATCACGTTGTCCTCGCCGGCTTCCTGACAGATCCGGGCCGCCTTGGTGGCGATCAAGGTCTGGAAGTTGATCAGGTTCAGCAGCGCGCTCTCGAAGAACTGCGCCTCGATCAAGGGAGCGCGCACGCGAAGGATCGGCTCCATCGGAAAGACGAGCGCTCCCTCGGGCACCGCGTCGAGATCCCCCGTGAACCGGAACCGCGCCAGGCGATCGAGAAAGTCCTCGTCGAAGAGTTCGAGCGACCGCAGGTAGGCGATTTCCTCGGGCCCGAAGCGAACCTCTTGCATGAAGCGAACGGCATCGCCGAGCCCGGCGGCCACCAGGTAGCCGCCCTGTTCGGGAATCGAGCGTACGAAGAGATCGAAGAGCACCCGGCGCTCGGCGAGGCCAGCCCGCAGGTACCCGTTCATCATCGTGAGTTCGTAGAGGTCGGTGCGCAAGCCCGAGGCGGGCGGATACCAGCCGCCGGTGCCCATCGCTCCGCGGCCGGTCCGCGCAACACCCGAGTCCGTCGGATCGCTCATAGGGTCTCTCGCTTTCAGAACAGATCGCCCGATGTGACCTCGATCACCCCGGCCGCGCGCATGTCCTCCAGTGCCGTCTCCACCGATCCATCCAGATCGATGCCGCACGTGGCGTCGCGGACCAGGCCCACCTCGAATCCGAGCCGACGAGCATCGAGCGCCGTGTAGAGCACGCAGAAGTCGGTCGCCAGGCCGCTCAAGAAGACGCGTCTGGCGCCCAGTTCGCGGATCGCCGGGCCCAGGCCGGTCGGCGTCGTGCGGTCATTTTCGTAGAACCCCGAGTAGGAATCCAGACCGGGATTCATGCCCTTGCGCACGATGAGCCGGGCCGGGACGGTGTGGAGCGAGGGGTGGAAGTCGGCCCCCGGGGTCCCCTGGACGCAGTGGTCCGGCCAGAGCGTCTGGGACCCGTACGCGACCTCGATCTGCGCGAACGGCAGGGCCTGCGGATGGCTCGAGGCGAACGACAGGTGCCCGGCGGGATGCCAGTCCTGGGTGAGGACGACCGTCTCGAACCGCTTCATCAAGGCGTTCACCGCCGGAATGATCATCTCTCCGCCGGGTACGGCCAGCGCGCCGCCGGTGCAGAAGTCGTTCTGGATGTCCACGACCAGCAAGGCGTCGGTTCTCCGGTCGATGGTGATCACATTCATCTTCGGCTTCCTCGGAGAAAGGTCCGCAATTATTGCATCATTGTGTCATTGCATCATCAATACGTCACCGCCTCCAAACAGCCTCCTCTTGGAGGCGCTGCTCGGGCACCACACTACCCCCGCGATGGGATCCGTGTCCACGAAGCTGCGGGCCGGCTCCCCCACCTCGGCCAGCTGGGCGCGAGCCTCGAGGCGGCCGTGCTGTCGGTTGACCAACCCGAGAGGAGATGGGACAGTCCTGGGCAGCCATCGGCGGCAGCGACCGAATCAAGACGAGGGGGTCTCAGGTTGACCAACGAGAAGCTCATCGATCCGGAGAAGGTCCACGTCCGCGTGAACGTCTGGCTCGAGAACGAGAAGGGAGAGATCGTCTATGGCGCGGGTCGCCAGCAGATCCTCGAGGCCGTAGCGCAGGACGGCACGCTCTCCGCGGCCGCCTCGGACCTGGGCATGTCCTACCGCGGCCTATGGGGGCGGATCCGGATCTCGGAGAGGCGCTTGGGCTTCCAGCTACTCGAGTCCCATGCCGGCCGCGGGCCGAACTCGGGCTCCTCGCTCACCGCTCACGGCAAAGCCCTCATGGAGATCTATGGCCGGCTCCGCGAGGCCCTCCATCGCTGCGCCGACGACACCTACGCCGCCACCCTGAAGCGAAACACGACCAACCTGGAGTAGGTCCCGGTGTGGTCCCGGTGCGGTCCCGGTCCGGTCCCGGCTTGGTCCCAGCGTGGTCCCAGCGTGGTCCCAGCGTGGTCCCAGCGTGGTCCCGGCGTTTCCCAAAAACTCCCATCGAATCTGCGTCCGGCCCGCTCCCCTCCGTCTTCGAAACCCTGATTGCGAATTGTGCCAATCCTGGCATCTTACTATCCTGCAATAAGTTACAGAACAAACGAACTTGACTTCGCCATTCCTGAAGTGGACGATGTGTTCATCTTCGATCTTGATGACACACGACAGCGGCATTCGGGGAGGGGGCAACTTGCGATTGGCGAGTCCGCGGGAGCGCCTGGCGGTGCTCGACGGCCGTCCGGGCGTTGCGCCGGAAGTGCTTGCTCTGGAAGAACGCTTGATGGATTGGCGGGAAACGGTTCGCGCCTCGCTTCGGGATTATCCGCTTGATCCACCCGCCGACGATCTGCTCGACGCAGCCATTCGGGACGGACGATCGCTGGCCGACATCTGCAGTCCATTGCCCGCCAAGGAGGTGCTGATCTCGGCTGCCACCGGGCTGACCCAGGCCGCCGGCGAGGCTCTGCCGGGCGCCCGCCTCATGCTCACCCGAATGACCTATCTATGCGAAACCGGCGATCCGGGGGATTTGCTGGGCGTTCTCTTCACGCACGGCTGGCATGGACACCAGGATGTGCTGCGCCAGTGGGCCGGCGCCGAGGAAACGAGCGACGCCGAGGCGCTCGACTGGCTGGGGCGGCAGCTCGCCCGTCCCTTCTTCCATCTGCTGGGGACCCGGCTCGCGGGACGTCAAGCCTTCGCCAACCGCGACATCAAGACGCTGGGCTGTCCCTGCTGCGGGGGGCCGCCGAGATTGAGCCGGTATGAGCGTGACGAAGGACAACGCTACCTCTGGTGCGACCTTTGCGACGTGCAGTGGCGGTTCGCCCGCGTGAACTGCCCCTTCTGCGGCAACACCACGCACGAGCAGCTCGGCTATCTCACCTTCGAGGAACTTCCCAGCTATCGCGTGGATGTGTGCGAGGTCTGCCATACCTATCTGCGCGCCAAGAACGAGCGCGACCTGCCCGAAGGCGTTCGGGTGGATTTCGCGATAGAGGACGTGGGCACACTTCACCTGAGTCTGGCGGCCGAGCAGGCGGGCTACCGCGCGACGCCGGGGTCCCGTGAGGCGTGATGACGACGCGGCCCGGCTCGCAATGCCCGGCTGCTGGATACGCCGCGCGGCCATCGTGTCGGCCGGAGGTGTAGGTCAATGGAGAGGGGACAAACAATGAAGCTTTCCCGGAGAGGGTTCCTGGCGGCGACCGGAACCACCGCGATGGGCGGGCTCCTCTCGAAGCTGGGGGTGGATCTCGGCCCCTCCGTCGCGTACGCGGAAGCCCTGAAGACGCGCTATGCGAAGGAGTCGACGACGATTTGCCCCTACTGCGGGGTCGGTTGCGGCCTCATCGTATCGACGATGAATCGCAACGTGATCAACGTGGAGGGGGATCCGGACCATCCGATCAACCAAGGAGCGCTGTGCTGCAAGGGCCAATCGCTCTATCAGGTCGCCACGAGCGACCGGCGCTTGACCCAGGTGCTCTATCGGGCACCCCGCAGCAGCGAGTGGGAGGAAGTATCCTGGGAATGGGCGCTGAATCGGATCGCCGACCGCACCAAGGAAGCGCGTGACGCCACCTTCACCGAAAAGGACATGCTGGGACGGGTGGTCAATCGCACCCACGCCATCGGCGCCTTGGGGGGAGCAGCGCTCGACAACGAGGAATGCTACCTGTACGGAAAGCTGATGCGGGCGCTCGGCCTGGTCTACGTCGAACATCAGGCCCGGATATGACACTCGGCCACTGTCGCCGGTCTGGCGCAAAGTTTCGGCCGGGGTGCCATGACGAATCACTGGACAGACATCCAGAATGCCGACTGCATCATGATCATAGGATCGAATGCCGCCGAGAATCATCCGCTCTCGTTCAAGTGGGTGATGAAGGCGGTTGAGCGCGGAGCCACGCTCATTCACGTCGATCCCCGTTTCACCCGCACCTCTTCCAAGGCCCACATCTACGCTCCGCTTCGTTCGGGAACCGACATCGTCTTCTTGGGTGGGCTGTTCAACTACGTCCTCTCGAACGATCTGATTCAGCATGAGTATGTCGTCGAGTACACCGATGCGTCGATGATTGTCAGTGAGGGCTTCGCCTTCGAGGACGGGCTCTTCAGCGGCTTCGACGCCTCGACGCGGAGCTATGACAAGAGTTCCTGGGATTATGAGCGCGACGGAGAAGGCAATCCCCGGCGGGACAGAAGCCTGAAGCATGAGCGTTGTGTCTATCAGCTCATGAAGAAGCACTATGCCGCCTACACCCCCGAGAAGGTCTCCGAGATCACCGGAATGCCGGTCGAGACCTTCAAGAAGGTGGCCGAGGCCTACACCGCCACGGGCAAGCCGGGCAAGTCCGCCACCATCATGTACGCCATGGGCACGACCCAGCACACGGTCGGCACCCAGAACGTGCGCAGCTACGCCATGCTCCAGCTTCTCCTGGGCAACGTCGGCGTCGCCGGCGGTGGGATCAACGCATTGCGCGGAGAGTCGAACGTGCAGGGCTCGACCGACTATGCTCTGCTCTTCCACATCCTGCCCGGCTATCTCAAGACCCCGCGGGCCTTCAACACCAGTCTGGAAGGCTACCTCGAGAAGTGGACACCCAAGGGCAACTATGGTGACAAGTCCGCCAACTGGTGGCAGCACACGCCCAAGTACATGGTCAGCCTCCTGAAGGCCTACTGGGGCGACGCGGCCACGAAGAACAACGAGTTCGCCTACCACTACCTGCCCAAGCTGGATGAGAAGACGATCTACACCCACATGGGCCTGTTCGAACACATGTATGAAGGCGGCATGAAAGGCCTCTTCTGCTTCGGGCAAAATCCGGCGGTGGGCGGGCCCAACGCCCTCAAGGAGCGCAAGGCGCTCGAGAAGCTCGACTGGCTGGTCGCGGTCGACCTGTGGGAGACCGACACGATGGACTTCTGGAAGCGTCCCGGCGTGGACCCGAAGACCATCGATACCGAGGTCTTCGTCCTCCCGGCCGCCTCTTCGATCGAGAAGGAAGGATCGATCATCAACTCGGGCCGCTGGCAACAGTGGCGCTACAAGGCGGTCGATCCGCCGGGGGTCGCCAAGAGCGACTTGTGGATCGTCGACAAGCTCTTCAGGGGCCTGCGCGAGCGCTATGCGCGGGGCGGCGCCTTCCCGGATCCGATCGTCAATCTCTACTGGGAATACGGGAAGGACGACGAGCCCGATGTCCACCTGGTGGCCAAGGAGTGCAACGGCTACGCCATGCGCGACTACACCTCGGGGCCGGGCACATCGATCAAGCGCGACGAGCAGATTCCCAGCTTCGCACACTTGGCCGACGATGGCTCGACCTGCAGCGGCAACTGGCTCTACTGCGGCTCCTACACCGAGGCCGGCAATATGGCCGCGCGCCGCAACACGATGGACGCGCCCAACAACATCGGTCTGTATCCGGAGTGGGCCTGGTGCTGGCCGGTCAACCGGCGGATCATCTACAACCGTGCCTCGGTCGACTTGAACGGCAAGCCGTGGGATCCTGACCAGTGGGTGATTCGCTGGAACGAGAGCGAGAAGAAGTGGGAAGGCGACGTTCCTGACGGCGGCTGGGCCCCTGGCACGAAGTACGCCTTCATCATGAAGCCGCACGGTCACGCCCAGCTCTTCGGCAACGGTCTCGCCGACGGTCCGTTCCCGACCCACTACGAGGCGGTCGAGTCGCCGGTGCGCAATGCGCTCTACCGGCAGCAGAACAATCCCTCGATCAAAACCTGGGTGTCGGACATGAACGACATCGGCACGCCGGACAAGTTCCCGATCGTATGTACCACCTACCGGGTTGTCGAGCACTGGCAGGCCGGGCAGATGACCCGGAACCTGACCTGGGTCTCCGAGCTGATGCCCGACATGTTCGTCGAGCTGAGTGAGGAGCTGGCCCGCGAGAAGGGTATCGGCAACGGCGACCGGGTGCGGGTCACCACTGCCCGCGGGGGCATATCCGCCTTCGCGGTCGTGACACCGCGCTTCCAGCCGTTCAAGATGAACGGCAAGATCATCCACCAGATCGGACTGCCCTGGCACTGGGGCTACTCCGGCCTCGCGGTCGGCGACAGCGCCAACGTGCTGACCCCGCACGTGGGCGACGCCAACACGATGATCCCCGAATACAAGGCGTTCCTCTGCGACGTGGCAAAGGAGGTGTAGGATGGCAGAGAATTCTTTCTACTTTGATGGATCGCTCTGCATCGCCTGCCGCAGTTGCCAAGTGGCATGCAAGCAGTGGAACTGCTTGCCGGGTGAGAAGACCAAGTTCTTCGCCGCCGCGGGCGGGTACCAGAACCCGTCGGACCTGAGCCCGGACACGTGGACGATCACCAAGTTCCACGAACAGCGGAACAAGGGTGACTACAACGTGGACTGGCTCTTCCGTCGGCAGCACTGCTTCCACTGCACCGATGCCGCCTGCATCGAGGCTTGCCCGGTGGAGCCGAAGGCCATGGTGCGTCACCCGCGCTTCGGTACGGTCCACGTCAATCAGGAGGCCTGCATCGGTTGCGGCGCGTGCGAGGAGGCCTGTCCCTTCGGCGTGCCGCATGTCGACCATGAGACCGAGAAGTCCCGCAAGTGCGCGGGCTGCTTCGACCGGGTGGCGAACGACATGCTGCCCGCCTGCGCCAAGACCTGTCCGACCGGGTCGATCCGCTACGGTGAGAAGACCGTCCTGTACGAGCGGGCCCAGGAACGCGTCAAGCAGCTCAAGAAGGAGGGCCACCGGAACGCGAGTGTCTATGGCCTCGATCAGCTCGGCGGCCTCCACTCGATCTACGTCTTGCTCGAGAAGCCGAACTTCTACGGCCTGCCGGAGAATCCGAGCTACGGCAGCCTGGAGCCGATCCAGCGCAAGGCGAAGGAGAAGTACGCAGCCTGGCAACGGGATCATGGCGAGTACAACCTCGCCTCGGCCACAGGCGGGTTGCTCGCCATGGCCGGCCTGGCCGCCGCAGGACTGAAGAAGCTGGCCGATCGGAAGAACGAGAACGCCAAGGACGACTCCTAGGACGACTCCTAGGACGACTCCGAGGCCAGAACCTCGCGCGCACGTGCTTTCGGGCCCGGGCGCGCGCCTCGCGCCCCTCCGGGCGTGGACATCACCGTCCGCGCTGCTGCGTTCGAATCGTCTGCAGCGCACGCGCCGAGGCCGCCGCGTAGTCACCCCGCGGCTCGGCTTCGAGATAGGCTTCGAACTCGGCGGCGGCTTCCGGTAGACGCCCCTGGGCATGATAGAGGGCCCCGGCCACGAAGTGCACCGGCGCATAGTCGGGATCGAGCCGGCGCGCGCGCTCGACCCACTCGGCCGCCTTTTGCGGCTGGCCCGTCCCGAGCAGGATCTGGGCCCGATCGGTCGCCAGGCCGGCCGAGGGCCAGAAATACGCCTGAAGAACATCGAGTTCCCGCAGGGCCTCCGCGCCCCGGCGCGCTTGGCGGTAGGCCTGGAACAGGCGGTAGTGACGGTGACCGAAATCGTAGAGATCCGCCGACCCGCCTCGAACCAGCGAGTCGAAGATGGGCTTCTCGAGCGGCCCCATGACCGACTCGAAGCGGCTAATCTCCTCGCACAGGTAGGCCCGGGCCTGTTCATTGTCGTAGCAATTGGGAAACGGCCACTTGGCCAGCTTGTATCGGTCGGTCAGATGAAGGCCGGCCGCGAAGTCCATCGGCAGCATCCCGACACCGGTCGTGTAGGTGCCCAGAGGCCTCCGGGCGGACAGGTTCCACGGCCCGAGGCGCTGCCCGGCTTGGCTCTCCGACAACGCCTCGACGATCTGCGCGGCGATCCAGGCGTGGCCCCAGGCGTGTGGATGCACGTGCTCGGTGAAGAATTCCCGGCCGGGCCCCAACGGGTATTCCTCATCGAGCCGCTCGGCCAAATCGACGAAGATGAGTTCGTGCCGTCCCCGGGGATCCCACTGGCGGGCGATCTCACGCACCACCTGGTTCTGCTGCGACCCAGCCCGAAAACGAACGGCATCGGTATCCCGGGCGGCGCGGTACTCGGCCACCGCCGCGCTGGAATCCCCCACGGCATCGAGGCACCGGCCCAGACGGAAGCGCACCTCCGCGTATTCGGGATCGAGTTCGCGGCATCGTTCGAAGGCTTCGATGGCCGCGTCCCAGGCCCGGCCGCGCATGTGGCGCTGGCCCTCGTCGAAGGCAGCCCTCCAGGCCGGCTCCTGGGCCGCGTCGAAATCGCATCCGTGCACCGACCCCATGGGTGACTGGTCGCGCCGGTTGCTGAGAAGCGTGCAGAGGATCACATCCACACCCTTCGCCCGGGCCGCTTCCAGCATCTCGATCAGGTTCTCGCGGTAGAACCGCAGTAGGCGATCATGTTTCTCGCTGCAAGCTGGAACGTAGCGATCCTTCATCAGCCACATGCCGAAGGTCTTCTCGTCGCCCGCTCCCGCCTCGTCCTCCACACCGGCGTCACCACCGGACGTCCGCACGGAAGCCACCGCATCGCGCACCGCGCGCACGAACCTGAGATTGCGCAACCAGAGCCAGAACTTGGCCGCGCTCCGGGAGGTGAAGGCCGTCTGTACGGGTGTGTCGACCCCGTCGGCCCCGTAGGCCTCATTGTGGCCCGTGTAGATCAAAAGAGCGTCGGGCTCGTAGTCGAGCGCCTTCTTGGCGAGCAGCAGAACGTCGAGGCTCGAGATCGCCACCACGCCGCAGTTGGCCACCTCGTAGCGCGGCCCGGGCGCGACGTCCTCGAGCATCTCTTCTACCAGACGGGGATAGGCAACCTGCGCCCCGAAGGGGTCGCCCACGGTGGTCGAGGCGCCCAGCGCGATCAGACGGAACTGGTCGGGCGTGGCCTCGGCGGGCAGCAGCTCGTAGCCCGGCGGTTTCGTGGCCCAGGAGGGGAAGAAAAGCTCACTGATGCGGCGGTTGAAAAAGTAGGTCGGCTCGCCGGCCAGGTCCTGCTCGAGAAAGAGATCTTTCGGTGGGCCATAGCCGACCAGCCCCAAGATCCCCTCGGTGGCGGCCAGCAGCAGAACCAACACGACGATCCCCAGCCCGATCAGCAGGAACTTGGCCCCCAGCGAGGTCTGGACCGCCGGCTTCGTGGCGCTGGAATCCGACATCAACGCTCCTTGGCTAGAACAACGCGTAGATGAATGGGGCCAGGGGCGAACTTCCGGCGAAGACGATCAGCACGCTCAGCAGCACCAGAAGCACAATGACCGGACCCAGCCACCACTTCTTGCGCACCCGCAAGAACATCCACATCTCTTTGAGTATGCTTGCCTTGCTCATGGTTCTCCTGGTCTCTGTGTCAGAACATCCGTTCCATGCGCTCGGGGTCGATCTCCTCTTCCCGCTCGTGCCAGTAACTCGACGCTTGCGGGTCGAAACGCAGATTCATCGGGTCCTTCCGCAGCATGCGGATCACCAGTCCGGAGGGCGTGAACACGAGCAGGAACACCAGACCCAGGATGACCCGGGTCATGACATACCCCATCGCCAGCGCGACGATCATCCAGACACGCTCGATCGGCCGCAGCACCCAAGGTACCAGAAGCCCGCTCAGAATCAGCAGGATTCCCGCGCCGCCGAAGTACGGGTACGAAGCTTTCTCCTTCCAGAGCAGGAAGCCGGCCAGGACTACGAAGGCCGCGCCCACGGTGAGGCCGAAGCTGCGCAGCCGTCGCCGCTCCTGCGTCCGCGCCCGGGCGGCCGCGTCCGCGGCGGTATCCCCGGGCTTCATCGATTTAGGGTCAGTCGAGCTCAAAGGTCTGATTCCAATCCAGCTGAGCGTGACTCCTGGGCTGCTGTTTCTTCTCGAGCAGGAACGAGCCCAGGAGCAGATAGTCCATTTCGGTCCGCATGAAGCACTTGTACGCATCCTCCGGCGTGCAGACGATCGGCTCGCCGCGCACGTTGAAGGAGGTGTTGATCACCAGCGGCACGCCGGTGCGTTGCCGGAAGGCATCGATCATATCGTAGTAGAGCGGGTTGTCGCTCTTCGAGACGGTTTGCAGGCGCGCCGTGTAATCGACGTGCGTGATGGCCGGGATGCTCGACCGCGGCACGTTGAGCTTCGCGATGCCGAAGAGACGCTGCTCTTCCTCGGTCATCTCGATGCGATGTTCCTCGCGCACGGGTGCGACCAGAAGCATGTAGGGGCTGGCCCGGTCGATGCCGAAGGTCTCTGCGGCTCGATCCTCCATGACCGAAGGGGCGAACGGCCGGAACGATTCCCGGTACTTGATCTTCAGATTCATGACCGCCTGCATCTTGGGCGACCGCGGATCGCCCAGGATGCTGCGCGCCCCCAGCGCGCGGGGACCGTATTCCATGCGGCCCTGGAACCAGCCGATCACGTGTTGATCCTCGATCAGTCCCGCAATCCGCCCGGGGATCTCCTCCCGGGAAAGTGTCTCGTAAGGCAAGTCGTAGCGTTGCAGGAAACGCTCGATCTCGGCATCGCTGTAGCCCGGTCCCAAGTAGCTGGCCTTCTGCCCATCGCGGTGGCCGTTGAGCTTCCGCGGCTGCCCCGCCCAGCGGTGCCAGGCGAGCAGGGCCGCGCCCAGGGCTCCGCCGGCATCTCCGGCAGCCGGCTGGATCCAGATGTCCTTGAAGGGCCCTTCCCGCAGGACGCGTCCGTTCGCAACGCAGTTGAGCGCCACACCGCCGGCGAAGCAGGCGTTCTCATGTCCGGTCACGCGGTGGACATGGCGTGCCATGCGAAGGACGACCTCCTCGGTCACGACCTGCACCGAGCGTGCCAGATCCATCTCCCGCTGGGTCAAATCGTCTTTGGGATCCCGGGGCGGGCCGCCGAAGAGATCGCCGAACTTCTCCGAGGTCATCCGCAGGCCGGCGCAGTAGTCGAAGTACTCCATGTTCATCCGGAAGGAGCCGTCATCCTTGAGATCCATCAAGTGCTCGAGGATCGTATCGACGTAGCGCGGCTCTCCGTAGGGCGCCAGTCCCATGATCTTGTACTCGGCCGAGTTGACCTTGAAGCCGGTGAAGTAGGTGAACGCCGAGTACAGGAGCCCGAGCGAGTGAGGGAAACGCATCTCCCGCATGATGTGGACCTCGTTGCCACGGCCTTCACCATAGGTCGTGGTGGTCCACTCACCCGCCCCGTCGAGGGTGAGCACGGCAGCCTCCCGGTAGGGCGACGGGAAGAACGCCGACGCGGCGTGGGATTCGTGGTGCTCGGCGAAAAGAATCTTGCCGTGGTAGTTCGGCAAGTCATGAGCGATCTGCTCCTTCATCCACAGTTTCTGTTTCAGCCAGAGCGGCATGGCCATCAGGAAGGAGCGGAAGCCGCGCGGCGCGAAGGTCATGTAGGTCTCGAGAATGCGCTCGAACTTGATGAACGGCTTCTCGTAGAAGACGACCGCGTCGAGCTGGCCGTCGCGGATACCGGCTTCACGCAGGCAGTAGTGCACCGCGTTGTGAGGGAAGGACGAATCGTGCTTCTTGCGCGTGAAGCGCTCCTCCTGGGCAGCGGCCACGATCTCGCCGTCGCGGATCAACGCCGCGGCGCTGTCATGGTAGAAGCATGAGATGCCTAGGATGTACACGGGTATCTACTCCCCCACCTCGATCGCACCCATCGGGATCCTCCCCCCCGCACGGCAGCCGGTCCGGCCAAACCGTCGTAAGTACGGAACCGGGAGAATCCACTGATCGCATACTTTACAGGATCGGCCCCCTGTCTGCCAACTTCACAGGAACCCGCCGGCACACGGGAAGGTCCCTCCGGGCTGCCGAGCGGCGCCCCCCCGATGGTGGGGCCGCGAGGCATGGCGTGCCGCGACCGGTGACTGGCGGCCCGTGGCCGGCGGTCCGCGATCGGCGACTGGCGACCCGTGGCCGGCGGTCCGCGATCGCTCAGGAGCCCTCTCGCTTGCCTGGGCGCAAACTCGCCGGTATGGTCGGGTGACGGGGCCTCCTGTCGCTCCTCCCGGTGACGGGCACGAAGGCCATGCGATCATCGAGCGGACGAAACCTATAGGAGGTCGCCCATGGATCCGAGGATCACCAAGCTTGCCAACGTACTGGTACACTACAGTTTGAACGTTCAGAAGGGCGACTGGGTCGTGATCGACGGCGCCTACCTCGCCGAAGAGCTCCTCCGTGAGGCCTACCGGGAGGTACTGGCGGCCGGCGGCCATCCCACTCTGCGGACCAGCATCGACGACGTGGGACGCATCTTCCTCAACGAAGCCAGCCAGGAACAGATGGACTTCATCGCCCCCTCGCTCCTTCTGGAATTCAAGAAGGCGGACAAGTTCCTCTTCGTCATGGGCGGCTGGAACACCCGGGCGATGACCCGGGTCGATCCGGCCAAGATGGTGGCCAGCCAGAAGGCGCGCCGCATCTTCTTCAAGACGCTCATGCAGCGCTCTTCGGCCGGCCAGGCCGCCTGGGTCGGCACGCTCTTCCCCACCCATGCCGCCGCACAGGACGCCGAGATGTCGTTGGCCGAGTACCAGGAGTTCGTCTTCCGGGGGTGCTTGCTCGACAAGAAGGATCCGGTTGGGGAGTGGAAGAAGATCTCGGCCAGACAGGCCAAGATATGCCGGGATCTCAGCAAGCTCGGTGAGATTCGCATCACCGGACCGGAGACCGACATCCGCTTCGGCGTACGCGGCCGCACCTGGGTCAACTGCGACGGGAAGGCCAACTTCCCCGACGGGGAGGTCTTCACGGCCCCGATCGAGAACTCGGTCGAGGGCCGCATTCACTACGCGTTTCCGGCCGTCATGGGCGCTCGCGAGGTCACCGGCGTGCGGCTCAGCTTCCGCCGGGGACGGGTCGTGGAAGCCACCGCCGAGAAGGGTCAGGACTTCCTCCATCAGATGATCGACTCGGACCCCGGCGCCCGCCGGGTGGGCGAGCTGGCCTTCGGAACGAATCCGGCCATCAAGTCCTTCACCCGCAATACGCTCTTCGACGAGAAGATCGGCGGCACGATGCACGTGGCTCTCGGAGCCTCGATCCCCGAGTCGGGCGGCAGGAACAAGTCGGCCATCCACTGGGACATGGTCTGCGACACGCGCAAGGGGTTCACGGTCTACGGCGACGACAAGCCGATCCATCGCAACGGGAAGTTCTTGATCGGGCACTAGAACACTCATCGGGCGGGCGCCCCGCCTGCCGGATTCGGGCGCCCCGCCTGCCGGATTCGGGCGCCCCGCCTACCGGCCTCGGCCGGCTCGTGCCGCCGGCCGAGGTCTTCGCGCTCAAGCCGCCTGGCGGCCTTCCCACTCGTCGCGGAGTTCGTCGAACCAGGACTCGGCTTCACCCATCAAGCTGGACAGTTCGCTCCGGCGTTTCTCACGAGCTGCTTCTTCGATTCGCAGGGTAGCCTGACGGAGCCCCTCGGCCCCGATGTTGCCTGCGGCCCCCTTAAGCGCATGGGCGTGGAACCGGGCCTTCACGTCGTCGCCACGTTCGATCGCCTCGCGGATGGCCAGGAGTGTCTTGGGACCATCTTGGATGAAGAGATCCATGACGCCGCGGATCATCTCCTGATCATTGTCCAGTTGCTCCATCAGAATCGACGGATCGAAGGCCGGCGGTCGCGCCCGGTACCACTTTCGCATCGCCCGGAACAGCTCTTCCGTCCGAACGGGCTTGGTGACGTAGTCGTTCATGCCCACTTCGAGGCACTTCTCCCGGTCGCCGGCCAGAGCATGGGCGGTCATCGCGATGATCGGAACACCGGGGTCGATCACCTGTGCCTGCCCGGATCGGATGCGATGGGTGGCCTCCCACCCGTCCAACTCGGGCATCTGAACGTCCATGAGCACCAGGTCGTAGGGGAACGCGGCCAGCGCCTCGAGGGCTTCCTGGCCATTGCCCGCGATGTCGATCCGGTTCACGTGCTTCTTCAGCACACCCAGGACCACGAGCTGATTGGTGGCATTGTCTTCCACGAGCAAGACCCGGGCCTGTTTCAGGCTGTCGGTGGATAGGCTACCGGCCACCTCCTCCCCTGACGTCAGCGACCAGGCCGGTTCCGGCGCCGGCGCCGGTGCCGGCGAGACTCCCGACACCGGCAGGCCCGATCCTCCGGATAGTGAGATCACACAGCGGAGCAGGCGTGACCGCTTGAGCGGCTTGGTCAAGACGGCGTCGAAGCCGGCTCGCTTCCAGGCCGCCGGATCGCGATGCCCACTCAGCGTGGTGAGCAATACGAGCCGGACGTCCCGAATCCGCTCATCGGATTTGATTCGGCGCGCGATCTCGGGTCCCGACGCCTCGGGCAGATGATGATCGACGAGCACCAGGTCAAAGGCCCGTCCGGTCTGGGCGGCCTCCCGCAGCAACGCCAGCGCCTCCGCGGCACTGCTGGCCGCAACGGGCTCGAGGCCCACCGATGCGGCCAGGCGCCCCATCGCCGCGAGGTGACTGGCGTTGTCATCCACGAGCAAGACGCGCCCGATCAGGCACACGCCTTCTTGTTCGGTGAAGTCGTCCGAGGCGGTCTTGACCGAATCGAAACGGGCAGTGAACCAGAACACCGAGCCCTCGCCCGGTTGGCTCTCGACATCGATGGCGCCCCCCATCAACTCCACCAGCTGCTTCGAGATCGCCAGCCCCAGACCGGTACCCCCATAGCGTCTGGAGATGGAAGCATCGGCCTGCGTGAAGGAGTCGAAGAGCGTGGCGCGCTTCTCCGGCGGAATGCCGATACCGGTATCGCGGATCTCGAAGCGAAGCACCCAACCCGACGGGTGCGATTCGCTGTCACTCGCCGGATTCAAGGCGTGCTCTGCCCGCACGTCCAACGCCACCTCGCCGTCTTCGGTGAACTTGATCGCGTTGCCGACCAGGTTCACCAGCACCTGTCGCAGCCGGCCCGCATCGCCCCGTACCAGGCAAGGGACCGCTGGGTCGACGCCGCAGACATACTCGAGGCCTTTCGCTTGCGCCCGCAACGCAAGGATGTCACCGGTCTCCTCCACGACTTCCCACAGGTCGAACTCGCTCATCTCGAGCTCCATGCGTCCCGCTTCGATCTTCGAGAAGTCCAGGATGTCGTTGACCAGGGTAAGCAGTGACTCGGAGCAGGCCGAGATCCGCTCGGCGTGGTCGCGCTGCTCGGTGGACAGGTCACTGTCGAGCAGCAGGCCGGTCATGCCCATGATACCGTTCATCGGCGTCCGGATTTCGTGACTCATGTTCGCCAGGAATTCCGCCTTGGCCCGGGTGGATTGCTCGGCTGCCTCGCGCGCCTCGACCAACTCGCTGACGTCGATGAACGACTCGATGCCCTGCTCGCTGCGCCCGCTGCCGGGATCGTAGGCGTTTGCATTCTTCAGGATGTGAAGCGGCCGGCCGTCCTTGGCCTGGATCGTGCAATACTTGCGGCGAATCGGCTCATTTGCCGGGCGCCCGAAGAGACCACAGACTTGCGTGCATTCGGTCCCGCGCAACAGGTCGCATTGGGCGCCGACCGCCTCGTCCTCCGTGAAGCCGGTGATGTCACAGAACTCACGGTTGACTGAGGTGATCGTGCGGTTGGCATCCACCGTGAACACGGCGGTCGCGGCGGCGTCCAGAATGCGCTGCTGATGGTTCAAGGCATCGCGCAACGCCTGTTTCTGCAACCGCGACTCGGTGATGTCTTCGATCACCCAGACCGCACCCTTGCCCAGATCGGGCGGATCGATCGCCCGGCCGCTGAACTGGCACCAGACGACCCGGCCGCTCTTGTGCTTGAGCGGGTACTCCACATGCACGATGTCGCGCTTGGCCAGACGCCAGTAGTACTTCTCACCAAACTCCCGCGCGTGCTCGGGGGACAAGTGCAGGTTCTCCGGCCCCCGGCCGAGCAATTCATCGGCCTCGTAGCCGAGCATCTCGGTCATCCGGCGGTTGAGCTTCGTGACGATTCGGTCGCGCATCACGGCGATGCCGACCAGACTGCTTTCAAAGATCGCCTCTTGCTCGCGCAGGGCCGACTCCAGCCTCTCCTCCACCGCCTTCCGTGCGCTGATGTCTCGCACGATCCCCACCGCGCACCACTCCTCCCCCAGCCGCAGCGCGGAGAGAGCCAGCTCGACGGGCAGCTCGTGACCGTCCCGGTGCAGAGCGCTGAGTTCCACGTTTCCACCGACGGCATCGCCCGTCCCGGTTCGGCGAAAGCGTTCGAAGGCATTCCGTTGGGCTGCCCGGAGGCGTGGCGGCGCCAACAGTTCATGAAGGTCCTGCCCCACCGCCTCGGCCTCACGCCAACCGAAGATGCGTTCGGCCGCCGCGTTCCACGTCTCGATCTCACCGGCGGGCCCCATCATGATGATGCCGTCCTGGGCACCCTCCATCATCGCCCGCAAGGTGGCTTCACTCTCCTGAAGCGCGGTCGCGGCCCGTTTGCTCTCGGTGATGTCGCGTAGCTGCTCGACAATGAGCGTCACCTCTCCGTGGTCATCGAGAACCGGGATGCTGCATGTGGCGAACCAGGCATCGAACTCGGGGACATATTTCTCGAGATGCTCGGGCCGCTTGCTTTCCAGGGCCCGGCGCGTACCACACTCCTCGCATGGCCCGGTGCGTCCGATCAGCTCCCAGCACTTCCGCCCGATGGCTTCGTGCGGCTTCTTGTTCAGAGCCCGGTAGCCGGCTTGATTGTACATGAGAACCGAATGATCGGGCCTCTGAAGGGCCACCACATCGGTGATGCCGTCGAGGATCGTACTGAGCATGGCTTCCCGCTGCTGAATCTCTCGCTCGTAGGCAAGCTGGTCGCGAAGGTCCACGAAGCAATCCAGATACGCGGGTCGGCCTTGGAACTCCACGGGCACGACCGTCTTGAGCACGGGAATCGGATCTCCCTGCGCCGGACGAATTCGACTGCGCAGATTGAGAACGTCGCGGCCGGCGCGGTGTGCCGGGCAGCCTTCGGCCGATTCGTCGCACAGATACTGCTTGCAGGTTCGTCCGCGCAACTCCTCGCGCGTCAACCCAAGCATCTGTGCGGCGGCGCGGTTGACTTCGGCGATGGTCAACGACGCGGCGTCGACCACGACGACCCCGGTTTGAATGTGTTCCCGCAGGAGCCGCAGCAGTTCTTCGGATTCCTGCAGGCGGAGATCACCGGCCTTCATCCGCCGTTCGGCGGAGATCGCTCGATGACCGGCCCTCACCAGGGCCATGAACTGGGCCCGGGCGACAGGCGCTCGCAGGCAGACATCGGCCAGTCCATTCACCTGCGCCCCGGCTTCGGGTTCGGGATCGAGAGGGCCGCTGGCGGCGGCATCGTCCCGGGCTTCGGCTTCGTCCAGGATCCAGATGGTAAAAGCATCCAGGCCGGGTACGGATTCGAGATCGCGCAATTGATCATCCGCCGGCCCATCGCAGTCGCCTCCGATCGTGACGACGACGTGAGGGCGGAAGGTTCTGGCCACCTGCAAGGCTTGCGCCCGGGAGTGCGCAGTGTGAACCTCATGATGCGCATCGCGCTGGAGCCAGGCGGCGTAGTTGTCGAGAGCCTCAGCTCTTCCGACAATCAAGATGCACGGTCGATCGTTCATGAGCGACGCCGATCCCCTCTGGTCAACCAGGCTTCCTCCGTTCGACCCAAGCACGGCTCGTCCAGCCGCGCGAACGCTCGGTTCACGTTCTCTTGGGGAGGAGACCGTTCAAGGCCGGGAGAAACCATTGCCTCAACCAGGTGGCTGTCTTCTCGAATGACACGATACGGAACACTCGCTACATGAAGGCAGTCGCACCCACGCTCATACGGGCTCCTCTGAGGAGATATATCGGCCCGGCGCGGCAACACTTGACCCGCAAGAGGTCCCCGGCCAACAGGTTGCAGCCAGAGGCTCGCTGGAATGGGATCTATGGGGGCTCGTGCGCTCAACATTTTCTCTTTCAGTAAGTTACACGCTTGGAATACGCTTGGAGTAGGATTTGGGAATGGGAATGGGAATGGGA
>CAZZIF010000001.1:42680-65882 GCA_964654025.1 uncultured bacterium
TGGGGAACAGGGATCGACTCTGCTGAAGCGCGGCTGGTTGACAGGAAGCGCAAACCAAGGGAGGCCTATTGACCGTCGCTCTTACGATGCTCAACTGCCGGCCTCGGCCCGCCGGGGCCTACCTCGCCCGGTGCGCCTTGGCGCTGCTGGTGATCGCCCAGTCGCATGCGTTGCTCGTTTCATCTCCCGCCGCCGGGAAAAGCATCGAGGCGAGGACGCCGTCTTCGCCGATCGCGGCCGCTGGGTTCTCGGCAGCGACGAGCGCACCCTGGTCCTGAAGGGCGGCCGCGAGGCACCGCTCTTCTTCCACATCGACAGTCCGACCCGGCTGACCATGCTGGACACCGAAGCCCGCGAGATCGAATCCTCGCTCAACTACTCCTTGGAACGGATGGATGCGTTCGGTTGGTTCGACGTCCACACCGATCTCCGCGGTTTGTACCGGTACCTGGCCGACGCAGCTCTCTTCCGGGATTGCCTGACGGCGCAGACCTGGCCCGTGGCGCAAGAGGAGGCCAGCCGGGAGGCCGAACGGGAGTACGTGCGACTCCGGCGCATCCCCGGTGAGGAACTCCTGCTCACCGGCGCTGGCCGGATCGAAATGCGTCCAGGGGCCGACGGCACGGCAGCGCGGCCCACGCTGATCCTGGAGCGCGTGGGGGGCTTCTGGCCCCGCGAGGCCTGCGGATCCCCGTTCAACCAGGCATCGCTCGAGAACACCCTGTGGGGGCTCACGCGCCTCCATGACGAGCCGGTGGTCATGGAGAATCTGGATCGGGAACCGAGTTTGCTGCTGCGGGCACAAGACCACCGTCTCACGGGTTCGGGTGGTTGCAATCGCTTGATGGGCAGCTACGAGCTCGACGGCGAGCAGATCCGTTTCGGCGAGGTAGCCAGCACGCGCATGCTGTGTCCCGACGGTCAAGACATCGAGACCACCTTCCTCAGCACCCTGGCACAGGTCCGCGCCTGGAAGATCTTGGGGCAGCACCTGGAACTCTCCGACGGAGACGGACGCCTGCTGGCCCGGTTCGAGGCGCGCTATCTGCGCTGATGTAGCCCACGGCCGGCCGGGAGGCGGTGAGGCCACCCGCAGGGCATACCCGACAGAGGCGCCTACGGAGAGTCGCCGACCTGCGACGCCCATCTGTCCTTGATGCGATCTCCCAGATCGAGGATGGAGCTGAACGGAGGCACCGACGCCAGGGTAAGCGCGATGACGAGCGCGACCACGATCACGGCCAACAGGCCTTCCTTCCGGGCGATGGCCCCACGAGCGCAGGCCCGGCGAAGGTGGTGGACGAAGGCAGCCCAGTTGACCCACAGGTGCAGGCCACTGGCGATGACGAAGCACAGACTCAGCGTGGTGTGGACCGCTTCCCAGTTACCTTTCGTCAGGTTCAGAAAGGTCCACCCCAGTGCGCGCGCCACGCTTCCTTCGGGCTTGATGTAGACGGCAACCCCGCTCACGACCAACGCCACAGCGGATACGGCCAAGAGGATCGAGATGAAGGTGCGGTGCTGAAAACCCGGCCTCGGCCCCATCAGGCGGCTCCTCCGAACGTGATAGTGAACCCCTGCGTTCTTCTGCGAGCAACGAGGCGCCAGCCTATCACGCCCGGCGGTGCATCACCAGGAGTCCCGCTACCGGTCCAGCGCCACCCCCAGGTCGTAGTCGATGCCATCGGCCCAGGTCATGACCATGAAGTAGGCCGTCCCGAAGTCGGTCGCCTCCAGATCGAGCTGGGACGTGGACTCTCCATCGGTCTGGAGAGTAGCCGAACGTCCTCCCGGCTCCAAGATCTCGAGTCTACGGGTGCCCATGTAGCCCCGCATGTCGGCGACGATCGTGATGTGATGTCCCTCCAGAACGTCAATCATGAACCAGTCGGCATCCAGGTAGCAGCCGGTCAGGCCGGTGTAGAGCCCGTCGTGCTCCAGTTCGTAGGCTTCGTCCTGAAAGTCATTGTCTTCGTAAGGGTCATCCGAACATGGCTCCGAGGATTCGATCTCCAGATCGTAGAGGATCATCTCCTCGAAGTCGGGGCTGTGAATTTGTAGATAGTAGAGCCCGGGCAAGAAGCTGTAGTGAAGCGACGCGGTGTCGCCGGAGCGAACGTTGGAGACGTGCGTGGCGTAGATGCTTCCATCCGAACGGCTCCAGCTCATCTCCCATTCCTCGTCGGCAGCGTGGGCGATCGTCGTCGTGGCCGTCAGCTTGAGTGTATCGATCAGCGTGAACTTGTAGAAGTCCGTGTCCTCCTCGCATGTGGACAGGGAGGGGTAGCGCATGTCCGCCAGCAAATGCGTGCCCAAGGTGAGATCGTCGTTCGGTTCCATCCAGTCGGCCAAGTACTGCGGCTCGAAGGGACCCGTCTCGAAGGTAGTAACGAACGTCTCGGCCGCATTGCCGGCAAGATCGGTCACACCATCGATGGTCAAGGTCCATTCCCGCTCGGGCAGGAAGAGACTGTCCGGGACGATCGTCAGGGTATCTCCGTCTACGGAGGACATGAACTCCAGAGGTATCATCTCCTGCATCGTCTGTTGCACGCCTTCCCGAGGCGCCCTCTCCTCCGGCACCTTCGCCCCTGACACCTTCGCGGGACCGAAACTTCCGGCCGAGATGGTGCTCGGGCTGTACGAGGACGTGCTCATCGCTTCAGAGAAGGTAACGCGGACGGGGCCATGCAGCCCGACATTCTTGGTTCCCGGCGGCGGATCGACCGAGTTCACGGTCGGGGGCGTGGTGTCGACCGGCGTATAGGGAGCATCGTCATCGTCGCATCCGGTCAACGCCAGGACCATCACCAGACCGAACACGGGACCGAGCACAAAACCGAGCACGGCACCGGACAGGGGGCCAGGCAAGAAACGGCGCACCGGCCACAGGGGCGGACACCGTTGCGGCTCCGGAAGCGGTCCTGTCTTGCTATCCGGAATCGCCCCCCGGGTACCACGAGCTTGACGTTTCGATGAATGAACCCGCATCCCTGGCTCCTTCCATTCTCGAGGTGGGTGGTTCCTCCTTCTGGTCCCGCGGCCCGCAATGCGGTGTGCGGGGGTGGCCCGGCTTTCTGGCTGGGCAAAAACGATGGTGGCAACAAGGCTGACAGAAACCGGGCACCACTGCCCAGGGGGTCGGGCACGAAGAGCGGCTGGGGATTGACACCACAAGCGAGGCGTAAGCGGGCTGCTTGCGGGGCGCAAGATGACCCAGTCCGTGGTGTCATCCCGGCTCCGCCGTGTGGTAATCTGCCCAGGTTCATTCGCAAGGTTGTCCATCATGGGTCGTGCTCGAAGCGAGCGGCCCTCAGGGAGAGTACAATGCCGGCGAAGAAGAAGCCTGCCAGCGCGAAGAGCGCCCGTTCCACGAACAAGGAGAAGGCCCCCACACCGACCTCCCCCGCACCCAAGACCCCGGCGCGCAAGGCCCCGGCGCCCAAGACGCCGGCGCGCAAGGCCCCCGCGCCCGCCCCCCGTCCGGTCACGGCCGAGGAAGAACCCGTGTTCAGCACCGAGCTCCCGGTGGGCGACTTGATGGACCCGGCGACACTGGATCCGATCCTCAAGCCCCGAACCGTGGCGATTGTCGGCGCCTCGCCGCGCCCGGGCTCGATCGGCAAGGTGGTGCTATCGAACATCATGGGTTCGGACTTCAACGGCATCCTCTACCCGATTCATCCCAAGGCCAAGTCCATCAACAGCATGAAGGTCTACCCGTCGATCAGCGAGGTGCCCGACGAGATCGACCTCGCCTATGTGATCGTGCCGCGTGATTACGTCCTGCCGGTGGTGGAAGAGTGCGGCCGGAAGGGCGTCAAGGGCCTGTGCGTGATCAGCGCGGGTTTCAAGGAAATCGGCGGGGAAGGGGTCAAGCGCGAGGAGAAGCTTCTCGCGCTCGTCCGCGAGTACAACATGCGCATGGTGGGGCCGAACTGTCTCGGGCTCGTCAACATGACCCCCGAGGTGCGGCTCAACGGGACCTTCGCCCCCGGCCGTCCGGTCAGCGGGCGGCTCGCGTTTCTCTCCCAGAGCGGGGCACTGGGTGTCTCGATCCTGGGGAACATGGAGCGCCTCAACATCGGCTTCAGCTACTTCGTCTCGATCGGCAACAGCGCCGACGTCCGCGGGACAGACCTGATCGCCTACTGGGAAGACGACCCCCACACCGACGTCATCGCCCTCTACATGGAGTCCTTCGGCGATCCGCGCATTCTGGGCCCGCTGCTGCGGCGCGCATCGCGCAAGAAGCCGATCGTGGTCGTCAAGTCCGGTCGCACGGCGGCCGGCGCCCGGGCGGCGTCCTCACACACGGGCGCGCTGGCGGCGGCCGACGCCACGGTCGATGCCTTCCTGCGCCAGTGCGGTCTGATCCGAGCCCAATCGATCGAGGAGATGCTGGGCCTTCTGGTCGGTTTCTCGCGCACTCCCCTGCCCAAGGGGAAGCGGGTGGCCATCCTCACCAACTCCGGCGGTCCGGGGATCATCGCCACCGACGCCCTGGTCACCGGCGGCATGGAGATCGCCCAGTTCAGTGAGAAGACGCAGAAGATTCTCTCCGAGATGCTCCCGCTCGAGGCCAGCGCGGCCAACCCGATCGATTTGACGGCCTGGGGTGTGGCCAACACCTACCGGGAGATCCTTCCCATCCTCTTTGAGGACCCCAACGTGGACATCATCCTGGCGATGTTCGTCCCACCGATGATGGTCAATCCGGCCGACGCGGCCCGCGCGATCGCCGAATCGTCCCAGGATCACGAGAAGCCCGTCTACGGTGTGATCATGGCCGAGGAATCCTCCTATCAGATGCTGCCGCGCGAGATCCCGGGCTGCCCGCCGATCTACGCGTTCCCCGAGATGGCGGTCAAGGCCATGGTGGAGATGTACAACTACGCGCAGCGCCAGCAGCGTCCGCGCGGCCAGTTGGTGGAGTACAAGGTCAGGAAGCGTGAAGCGCAGCGCATCGTGCAGCGCCACGTCCAGCAGGGCGGGGGGTACCTCCCGACGGTCCAATGCATGCGCCTGCTGGATTGCTACGGGTTCCCGATCGCCCCGTTGCTCGAGACCGAGGGCCCCGAGGCAGCGCTCGAGGCGGCCCAGAAACTGGGTTACCCGGTGACCTTCAAGGTCGGCGGCCACAAGTACGTGCACAAGTCCGACATGGGCGGCGTGATCCTGAACATCAAGAATGATCTCGAGCTGCAGGGCGCCTATGCCCAGATCAAGCGTTTGATCGAGAAGATGGATCAGGACCCGGACGAGGAGAAGGGCCTGGTACAGAAGATGGTCAAGCCCGGCAAGGAGGTCATCCTCGGGGTGAGCACCGATCCGAAGATGGGGCCGACGCTGCTCTTCGGCATGGGCGGCAAGTACGTCGAGGTCATGAACGACGTCACGCTGCGCGTCCCGCCGATCACCGATGCCGATGCCGACGACATGCTGAAGTCGATTGCCGGCTACCGGCTCCTCAGCGGCGTGCGGGGTGAAGAGAGCGTGGACTTCGACCTGCTCAAGCAGTCGCTCTTGCGCTTGTCGCAGCTCGTGATCGACTTTCCCGAGATCGTCGAGCTCGACCTGAATCCGTTCATCATGAATCCTGATCCCAAGGACTGCGCGGTGGTGGATGCCCGGATCCGGGTGAGCGGGTAGAAAGGGCACCGGCTGCGATGGCGAAGGTCCTCCTCGTCAAACCGCTGTTTCCCTATCCACCCACGCAGGGCACGCGCCGGGTGTCGCTGGCGCTGCTCGAGGACCTGGCGACCGAACATGAGGTCGTCTATCTCTGCCAGCGCGAGAACGAGGCCGAGGCCGGGCACATCGGCAAGATCGAGGCCCTCGGCGCCAGGGTCGTAGCGCCCCTCATGCCCAACCATCGGTCCCCGGCCCACAAGGTCTGCTACAAGGTGCAAAATCTCCTCCAGAGCCGCTGCACCGGCGTCCCGGCTCTCTGCTACTACTGGTCGAACCGGGTCCTGCGCACGGGGCTCCACCGGTTGATGGACGAGTTCCGGCCGGATCTGACGATCCTCGAGAACTGGGAGACCTTCCGCCTGCGCGATGCGGTCACGATCGGCATCCCCGCGCTTCTGGCGCACGATGCGGCTTTCCAGATCCTGGAACGGGCCGCGCAGGCGGCCGAAGGCACGCCACGTCACGCGGCGCTGGCCGACACCGCCCGGCGCTACAAAGAGCTCGAGGTGGCCGCCTGGGCGCGGTTTCCCAACATCCTGTGTTTGACTCAAGATGATGAGGCCACGATCCGGCGGGAACTCGCCGCCTATGGCGGGCCGGTCGCAGGCCCCAGCGAGGCAGGCGCGGGCTCACCGCTCATCCAGCACCTCGAGGTTCCCGTGCCGGGCGAGTTGTTCGCGGCCACCCGACCGCCTCAGCCAGGCCTGCGCATCGGATTCATGGGCAGTTTCCGGGCCGACTTCAACCAGGACGCGCTGGCGTTCATTCTCGAGGAGATCTGGCCCCGGGTGAGGCAACGCGAGCCGCGCTCCGAGCTCCACATCGCCGGCAACGGGTACGAGGGAGACCTCAAGTCGCGCGCCACCGCGGCCGGGGCCCGCTGGCTGGGCTACGTGGACGAGTTGGCCGGCTACTTCGCGGGGATCGATCTGCTCATCGTTCCGCTGCGCTTCGGCGGCGGCGTGCGCATCCGGATTCTCGAAGCGCTGGCCGCGGCGGTCCCGGTGGTGGCCACCCGGGTGGCAGTGGCCGGCCTACCCCTGGAAGGCGGCACGCACCTGGCGGTAGCCGACGGGGCCGATGCGTTCGCCGAGGAGATCATCGGTCTGCTCGCCGATGCGAATCGCGCCCGGGGGCTCGGCGAGGCGGGCCGCGCCTGGTGTTTCGACCGCCACAGCCCCGCCGTGCTGCGGCCGCGGCGGCTGGCCACGATCCGCCGGATTCTCGAAGAGGGAGGCGCCCGATGACCGAGGCCGAAGCACCCTCCGGCCCCAGTTCCCACGACGGCCAGCGACCGGCGGCCCCAGCGGATCCCTGGCTCACGCCACCGGATCCTTTGCCGCGCACCTCCCCGGTCACGGTGGGCTTCCTGGTCTCGACGCTCGTCACCGGCGGCGCCGAGCGCGTGTTGCAACACCTCATCCTGCACCTGGATCGAGAGCGCTTCCGCCCGAGGCTCTATTGCCTGCGCGATCTCGGCCCGGTGGGCGAGCTTCTCACCGCCGAAGGCATCCCCGCTCGCACGAACCTGGGGCCCGGCCGTCCGCCCATGCCCTGGGTTCCCCTCGCGCTGGCCCGCCGTTTCCGGCGGGACAACGTGGACGTGCTCTACTGCTTGGACCACACCAACGCGGTGGTGGTCGGTGCGCTGGCCGCCCGGCTCTGCGGCCGCATGCCGCTGCTGATGCCGGTCCACACGACGGGCCAGTGGGGCCGCGACTCGATCCCCCGCCCGATGCGCATGGTCGTGGGCCGGATCACGCGCATCCTTGCCATCGCCGAAGCCCAGAAGCAATACCTCGTCGAACACGAGGGCGTCCCCCCCGCGCAGATCTCGGTCATCCGCAACGGGATTCCGCCGCTGGATCCCGGTGCGCTGCCGTCACCGGCCCAGGCCCGCCAGGCTCTGGGCATCGATCCGGACGAGGGGCCGGTGGTCGGGATCCTGGCGGTGCTGCGCCCCGAGAAGGCGCACGAGAACTTCCTGGCCGCCGCGCGCCAGGTGCTCGCGCGGCTGCCGCGCGCGCTGTTTGTCGTCATCGGCGGCGGCCCCCGCCAGACCGAGCTCGAAGCCCTGGCCGCCGAGCTCGGCATCGCCGGGCGCGTCAAGTTCTTGGGCATGCGCCGTGACGTTCCCCAGATCCTACCCTCGCTGGATCTCTCGGTACTGGCCTCGCATCCACGGGTCGAGACCTTGCCTCTCTCCCAGATGGAGGCGATGTCGCTGGGCATCCCGGTAGTGGCCACCCGGGTGGGGGCATTGCACGAACTCGTGAGCGACGGGGTCGAGGGCCGGCTCGTCCCGCCGGGCGATCCGGATGCGCTGGCCGGCGCCATGCTGGCCCTGCTTTCCGATGCCGGCGAGCTGGCGCGAGCCGGCCGGGCCGCCCGAAGCCGGATCCTCGGCGAGTTCACGGCCGAGAGGATGGCCCGGGAGAGCGAGGCGGTCATCTGGAATGCCCTCGGCCGGTGACCACCGCGTAAGTTGGCCAACCTACTTGTTCTTCCGAGCGTTCCGCCCTGCCTATTCCTTCCGCTTTCGGTGGAGAAGACGCGGCATAAGGCCGATAAGCTACGAGTACATCCAAGTGGCAGCGCGGACCCCGGGGCGACCGAGAGCGAATCGATGGCCAGCTTCCTACCGGACAATCAGATCACTGGCAGCTACGCCGGTCTACTCGTGCAGCTAGACGCGGCGGTCCTGCTCTGTGATCCCGAAGGCCTGATCGTCGATGTCAGCCCGGCCGCTCTGATGCTGTTGAACGCGCCGCGTGACGCATTGCTCGGCCGGCAGGTTCAGGAATGGATCCGGCCCATCCAGCTGTCTCACGAATCTCGGCCGCAGGACTGGCGTCTATCGACGTTGGCCGACTGCGGCGAGCCGCGGACGGCCGCCGGGATCCTCGAACCGGACATGCGGCCCGATGACGTGCACACCGATGACTGGCACCCGGAGAACAAGCGCCCCGATGACAGACGCCCGGAGGAGACGCTCTCCGAGAACGTCAACCTCCACTGTCTGCGCCTCCCGGACGGCGGCTACCAGATTCTGATCGAGCCTTCGGCCGACTCCGCGAGTCCGGCCGCCGGCGCCATGCCCGCGGCGCTCTCGACCTATCGGACCATTCTGGAGAAGACCGGCACGGCCATGGCCGTCCTCGATACCGACCACACGATCGTCTTGTCGAACTCGGAATTCCACAAGCTCTCCGGCTATCCGCCCGCGGAGATCGATGGCCGCTTGAAGTGGCCTCAGTGCGTCGCCGAGGAAGACCTCGCTCGGATGAAGAAGTACCATGCCCAGCGGCGCTCGGAGGGTGACGAGCAATCCCGCGTGCCCCGCCAGTACGAGTTCGCCTTCCGGCGCTGCAACGGAGCGCTGCGCCGGGTACGCTTGACGGTCGACATGCTCCCGGGCAGCCGCCTGAGCGTGGCTTCCCTCTTGGACGTGACCGAAAGCACCATCGCGCGCAACTTCCTCCAGGTGCAGCGGGAACTCACCCGGGCGCTCGGCGAGATCTCCGACCTCCACAAAGGTCTCGAGCTGTGCCTGTCGGCCGCGCTGCGCGTGTCGGGTTACGAGTGTGGCGCGGTGAGTCTGGTCGATGGGCTCTCGGGCAACTTCGATCTGGTTTCCGTGGAAGGTCTCGAGCGACGACACGCCCGCCAGGCGTTCTCCCTTCAGGAGATGCCGGGGCTGCTCGAGTTGCTTCAGAAGCGCACCGCCCTCTTCGCCGACGAAGACGCCCTCCGGAACTGCCGGGCCGGGTGGGTGCGCCAGGCGGGCATCTGCTCGTTCGCGGTGTTGCCGGTTCAGCACGAATCCAACCTCATCGCTCTCGTGCTGGTCGCCTCCCGGCGGGAATCACGGCACAACCCCGAGAACGAGGCCGCGCTCGAGTCCCTGGTGACACAGATCGGCGGGGGTCTGGCCCGCATACTCACCGAGCAGGAGCTGCGCGATACGCTGCGCAGTTCTTACGACATCGTGAGCGCGATCCCCGCCGGGCTGCTGATCTTCAAGCACGCGGCCCCCGGCCGCTTCTACCTGCAGGAGCTGAACCCGCAGGCCGAGACGCTGTGCGGCCACCGCCTGGCGCCCTACCGGGGCGAATCGTTGGACGGGCTATGGCCGGAGGCGCAAAGCCTTGGGCTCGGCGCCGGGCTCGAGCGGGTGATCGAGACCGGGGAGGTCTACACACCCCCCGACACGACCTATGAGACCGGCGAGCGCCGCTCGGTCTATCGCATCCGTTTCTTCCCCATGTCGGGCGAACGCGTCGGGCTCGCGATCGAGGACATCACCGAACGCGTCGAGGCGCTCGAGGCACTGCGGCAGAGCCAGGAGCGCTACCGGCTCATCACCAGCAGCGTGACCGACTATGTGTGCCGGGTGGACGTGCGCGACGGGAAGGCGGTCGAGGTCGTCCACGGCGCCGCCAGCGAGGCGGTGACCGGTTACCGGCCGGAAGAGTTCGAGCAGGTCCCCGACCTCTACCTGCTCATCACGCTGGAGGAAGACCGTCAGCAAACCCGCGACTGGCTGGCAGCGATTCCACACCGCCAGGAGGTCTGGCCCCTCGAGCATCGCATTCGCTGCAAGGACGGCCAGATCCGCTGGGTACGAGTATCGGTCATCCGTCAGTTCGACAACCAGGGCCAGCTCGAGTCCTACGACATGCTGATTCAAGACATCACCGAGCACAAGCGTCAGGAAGCCGCCCGGATCGCATCGGAAGAGCGCTACCGCCAGCTCATCGAGAACGCCACCGAGGGGATCTGCGTCGCCCAGGAAGGGGCCCTCACCTTCGTCAACCCGATGATGGAGCAAATCCTGGGCTACTCGGAGCGCGAACTCTTGCAGATCCCGTTCCTCGATCTGATTCATCCCGAAGACCGTCGCCTGGTGGCCGAGCGCCACGTGGCGCGGCTACGGGGCGATCCCATCGAGCCCATCTACTCTTTCCGCGCGGTCCCCAAAGACGGCGGGGTCATCTGGGTACAGATCAACGCGGTGGCCATTACCTGGGAAGGCCGGCCGGGCACGCTCAACTTCCTGTCGGATATCACCCGCCGCATCGAGACCGAGAATGCCCTGCGCGAAAGCCGTCGCACGCTACGCACCCTGCTGAGCAACATCCCGGGCGCCGCGTACCGCATTCGCCACGATGAGCGCAGAAGCTGCGAGTTCGTCAGCGAGGGCTGGCAGACGCTGACCGGCTATGCGCCCGAAGAGATGCTGCGCGAGGGAGCCCTCTCCTTCGGCGACCTGCTGCACGAATCCGATCGCGCCGCCCTGACCGAGGAAGTCGATGCCGCCCTGCGCGAGGGGCGACCCTACCAACATCTGTACCGCATGGTCACCGCCGACGGTCGCGACCGCTGGGTGTGGGAACAGGGGGTGAGCGCCGAGACCAGCCCCGACGGCGTCCCGTTGCTCGAGGGCTTCATCACCGACATGACCGAGCTCGTGCGGGCCAAGCAGGCGGCCGAAGAAGCCGACCAGGCGAAGTCGGAGTTCCTGGCACTCATGAGCCACGAGATCCGCACGCCGCTCAACGGGGTGATCGGGATGACCGACGTATTGCTCGAATCCGGCGTCAATGAGGAACAGGCCGAGTACCTGCGGGTCGTGCAGAACTCCGGCCAGAACCTCTTGACGATCATCAATGAGATTCTGGACTTCTCGAAGATCGAGGCCGGCAAACTGGAGCTGGAAGAGACCGCCTTCGACGTGCGAGATGCGATCGAACACGTCGGCAAGCTGATGAAGCCACGTGCCGTGGAGAGGCAACTCGATCTCGAGTGGCACGTCGACGACGAGGTTCCCGAAGCCCTGGTGGGCGACCCCGCCCGCATCCGCCAGGTCATCTTGAATCTGGCCGGCAATGCCGTGAAGTTCACCGAGGCCGGCCGGGTCTCGGTGCTGGCCTATCTCGAAGAGCCGCGGGGAAAGCACGAGAGCCTGCGGGTGGAGGTAGTCGACACCGGGATCGGCATCCCGGCCGACCGCCTCAACCGCCTCTTCAAGTCGTTCTCACAGGTGGATACATCCACGACCCGCCGGTATGGCGGAACCGGGCTCGGCCTAGCGATCTGCAAGCAGCTCGTGGAGTTCATGGGCGGGCAGATCGGCGTGAGCAGCCGGCCCGGCGAGGGATCCACATTCTGGTTCACGGTGCCGCTGAAGCGCGCGGAAGGCGATGCCCGCGAGGATCGCGGGAAGGCGGCCTAGCGAGCGGGATACGCTCGCGGCCATGCGCGACGGAGGGCCGGCGAACTCACTCCCCGAGTGGCATGACCTTGAACAAGGGATGCCCGTAGGAGATCTCCTCCGAATCGCCCACCATCACCTTCGTGATCCTGCCCTTGAGAGGGTACTGTGCGCCTCCGTAGGTGATCTGGTTGAAGCACTTCATGACCTCCACCAGACCGAGCACCGTTCCGGGGCCGACCTCGGTGCCCTCATCGACGTAGGGCGGCGCATCCGGCGACGGCCGCCGGTAGAAGATGCCGTCGGAGGGCGAGGTGATCGTCACGAGATTGGCGGCCGGATCCTCTCCGGCCGCGGCAGCGCCGGCGGCCGTTCCGGCGACCCCTCCGGCCGCCTCGAGTGCGCGTGGATCGATACGCAGCAGTGGTTGATCGAACTCCACCGGCGTCAACGCATTGGGAATCAAGGCGGCCACCACCCGGCCGTGCCGGTCCCGGGGCAGACGCAAGACATGCCGTTCTCCCAGCACCTTGACGGTGAGCACGCGATCCAGGGCATTGAGGAAGATCTTCTCGTCCGGCCGCCCATCGGCCAGGCCCACCACCGGGGAGCTGACCAGCAGCGTACCCGGGTTCTCTTCGTCCTCACGCACCCGCGCCAAGAGCGTCTTCTCCGCCATGCTCACTCCCCTTCTCCTTTGCCCGCTTCTTGCGATCCTCTGCCGGCTTGCCCACCGCCCGCCAACCGCGCGCCCGCCGCGCGCCCACCGCGCGCCCACCGCGCGCCCACCGGCTCGCCGGGCCGGAGCCCCCGCCTCATGCGCTCGGACAGGTCGGCATCAACCGATCTGGTCGGTCAGGACCTGCAGATCGTGCATCGACCAGATCCGCGGGTTCTTCACCCGCCGGTAGCCGATGGCCTGGTAACTCATCTCGACCAGGGTCAGCAGGTAGTCCCGCAGCTCGTGGGCGGCCACGATCTCGTCGGTGTCCATCTGGCTCGCCGCCTTGTAGGGATCCATATCCTGCTCGATCCGGTTCTCGACCTCCTTCATGCCCGCCTCGACCTGGGCCCGCTCCTTCGGATCGTCCGCGATGATCTGGAAATTGTCGTCCAGGCGCGTGCGATAGGTGCCGATGGCGAGCGTGCGCCCCTCCATCACCGCGAGCCGCGTGAGCGGCGTCGAGAGCTGCACGAACGGCTCGTAGGGCCGCCCGGTCATGGCGTAGTAGCCGGCCCCGGAGGCCTTGCGCAACAGCACCGTGATCATGGGCACCGTATTGGTCGAGTTCGTGTAGAGCAGATTGGACCCGAAGCCCAGAAGGCCGTGCTTCTCGGCCTCGAGTCCGATGTCGAATCCGGAGATGTCTTGCAGCCAGATGATCGGAATGCCGTCGCTGTTGCAGGACCGGGAGAACTGGGAGATCTTCGCGATCCCTTCCCGGTACAGAATGCCGCCCGGCCGGTTGCGCTGGCGCATCTCCGGATGCGGCGTGAGCTGCTGGTTGTTGGCGATGATCCCCACGTACAAGCCGCCGATGCGGGCTACGCCGGTCACCATCTCCTCGCCGGTGTGCGGCATGAGTTCCCAGAAGAGGGACGCATCGACGAGTCGGGCGATGATCTGCCGGACGTCGTAGACCACGCGGTGATCGGTCGGCAAGAGGCCGTTGAGCTCACCGGTTGGAAAGTGCGGCTCGGCGGGATCGAACGCGTGCCGGTAGTAGTCGATACCGGTCGTCGGGAGCTTGGCGATCTCCTGGCGGATCCGCAGGATCATGGTCTCGTCGTCGGGGACCCGTTCGTCAGCGCAGTTCGAGGCATGCACGTGCACGTTGGGCCCGCCGATGGTGAGCGAGGTGATCTTCTGCGACTTGGCCCCCTTGATGAGCGCGGCGCCGGCGATCACCATGTAGGCTTGCTCGGTCATGAACAGCTTGTCGGAGATGATCGGCATGTAGCCGCCCCCGGCAATGCAGTCTCCCAGAACACCGGCGATCTGCGGCACACCGCTGGAGGAGAGCAGCGAGTTCATCTTGAAGATGTAGCCGGCGCCGGTCTTGCCCGGAAAGGTATTGGCCTGCTCGGGCAAGAACAGCCCCGAACAGTCCACGAGGTAGATGACCGGCAGCTTAAGGCGCAGCGCGACTTCCTGCGCCCGCTCGATCTTCTCCGGCGTCAGTGGCCACCAAGATCCGGAGGCGACGGTGTTGTCGTTGGCGATCACCACCGTCAGCTTGCCGTGCACGCGGACGAAGGCAGTAATGACCCCCGCCGACGGCGACGTGCGCGGCGGATCCCCAAAGGTCTTGCCGAAGTTGACAAACGTATTCAGGGGAAAGACGCACGACCCGGGGTCCTTGATCTGCTCGATCCGCTCCCAGGTCGTCAGCTTGCCCTTGGCGTGGACGCGATCGACGTACTTCTCGCCCCACCCCTGCCGCAGCTCGGCGCGGCGCTCCTCGAGCACCCGGTTGAGCCGCTCCATCCGTTCCCGGTTCTCCGAGTAGGTGCGTTCGTCGAGCGCTTCCTCGACCGGCGTCCCGATGGGATGCAGGATGACCTTCGCCATCGATTCGATCCTTTCGTTTGCTTATCCCAGCAACCGCTCGATGAACCCGGTGTCGTAGTCACCGGATGCGAACCCCTCGCTCTTCATGATCTGCACGTGCACGCCGATCGTCGTCTTCACGCCCTCGACGGTGAACCCCTCGAGCGCGGTGATCATGCTGCGGCGCGCCTGGTCCCGGTCCGCGCCCCAGACGATGAGCTTGGCAATGAGCGAATCGTAGTAGACCGGGATGCGGTAGCCGGGCCGCACGTGGCTGTCGACGCGCACCTTGCCCGCCGGAAGGCTCTCCGGCGGCACGAACCCGCTCACCAGCCCGGGGGAGGGCCGGAAGTCCTCGTAGGGATCTTCCGCGTTGATGCGGCACTCGATCGCGTGGCCCTCGAGCTCGACATCTTCCTGCGTGAAGCTGAGCTGCTCCCCCGCCGCCACGCGGATTTGCTCGGCCACCAGGTCGCGGCCCGAGACCATCTCGGTCACCGGGTGCTCCACCTGAAGACGGGCGTTCATCTCCATGAAGTAGAGCGTGCCGTCCTGATCGCGGAAGAACTCGACCGTGCCGGCGTTGCGGTAGCCGATCACCCGCAGTGCATGGCGGATACGCTCCCCGAGGTCATGACGGGTCTGGGCGTCGACGACCGGCGAGGGCGATTCTTCCACCAGTTTCTGGTGCCGGCGCTGGGCGGAGCACTCACGCTCGCCCAGGTGCACGACGTTGCCGAACGCGTCGGCCATGACCTGGAACTCGATGTGGCGGCCGTCGACGATGAACTTCTCCAGGTACAGGCCCGGGTTGTTGAACGCCTTCTCCGCTTCCAGCGAGGCCTCGCGGTACTTCGCCTCGAACTCGCCCTCCTCCCGGACGATGCGCATCCCCTTGCCGCCCCCGCCGGCGGTGGCCTTGAGCAGCACGGGGAAGCCGATCTCCCGGGCCAGTTCCAGCCCGGTCTTCACGTTCGGCAGGGTGCCCTGCGAACCCGGTATGACCGGCAGACCCGCGGCGCGCATGGTCTCTCGCGCCGTGGCCTTGTCGCCCATGGCGCGAATGGCGCCGGCGGTCGGACCGATGAAGGTCATCTTGGCCTGCTCGCACAGCTCGGCAAAGAGCGCATTCTCGGCCAGGAAACCATATCCGGGATGAATGGCACAGCAATCGGTCTGCTCGGCGGCCTGGATGATCCGCTCCATCTGCAGATAGCTCTCGGCACTCTTGGCCGGCCCGATGCAGACCCGCTGGTCGGCTTCCTCCAGGTGCGGGGACTCACTGTCGGCCTGAGAGTAGACCGCGACGGCCTCGACGCCCAGGCTGTGCGCCGCGCGAATCACACGCAGCGCGATCTCCCCCCGGTTGGCGATCAGTATTCGCTTCAGCATCGGCTTGATCCCTTTCGCGTCGGCCTCGGTCAGACAGGATCGTTCACGCCCACCGGCGGCCTCATGCGCGATCCATTACCCATTCCAGCGCGGCTTGCGTTTCTCGAGGAAGGCGTTCATCCCCTCTTGCCCCTCCTGACTCATCCGCAGGCGGGCGATGACCTCGGCTGTGTAGGGGCCGTTCTCGTCGAGCGTCCGCTCACCGATCCCGGCGATCAGCTCCTTCGAGACCCGCAGCGCCTCGGGACCGCCCGAGAGAATCATCCGGATCGTCGCCTCCACGCGCGCGTCCAGCTCGGATGCGGGAACCGCCGCGTTCAGCAAACCGAGTTCCACCGCCCGCGAGGCGGAGAAGCGCTCTCCGGTCAGGAAGTACTCTCTGAGATTGCGCTCGCCCATGCGCCTCAGCAGATAGGGAGAGATCGCGGCGGGGGTGAGCCCCAGCTTGGTTTCGGAGAAGGCAAAGACTGCCTCTTCGGCGCCCACGGTGATGTCGCACGCGGCCACCACCCCGGTGCCGCCTCCGATCGCGGCGCCATTGATGCGGCCGATCACCGGCTGGGGACAGTCGTAGATCGCCCGAAGCATGCGGGCCAGCTCGAGCGAATCGGCGTAGTTCTCTTCGTAGGTGTAGTCGACGACCCGCTTCATCCAGTTCAGATCGGCGCCGGCGCAGAACGCCTGGCCCTCGCCGGTCAGAACCACTACCCGGGCATCGGCGCGCTCGCGCAGCCGGCCAAAGGCCTCGAGCAGGTCGGCCAGCATCTGATCGTTGAACGCATTGCGGATCTCGGGCCGCGCCAGGGTCACGCGGGCGACGGGGCCATCGTACTGAAGCCGAACGGTTCCATGGGTCATTTCGTGAGTCATTCCCCGGTGATCCGCGCGGGGACCGCCGGGTGCGCCCCCGCACCCGGCGGCCGTCCGCGACTAGTTGCGAACGGGAACGGCCTTGTAGCCGTAGTGGATGACCCCGGATTCGCCTTCCGAGTAGATGCGCCGGAACTCGAGCAGCACGGGCAGCCCGATCTTGACCTCCTCGAAGTCGACGTCCACGATCTGAGCCGTCAGGCGAGGACCGTCATCCATCTCCACGATACCCACCGCGAACGGGGCCTGTCCGGTGAACGCGTCGCCGGGCGTGCGGATGACCGTGTGGGTGACCACCGTCCCGGTGCGCTTCATTCGAAAGGTCTCGAACTCACGCGCCTTGCACTTGTCACAAATGAGCCGCGGCGGGAAGAACACCTTGCCGCACCCTTTGCAACGGGCGGCTTCCAACCGATACGTCTGCGGGTATGTACGCCATGATCTCGCAGGGGGCATTACATCACCTCCAGAATGTGAACGGTGCAGCTTCCGCCACTGCCACCCATGTTTTGTGCCAAGCCCACCCGGGCATCCTTCACCTGCCGCTCACCGGCCTCACCGCGGAACTGCTCGATCAGCTCGACGACCTGCGCGATGCCGGTCGCCCCGACCGGGTGGCCCTTCGACTTCAGGCCGCCGCTCGCATTGATCGGGATCTTGCCGCCGATGCGGGTCTCACCGGCCTCGACCATCGGTCCCGACTTGCCCTTCTCGCAGAAGCCCAGGGCTTCCATGATGAGCAGCTCGGCGATGGTGAAGCAGTCGTGCACCTCGGCGAGATTGATGTCCTCCGGCTTCATGCCGGCCATCTGGTAGGCACGCTCACCGGCCACCCGCGCCGCGTCGATCGCGGCGATGTCCTCGCGGCTGTGCAGCGCGATCGTGTTGGTGGCGTGACCGCTGCCGATGATCTTCGCCGCGGGCTTCTTGGTGAACTCCTTGACCCGGTCGGCCGGCACCATGATCACGGCGGCCGCACCATCGGTGATGGGTGAGCAGTCGAGAATGTTGAGCGGATCAGCGACCTTGACCGAGCTGATCACCTGTTCCACCGTGACCTTCATGGGGAACTGGGCCCGCGCGTTCTTGCTCCCGTTCTCGTGATTCTTGACCGCCACCTGCGCCAGGTGTTCGCGCTTCGTGCCGTACTGGTGCATGTGGGCGACGGCCATCATGGCGTAGAGACCGGGAAAGGTGACGCCACCGATACCTTCCCACGTCATGTCGGCCGCGGTGGAGAGTGCGTAGGTAGCCTCCCCGCCGCTCACGTCGGTCATCTTCTCGACCCCGCCGGCCAGGACGATGTCACTGATGCCGCTGGCGACCTCCATCCATCCGAGGCGGAAGGCCAGGCCCCCCGAGGCACAGGCCGACTCGACCCGCGTGCCGGAGACCGGCACCATGCCCAGATAGTCGGCCATCACCGACTCCAGGTGCTCCTGGGAGGCGAAGATACCCGGGCTCATGCTGCCTACGTAGAACGAGTCGAATTTATCCACGCCGGCGTCATCCATGGCCATGAGGGCGGACTCGACGAAGATATCGCGAATCGAATGGTTCCAGAGTTCGCCCCATTTCTGCATGCCGACGCCGATCACAGCTACGTCTCTCATGATCCTTCCCTCCTACTCACCGCGCATACGGATCTTGCGCCGGAGCTTGGCGTACTCGCCGTACTCGACGAAGCGGATGTTCTCATCCAGCATCCAGCGCGTCTTGGGCGCCAGATCCTGAACCTCGGCGATACGTTTCTGCACGGTGAAGACGAAGGCGTCACTCCCCGCACCCGAGCCGTACGAACACATCATGATCTTGTCGCCCGGCTTGGCGACGTCCAGAACCGCGGTAAGACCGATGGGAGAGGCACCCGAGTAGGTGTTGCCCAGGTGGGGCACCACGCGGCCCACGTCGATCTGCTCGAAGGTGAACCCGAGCATCTTGCCGACCCGCTTGGGGAACTTGCCGTTCGGCTGGTGGAAAATCGCGTACTGGAAATCCTCCGGCTTCATGTTCGCCTTCTCGAGCAGGCCATTGACGGCCCCCACGACCGTGCGGAAGTAGGCCGGTTCTCCGGTGAAGCGTCCACCATGGGAGGGATAGAACTGATGCTCGCGACGCCAGAAGTCCGGCGTGTCGGTCATGAACGAGAAGGTCTCGTCCACCGTGGCGAGCAGCTTGTCGTCGTCGGCGCCGAAGATGAACGCCGCCGCCCCCGCTGCCGCCGAGTACTCGAGGGCGTCGCCCGGGGCGCCCTGCGAGGTATCGCCGCCGATGCCGAGCCCATACTTGACCAGCCCCGCCTTGACCAGGCCATGAGCGACGAACATGCCCTCCGAGCCGGCCTTGCAAGCGAACTCGAAATCCGCACAGTGGCAGTCCGGCGTAGCACCGAGCGCTTCGGCCACCGTCACCCCCGAGGGTTTGACGGCGTACGGATGCGATTCCGAGCCAACGTAGACGCATCCGAGATCGGCCGGATCGATCCCGGCCCGGGTCACGGCATTGCGCGCGGCCTCGACCGAGAGGGTGATGGTATCCTCGTCCAGACCGGGAACCGACTTCTGCAGAAGCTCGAGTCCCTTCTTGTAGCTGGGCGCGTCGGCTCCCCAGACCTTGGCGATCTCCTCGACCTTGATCCGCCGTCTGGGAAGATGCGCGCCATAGCCGATGATGCCAACGGCCATGCTTCGCTCCTCCTTCCTACCCGTACCGTCCCGTACACAACGGACGCCGCCTATCGCGAGCACTCGGGCGTCGGGGTGCCGCCCATGGAAGCCGTTGCCGGCCGCCCGGTCACGCACCCGCGGAATCCGCGTGGCACTTGTTCGTCCGTCGCGGACGCACATCGCCTCTATCTGGACCTTCACGCCCCGCGGGCGGAAGGTTCAAGCGCGAAGCTCTGGCTGACACAGGAGGTCGAAGACGCGCGCGAACCCAACCCGTCCCCCCCCGGTCCCCGCCACCGAATCCGGTGGTCGCCCGGCCGGTACCCACGTGCCGCCGCCTGAGGCTGGTCGACGGATCGTGAGTATCCAGTGAGCCGTTGGCCTTCATGGGAGATTTCAGCCTATCGCGGCGTACCGGTCGGGTCAACGTCAAAGCCAGAATGAAGAACTCGAATCGGACCGGCTTGGTTGGGGTGCCCGTTGCGCAACGAGGCGCGTGAGCGCCCGCTTGACCACTCTCCGAACATCAGACTATGCTCTCTCGCATATTCGCTCTTCTGGCGTACTCGGATCCTGCGACTTCCAAGGGAGGGTAGTGATGTTCACCAATTTCGATTTGACGGAAGATCAGCTGGCCATCAGGGACAACATCCGCCGCTTCGCCCGCGAGAAGATCGCGCCGATCGCCGCCGAATACGACGAAGAGCAGAAGTTCCCCGAGGAGACGATCAAGGAACTGAGCGAGATGGGCATCTTCGGCATCGGCTTCCCCGAGGAGGAGGGCGGCTCGGGCTTCGATGCGCTCAGCTATATCATTGCCATCGAAGAACTCTCCCGTGTCGATGGATCGCATGGCATCATCCTGGCGGCACATTGCTCTCTCGGCGTCTGGCCGATCTACGCGTTCGGCACACCCGAGCAAAAGGCCAAGTACATGCCGAAGGTCTGCTCGGGGGAGTACCTCTCCTCGTTCGGCCTCACCGAGCCGGAAGCCGGCTCCGACGCCGGAGGCACGCGCACAACTGCCGTGCTGGACGGGGATTCATGGGTCTTGAACGGCACGAAGCAGTTCATCACCAACGCCACCTACGCCGGCGTCTTGGTGTGCACGGCCAAGACCGACAAGGAAGCCAAGGGCTCTCACGGCATTTCGGCCTTCCTGGTCGAGACCGACGCTCCCGGATTCAGCTTGGGCAAGAAAGAGAACAAGCTCGGCCTCCGTGCGTCGGATACCCGTGAACTCATCTTCGAGGACTGCCGCATTCCGGCCAACGCGCTGCTGGGTGAAGAGGGCCGCGGCTTCCCGATCTTCATGAAGACGCTCGACGGCGGGCGCATCTCGATCGCCGCCTTGAGCCTGGGCATTGCGCAGGGGGCATTGGACGCCTCGGTGCCTTACGCCATGCAGCGCAAGCAGTTCGGCCAGCCGATCGCGAACTTCCAGATGATCCAATCCTACCTGGCCGACATGCAGACCGAGGTCACGGCGGCCCGCCACCTCACCTACCACTCCGCCCGCCTGAAGGACCTGGGACGCCCGCACACGATGGAATCGGCCATGGCCAAGTACTACGCGTCCGAGGTCGCCATGCGGGCCACCACCCTGGCGATTCAGATTCATGGGGGATATGGCTACACCAAGGACTATCCGGTCGAGCGCTACTTCCGCGACGCCAAGCTCTGCCAGATCGGCGAGGGCACGAGCGAGGTGCAGAAGATCGTCATCGCCCGGCAACTGATCAAGTCGTTCGCGGACGTGTAGGTTCAGGAACGGATGGCGTGAACGCAAGGCACGATCGGCGCCGCGGGGAGAAGATCGGCTGGATCGCAGGCTGGACAGGTAGCTTCCTGTGGGCCGTTCTTCTCGCCATCATCATCCTGGCGCAAGGCAAGTTGCTGCCCGGCCTCGTCGGCTTGGGCCTGGGGACCGCAGCCGCCATCGCGATCCCCTGGGCCGCCCCGTGGCGGCACCCGCATACGCGCCAGTGGCGTCTCATGCTCCCGCTCTACGCGATCCTGTTCTCCTGTGCAGCCTGGGCCATCTGGGCCTACGGCGGATTCGCCGAGAGCGGGCTGCACTGGTGGAATCTCTCCTGGATCCTGCCCCTGCTGACGCCGCTTCTGATCTTGGGACACCGCCGCTGGTCCGACCACGAGCCGGATCGTGCAGGTCATGAGCCATACGCGAGATAAGCCCTCAGCGAGCTAAGCCGTCCACGAGCTAAGCCGTCCACGAGCTAAGCCGTCCATGAACTCAACCGCCAGTGAGCCCGCCGTGCATGGGCGGGACCGACCCACCTCTCGGCACACCGGATCAGCCTACTCCTCCCCCTGCTGCCAGCGCTGGTAGGTCTCCTTGGCGGGGTTGAAGTAGCCGAAGTGTAACCGCGGGAAATGCTCCTGCAGGGCCAGCACGAATGGCCACAGCCCCATGCCGGCCCCGATCCGATCAGTCGGCAGGTGCCCGCGGTAGAACTGCGGATCCACGTTCAGATTGCGCAGCTGAATCATGTCCAGCCCCACCTCGTCGAAGAGCCGGATCAACGCGACGAGTTCCTCATCTCGATCGGTCACCCCGGGCAGGTACAGCAGGTTGAGGCTCAGGAACCGGTCGGCGCCGCGGATGCGCTGCATCGACTCCACGACATCGGCGAATCGATAACCACGGGGCCGGTAGTAGGCGTTGTACAAGGGCTCTTGTACGCTATTCAAGCTCACGCGCATGCTGTCGAGACCGCACTCGATCAATTCGCCGACCACATCGGGCAGGCTGGCATTGCTGTTCAGGTTGATGGTGCCCCGGTCGGTCTCGCTGCGGATCAGATGCACCGCTTCGGTCAACACCCGTCGCATCAAGAGCGGTTCGCCCTCGCAGCCCTGCCCGAAACTGACCACCCCGTCGGGCACGCGATGGATATGCCGGAGCGCCACGGCGGCCACCTCCTCCGGACGGGGCGGTTCCCGCAGGCGGTCGTGGGCCGCCTTGAACTGCCCGTCGGACTGGAGGCTGATACAACCCAGGCAGCGAGAGTTGCAAACGATGCTGGTCGGCAGGGGCGCCTCCCACCGGTGCAGGAAGTAATTCTGGGCCGCCCGGCACTGGTACTCGAGGGCACAGCGTTGCAGCTGTTGGAGGAGGCGGTTGTCACCGGCCCGTTCCACCTCGGCCCGCACCGATGCCTCGATCGCCTCCAGGTCGAAGCGCCAGGGATCCTGCCGCGGGTCTTCGTCCACGCGCAGCGCGGCCACGCGGTAGCCATCCTCCGCATACCCCACGGCCGCATAGGAAAACAGAGGCAGTGTCGGGGCGCCGCCTCGGGTCTCGTAGGCCGCCAGCAGGGTGGCCGTGTGGGCGGGCGCCAAGAACGCGGCCACGGCGTGCACCGGCCGGCCCGCCTCGTCGGCCGTCAAGACGATCTCATCGCCGGTGTCCGGGTCGATCCCCAGGGGCTGGCGGCCGGGCAGCATGAACAGGTCGCTTCCCCGCGGCAGAGGAATCGTCTCGCCATCGGCCAACACCACGGCGTCCCCGCCGCCGTCGCCGGTCGCCAACAAGAACGGGTGCTCGAGGATCGTGCCGTCCTCAGTGCTATAGAGCAGCCGGGGAGCGGCCCGCTCCCTCGGCTCTGTGGGCCAAGAAAACCGCATGATTCCCTCTCTGCACGTCGGCGGCGAGCCTCGCGTGGCCGGGGCGATTCGCCGAATCCCTTCGCTAGCGGTCAGATCCGGCCCGCGCGCTCGTTGCGCCTGCCGCATCCGCGCCGTGCCCCCGCGGCATACCCCGGCGCCGGACCGTCGCGTCCCGCCGGCAGCGG
>CAZZIF010000002.1:0-65431 GCA_964654025.1 uncultured bacterium
GTTCATGCCCAGCGGGATAGCCAACCCGGGGCCAACGCGCGCCGGGGCGGTGAGACTCCAGATCCCACCGCCCCGGCATCGTCAGATTTCTCAGACCTCTATCCCGGCCCCAGCGGGACTTCTGCGACCACAATCCTAGCGATAGAGCGACTTGACCGCTCCCCAACTCGACGACTCCGCCGGCGAAGGCTCATCCAAATAGAAATCCACATTGTCATAAAAGACCCCAGAGCCCTCATAATTCGTCGCCGTGTTCGAGAATCCGACCTGAATGATCTGATCGGCCAGAGACTCATCGATCACGATCGACAGGGAGTAACTCGTCCAGGTGGCCGGTGTGTTCGTCATGTCTTCGGTGATGAAATTCGTCACCTCGTAGCCGGCACCCGGGTCCAGGGTCTTGATGAATGCCAGGGCCGTGGTTTCACCCTCGAGGTTGCCCAGCTTGGCATCGAAGTCGAACACCCAGGTTTCTCCGACGGCGGCTGCGTCGATGACCTGCTCCTGAAACACATTCGACTCGATATAGGCGCCCTGTCCATGGTCAGGATTGTTGTAGTCGCTGAAGACAGACAGCTGCTGCTCGCCTTGCTCGGCGCCACCCTCACCGGCCACGAGGGCGCAGAAGGCGTTGCCATCGTTGGGCGCGCCAAAGGGGCCGTATCCATACCAGTACGTCCAGTCTGGACCGAAGACATTGGCAAAGACCAGCCAGCCGTCATCGGCCAGCGCGTTCACATCTCCCAGGTCCAGCATCTCGAAATCCTGGCTGTATGGTGTCAGCGCGAAACTTGTGACCGGGAGCATGCAAGCCAAGGTCACGAACACGAAAGAAGCTTTCAACAAGGTGGTCATGGTGGTTCCCCTCCTTCAGAGAAGTCCGATCCAGTGTTGCCGTGCGGTTCGTCGAGATAGCTCTCGATGCCTTGATACTAAACTAAGTTCGGCGTCCGAATCAAGTCCTCTCGCGAAGTTTTCGTCAGATTTTCGACGGCCGCTCACCGGGGCGTTGCGCCGGTCGGCTAGGGCACGGCGCCGTCTCCGATAACTAACCTATTTTCAATGGATTGGCGATTTGGACCGCCACAAGGGACATGTCGATCTGCGGGCAGCGGACCGCCCTCTCAGGGCCGCCGCCTCCTCCTCCCCGTGGACACCCGACCTGCTCCCGAGGGGGTGGGGGGACGGGATTGTCACGAGCAGAGCGAGATCTGGGCCACGCGTCGGGTTGACAAGCCGCAGTATCAATGAGTAATTTGTGCATAGTTCGTTCGGTGTCCGCACAAAGATGAGCATAGAGCACCAGCTGCTATCTCGCGCATGAGACGACTGCCGGTCAGTGTCATGCGAGCGGCTTGAGACGAACCGTCGCAGGTGAGAGGGAGGGATCGGATGACCTGGATGAGAATGATCTACTCGGTCTGGGCCGCCCTGCTGGTCGGTCTCGTCCCTCTTTTCGGTACAACGCAGGCCCTGGAGGGGCGCGCCGGGGTAGAGCAGGGTTTGACCGGTGGTGGTGCGGCCGGTGACACGCATGCTGTCGAGCGGAGGCCGATGGTATCAGGCCGCGACGGCCACGGGTTGGGGAAGGCCATCTGTTACGGGCCATACCGGGATGGACAGCGTCCGGGTGGCCCCACACCCACGGCGGCTCAGATCGCCGAGGACCTGCGCTTGATGCAGCCTCATTGGCGCCTGATTCGTCTCTATGGGTCGAGTGAGTTCGGACGTCGCGTTCTCGAAGGGATTCACCTGAATGACCTCGACATGGAGGTGATGCTCGGAGTCTGGATCGCGCCGGAGAGGACGCGGGATGAAGGTGACGCCGAGTCTCAAACCGATGCCGAGGCTGTCGCCGCCAACCGCCGCGAAATCGATGCGGCCATTGCCTTGGCGAAGGAGTATCCCCATCTGGTCGTGGCGGTCTGCGTGGGCAACGAGACGCAGGTGTCGTGGTCGGCCCATCGGCTCCCGGTTGACGATCTCATCCGCGCCATCCGTGAGGTACGTGCCAAGGTGATGGTTCCTGTGACCACGGCGGACGACTACCAGTACTGGCTGACACCGGAGAGTCGAAGGCTGACGCGGGAGATCGACTTCATCACCCTTCACGCTCATCCGCTCTGGAATGGCCAGCAGCTAGACGAAGCTCTACCCTGGTTGGACAGACAGGTGGCCGCCGTGCAGGCGGTGCATCCTGAAACGGCATTGATCATCGGCGAGACCGGCTGGGCCACCGACAAATCTGGCGAAGGAGAACAGGCCCGCCTCATGCGCGGCGAGACTGGGGAGGCCGAGCAGGCCAGGTTCTATGCGGCGGCACAGGTCTGGGCCTCGCAAGCGGGCCTTCTCACCTTCTACTTCGAAGCCTTTGACGAGAACTGGAAGGGTGGCGCCGATCCGCACGATGCGGAGAAGCACTGGGGCTTCTTCCGCGCCGACCGAACGCCCAAGCTCGCTCTTCAGTGAGCGGAAGAACGCGATCCACGGGGGGAATCGGCGGCCCGATCGCGACGCCGCACACCCCGATGCGGACCGCGCCGTAGCCAGGCTGTCCATCGCGGGCGCACGGCTATCGCAGCCACCCGCGTCCGGATGCGTCCCGGCGCAGAAGGAGGCACGAGCCTTCGGTGAAGGCGGCGATCCGGCGTTCGAGGCCGTCGCCCATCCCGCTGTCGCCCGTCGAGCTGTTGCCGTAATCGTCAGCGACTGACGCCGGCACAGAGAGCGGACTGTCGTTGTGTACGACCAGACGGGCGCGGGCCTCCTGTTGTGTCAGCAGCACCTTGCGGACGTCCTGCGAGAAGATCGATACCACGCCGCCCGGGGGATGCGCGTTGAGACGCTCCAACCCCCGCAACACGCCCCGATAGGTTTCCAGAACGACAACCGGGCCGAAGGCTTCCCGGGTGAGGAGCGGATGGTCGTCGGGCACCTTCGCCAAGACGGCGGGTGACAAGAGACTGCCGTTACGGTCTGGGGGGATCAGGACACGTGCCTCGAGCGCGCTGGCCCGCTCAATCCACTCGAGCACACGATCCGCCTGGGCGGCATCGATGAGTGGACCACTGTGCACGGCTTCGCCGGCAGGGTCACCGGTGGCCATCTCGCTCGCGACGACCTGCAAGAAGCGGTCGTAGAACCGGCTCGCGATGCGCTCATGGATGAGAATCCGTTGCACGGATGCGTGAAGCTGCCCGGCGCAGGCGAAGGCGGACGGGGCCAGGGCCGTGGCGGCCGCCTCGGCATCCGCGTCGGATTCGACGAGAGCTGAGGGAAGGCCGCCCAACGATGCGACCAGTCGACGGCCGGCCTGACGGCGGAGCATCCGGCCGACCTCCACACTCCCGTTGAACGAGACCACTCCCGGGCGCTGGTCCTCCACCAGGACGGCGGCATCCTCGGCCTGGGCCGGGGTGACCACCACCGTCCCGGGCGGTACGCCGGCCGCCAGCGCGATCCGGCCCAGTTGAAGCGCTGAAATGGGGGTCTTGCTGGACGGCTTGACCAAGATCGAGCAGCCGGCCGCCAGCGCCGAAGCGAGTTCGCGTGCGGGAACTCCCAGAGGCTCGCTGAATGGACAGATCGACACAACCGGTCCCAGGGGGCGGCGCTGCGCGAGTCCGAGCCGGTGTTCGGTCTGCAGCGTACCGTCGAGTTGACGAAGTCCGCCCGGACGGGATGCTGCCAACTCGCCGGCTCTGCGCAGCGTCGCCACGGTCTGGATGACTTCCTCGCGCGCGTAGCGTAGCGGCTTGCCGGCCTCCTCGACCAGAGTGTGCACCAGCGCATCGAAGCGATCCTCGACGCCGCTTGCCATGGCGCGCAGCCAGCCCGCGCGCTTGTGGCCCGGCTGGCGCGCAAAGGCCGGGAACGCCCGGTGCACAATATCCAGTCCATGTTCGAGAAGCCGGGGGTCGGCATGGTGGATCTCAGCCACGATGTGCTGATCGAACGGACTGCGGACCACCTTCGGTTCTCCGGCGCCCGGGCGCTCATCGTCGAGGATGAGCCCGAAGCACGTGGGGCCAGGGCTGAAATCCGAAGTGGTCTGTTGCACGGGGAGCCTCCTAGGTGAGGTTTCGGCTGCTGGGCGGTCTCTCCCCAACGCAAATGCGCGTGCGCAGGTGAAGCCGCCCGCAGCCCCGTACGCCGGCATGCCGCTGCATGCGGCTGCGTACGCCGGCATGCGGCTGCGTGCAGCGGCGTGTGGCGGTCTACGGCGGCGTGCAGCGGCGTGTGGTGGCCTACGGCGGTGTGTGGCGGTCTACGGCGGCGTGCAGCGGCGTGCGGCCAAGCTGCTAACGGCCGGAGGTGGTGTAGATTGAGCGGCGGGTTGCCGATGCATGGCGTAGGTGGTTCGCTCGAGCATCAGAAGGAGCTTTCCAGGCGAGTGATCGGCATTGCGGAGCCAGGTGCGCAGGGCGTACCCTTGTTCTCTTGCGCTGAAGTTCGAGCGATGCTCGGACACAGCGAGCGATGGAGCCGGCTTCCCGGGCGAGCGGTTCGGGCGACGCTGTCAGGATGGACGAAGATGGACAAAGATGGACGATGATCGATGATGATCGACGGAGCTTGGATGTGCCCAGGGAACCTGAGCTGAGCATAGAGAGCCCTATTAAGGAGTAGGTCGATGGGATTCTTAGATCAGTTGTTTGGCAGAAAGAGTTCAGAGCCAGCGAAGCGGCCCATCATTCGGCCGACGGGTGTGGGGGCGCCGCATCCGAAGCCGCCGTTCGATGAACTCAATAACTACATCATCGTGATCCTCGATAGCTGCCGGTACGACTCCTTCATGGCAGCCAAGCCGAAGGTCATCACGAAGCTCGGCGAGGTCGAGCAACGCTGGAGCTACGCCTCCTGGACCGGTCCGTCCCACTACAATCTGCTCATGGGATTGCTGCCGCATACCAGTCCGGCACACGTCTACGCATCCGACTACTACAAGGAAGATTTCTTGCGATTCAATGAGCGTCTTGGGGCCGCGGGAATCGAGTTCAGCAGCTTCGTGCCGCATCTGTTCTTTCCAACCTACCTGCGCAACACACTGGGCTACTTCACCCACGCGAAGGTGTCGCTCCCGGTGCTCAATCCCAAGACCGCTATCAACAAGGACTTCGACTCCTTCAAGTTGATGGACAAGCACAACGACATGAACGCGATGCTCGATGAGTTGACCTTCTCCACCGAGCGGCCGTCGTTCTACCTCCTGAATGTGGGTGAGACGCACTATCCATATGCCCGGCCCACCGAACCGAAGAACGAGTGGCCCCGCCTGAGTGGTGTTCACGGCGTCTTCAAGCATCTGGACGACGCGGTGATCGACGGTCAGCTCAAAGAAGACCAGAAGACCGAGCCGTTCTTCGATCAGGAGAAGCTCGATATCCTTCGCGGCCGTCAGATCGATACGGTGCAGTACCTCGAAAGCGTTTTCGAGCGCCTCTACGACATGGTGCCGAAGAACACCTACATCACCGTGACCGCCGACCACGGCGAACTCTTTGGTGAGAAAGGCTACTTCGGACACGGCCCGATCCAGCACGACAAGGTGTTCGAGGTCCCGTTCTTGGAAGGGAAGATCCGTTAGAGAAGACAACGACTAGAGAAAGCACCGACTAGAGACGGCAACGGCTAGAGAAAGCAACGACCTGTCTCACCAGGGGTCCCGGGATCTTACTGGACCATCCTGCCTCACCAGCTCAGTTTGGCGATCGCACGGGATTGTCCTATCGCACCACGGCGACCTTGGTCGTGGCTGATCGTCCCTCCGCGTTCCGGGCCAGTATCAGGTAGGTGCCGGCGGGAACGTCGTGAGCTTCGATCCGGAAAGCAGTGTCCGTGCCGGCTCGCGGCTGACAATGTGTCGAGCGCAACAACCTTCCCGACGCATCCAGCAGCATGAGCTGGACCCGGCCAGCAGAGTGCGATGCCCCGGACTCCAGAACGCCTTGGATCCAGTTCGTGGAAGGGCCGCAGGATGCGGCGCGAAGCGTGAAGGTGGCGGGGTCAGCAACGGATACCTGTTCAGAGCGGATCCCCGGAGCCGAACTCATCGAACTGCCGGTACCCTCGATGAGCGTGACCCACTGATCGACCAGCCCTCCCCAGGTAGAGGCGTTCCAGTACTCGATGGAGCCGCACGGCCAGCGGACCTCGACTTCCGCTACCTCCTCACGGGAACCGAGGCCGAAGTGCACCGGATGCATGTTCATCGTTTGGTCCGACGAGGTCGTTTCGACCTGCCGGATGCCCGACCGCCCATCGGGATAGATGAGACTGACCTGTGCGCCGGCCGCCGTCAGACCGCAGCTCACACCATCACCGCGCAACTCGACCACCATCCAGTGGTGCTCGCTGCTCAACTCGTCCAGATCGTTGCGGAACAGATGCTTGCCGTTGTATTCGCCCGACCCGCCGGCGAAGAAGAGGTCGACATCGCCGTCGCGGTCGTAGTCGGCGACCCCAAACCCCTCGATGTTGCGAAACACCGTGCTCGTGGTGAGACCGTATTCGTCATTGGCGTAGTGGAAACGCCCGTAGTTCTCGGGTCCCTCATTGATATAGAGCCAGGCCGGTCCCCCGTACCAGGTGGAGCCGAAGAGATCCAGGTCGCCGTCGTTGTCGATATCCGCCCAAAGGGTGTTATGCCATTCCATCCGATTGCCCCAGATGCCGGTCTGGCCTTCGTCGAAGCCGTTGATCAACTCGACGAATGTGCCATCCCCCTCATTCCGGTAGATCGCGAGCCAGCCGTGGATGTTCGCGACGGCGAGATCGAAGTCGCCATCGTTGTCAAAATCTCCCCAGGACGCGCCGCTTGCCAAGCCGATCCCGTACTCGCCGTGAGGCTCGATGGCCACGCCCGCCGCGGTGGCAACGTCGGTGAAGTGACCGGTGCCATCGTTCTGCCAAAGAAAGTTCTCCCAGGACGGATCGGCCCAGTCGACACCGTAGCAAGGCACGAAGATATCCATATCGAAGTCCTGGTCGTAGTCACAGGCAACGACGGATCGTGAATGACGCTCACCCGCCGGCTCGAGCAACTCGGGAATGGTCCCGCCCGTCACATCCGTGAATACCTCGCCGCCGTCGGCCTCGAAGAGATGGTCATGGGTGCGTCCGTATTCCGGCGCCCAGTTGCCGAAGGTGGCTTGGTAGACCTCGCAGTAGGCATCACCGTCGGTATCGACAAAGACCGGCATCGTCGCGCGGGTGTATTCGGGCGCGGTGTAGTAGGCATGATGGGAGAAGGTGAAGTCGGGCGCGCCCGAGTTCTCGAAGTAGTAGGAGGTGCGTGGGTTGCCTGGTGTGGAATGGGGATCGGCTCCCTGGATACAATCCAGATCGCCATCGTTGTCCGCGTCCGCCCACGACGCACGCAGAAAATTCGTACCCTCCGGTGGTAGGAGCCCATTGCCCGTCGTGAGTGAGAAGGTCCCGTCGCCGTTGTTCTTGAAAAGAACATCGCGGCTGATGTGAATGTCAGGCCAACCGTCGTTGTTGTAGTCCGGCCACGAAACACCGTTCGATCCGCCGATGTGCGCGGGCTGCATGCCGAGCGCTTCTTCGGTGACCTCCGTGAAGATCGCCTTCGCGGTCGTGGTCAGCAAGAAGGTCGCCAGGCAACCCAGGCAGATGGTTGACAGGGAACGAGACATGCATTTCATGATGTCCTCTCCTCGGAAGCTGTCCGGTCGCCATTTCCCACGATGATGACAGTGGGATTCTAGCACAGATGACTACCAGGGTGGAGAGGAGAGCCGGTCGCCTGCAGCGGCAGAGCGGTTGTGCTGCTGCCGATGCCGGTACGGTCCGCTACTGGCTCCTGCCGCCGGTTACGGACCCCGGGATCGCGTTGCCAAGCCGGCGATGAGCGAGACAATGAAGACCACCAGGAAGATGAAGAAGAGGACCTTGGCAATGGCCGCCGCGCCTGCTGCAATGCCGGTGAAGCCGAACAGGGCGGCGATCAGAGCAACGATGAAGAAGATCAAAGCCCAACGTAGCATCCTAGGCTCCTTTCGTGATCACGCAGTTTTTCCAGCCCAGATGTGTTCACGCGTCGCGATCTCAAAACCGGCGCTCGGCCAGGGGGGGGGAAGAGCCGTCATGGCTGGACGGCTTTCTCCAGATTCGTGATGCCGGATTCGATCTTGGCCATTTCCTCGAACAGCTGCGTCCGGAGCGGGTCGCGGCTCTCCACTGTCACCCTCCGGAGTTGGGCATAGCGGCTCTCGCTCAGTTTGTACTGACGCTCCAGTTCATCGAGCATCTCCCGCCACGCATCCGCCTGAGGAAGGTCGCCCTGCTGCCGGATCTGGTCCCTCAGCTCCTCGATCCGCTCCGCCATTCGGTCGAGTTGATCCTGGAGATCCTGCACTTGCACGGGATGGACGGAGGGGCTCGATGGGTCATCCGAAGGTTCGTCTACTTGTCCCGCGGACTGGCCGGCGGTGTCGTTGTCGTCACCGCCGCATCCCACGCCGAGGTGGGCGAACACAACGACCGCCAGGGCGTGAAGCACAACAACCATGTGAGCCTTGTTCATAACAGCACCTCTAGCAGTAAAAACGCATGCACCTGTAACACCTGAAGTACCTGAGGCATTTGAAGCACCAGAAGCATTCGCGGTTCACCCCGATCACGGGGCTTCCTCGGTGTCCCGGGTGCGACTGTGCCTACGGGGCCCGATGCGCCGAAGACACGCTAGGACCGTAGTGGCCGGCGCGAGCGCGCGGCATAGGGGATGTCCCGGTGTGGTCGTGGGGACCACATCGCTGCCAGGTCTGGGGCGGAGCGTTCGCTATCGTCAGCATTCGGAGCCAGCCGGAGCCATCTGGGACCATCCGGAGCCATCCGGAGTCATCCGGAGTCATCCGGAGTCATTCAGAGTCATTCAGAGTACGCGGCGAGCCATCCAGAAGACCTCGCGCCAATAGGGAGTGTCGATGTTGGAGATCGTGACCCCGCGTTGCCCGCTCGAATGCACGAACTCTCGTTGACCGAGGTAGATGCCTACGTGGCGACTGCCCGAGCGCCGCTTGAAGAAGACCAGATCGCCGGGAAGCAGATCCGGTCGACTGATCTTCATGCCGACCTCCACCTGTGTCTTGGTCGTCCGGGGCAGACGGCGGCCGAAGTGGTCGGCGAATACGCGCACCACCAGACCGGAGCAATCGACGCCACCGCGGCTCATCCCGCCCAAGCGGTAGGCTGTGCCCAGCCAGGGGACGACCGCCTCGCGGAGTTTCTTCTCGACCGCGCTGGCAGTTGCGGCGACCGCCGGATCACTGGCGGGGTGGCGGGGGGGCGGTGCGCTGGGTCCACAGCCGTTCATCAACAGGCCTCCTGACAAGGTCAAGGCCAGTATGAAGAGAAGTCGACTTCGGGCTCGATTCATGGGCTTGATCCGGTTTCATCGTGGCCGCCGAGGCTACGCCACACGTGCTCTCTCCAATCCTAGTCCATTCGACCTACCGGGGTATAGGGGGGTAGGGCGGCGCCTCGGGCATGGGCCTCGGGTCGTCTTCGATGAGCCTGCGCAGATGCTCGATCGCCCGATCCAGCTGCGCGTCTTCCCCTTCGAATGCCGCGTGGGGCAGGTTGTCCACCACGATGTCCGGTTCCACGCCGTGCCCCTCGATGAGCCACTCACCCTCCGGTCCATACACCCCGAACTCGGCCGCGGTGACAATCCCATGGTCGACCAGCCGGTTGCTGCTCGTGAGCCAAACCTCACCACCCCACGTGCGCGTCCCAATGATCTTGCCCAGCCCCAGGCGGCGGAACCCTTCGGCCAGCGCTTCGCCATCAGATTGCGTGTACTCGTCCACCAGGATCACCATGTGGCCCCGGAAGGCGTACTGCATGTTCGAATAGGGTTCTCCCGTTCGCGGCTGCCAGTACATCCATGCCCGCCGAAGCAGCTTCCCCAGGATCCAGCTGTCAATGTTGCCGCCGGTATTGTGGCGAGCATCGATGATGAGCCCCTGGCGGTTGAAGACCGGGTAGAACTCCCTCACCCAGTCGCCCATGTCCTGGCGGCCCATCGAGCGCAGGTGGACATAGCCGATCGTTCCCTCACCAGCCTCCTCTACCCTCTCGCGACGCGTCAGCTCCCACTCGTCGTAGCGCAAGTCCCATTCCGAGCGCACCGGAATGGGCTCGACAATGACGTCACGGATCGTGCGATCGCCGGGAGAGCGAACCTGGAGCCGCACGTCGCGCCCGGCCTGGTTGTGAAGTAGAGCCCCCACATGAGGCGCCTCGAGCGTCGGGACACCATTGAGCGTGAGGATCACATCGCCTTCCGCAATGCCCACGCCCGGACGCGTGAGCGGTCCCCGTTCATCGGGCCGGTCGGGATCGGTTCGGTAGATGCGCTCGACGCGATAGCCTCCCTCCTGGGGCGAGCGGACCAAGACGGCGCCGAGCGAGCCCAACGGTGGTGGGTTGTCCGCTTCGCGATGATCGCCACCGTAGACCCACGTGTGCAGCGTGCCGAGTTCGCTGGCCATCGCGGCCTGCAGATCACTCAGCTCTTCCCGGGTCGTGACCCGGGCGACCAAGGGCAGGTACTTCTCGAGAGTGGCGTTCCAGTCGAGACCGCGCATTTCCGGGTCCCAGAAGTAGTCGCGTTGGAGGCGCCAGGACTCGATGAACATCTGCTTCCACAGCTCGTGCGGCCGGATTGTAAAGGTGAGATCGGTCAAGTCCACACGATCCGCGGAGCGATCGGGCTCTTGGCCGGCCTGCGCATCCGTGACGAAGAACGCATCGTCCTCCCGGATCATGATTCGCTTGCCATCGCTCGACAAAACGTAGCCGGTGGCAGCCGGGGAGAGCACGGTCTTGGCCGTGTCCGGGTCTCCGATCTCCATGGTGACGAGCGCGCCCTTACCCCAGGAAGGCCCAGCATGTCTCATCCAGAAGAGGCGGGAGCCGGCGACGGAGAGCCGGGAGTAGTTGCCGGGCGGTACGGGCACCTTCTGCAGATGGGCCTCGATTGCCTCGAGTTCGATCGCGATCGGCCCCGGGGCGGCGTCGGGTTTGGCGTTGGCTCTAGCGGTGCGTTCCTCCGACCCGCTACCCGACCCACTACGCATCCGGCTGCCCATCCGGCTGCCCGTTCCGTTGCGCGCTCCGTTGCCCGTTCCACAGCCTGCTCCGCCGTCCGTTCCGCCGTCTGCCGTGCCGGCCGCGCTGCCGACGGACAGCTCGTCCGGTTCCCGGAACGGTGAGCGAAGATCGGATTGGAGTGGCAGCATGTAGATCTCGGTTTGATCGGGGAAGTAAGGGTCCGGCTGGCGGCTTCCCCACGGGCCGTAGACCTCCGAGACGAAATGCCGGTTCGATAAGAAGTAGATCCACTCACCCTTGGGGTCGAACCGGCCGCTCCAGCTGTCGTAGCGATCCGTCGTGATGGGCCGGGTCTCGCCGCGCTCCACGCTGTAGAGGTGGATCTGGCCAAACGAAGTCTCGGCGTTCTTCGAGTAGACGAGCCAGCGGCTATCCGGCGACCAGCTCGCCTCTTCCAGACCAGCGTGGGGAGCGCTGTCGATCAGGGTGTTCTCGCCGGTCTCGAGATCGTGAAGCCAGATCTGTCGGTCGTGATCGGTATAGGCGAGGTAGCGTCCGTCTGGTGAGACGGTGCCGCGCAGGCGCAGGACTTCCCCATCATCGGTCAACTGCTCCGGTTCTTCCATGCCATCGGCCGCATAGCGCCACCATTCCACCTCGCCGCTGGCGTCCGAGAGCGTGAAAATGTGCCGGCCATCGGGACCGAACATGGCCTGCCGGCAGCGGATGTCCTTGCGCCGGGTCACCTCGACGAGGCGGCCCGGTCCGGTGGGAACGACGAACACCTGGCCATAGATCGTGAGCACCAGACGGTCTCCATCCGGCGAAATGGCGGCATGGGACAGGTGCTCGAGCGGCTCTTCCACCCAGCGTTCGCGTTTCTGATCGAAGTCACTGCTGAGCACGATCGGAAGCCGGCGCGTGGCATCCTCGGCGATGTCGTACAGGTACAGGTCCGCTCCGAGCTGGTAGGCAATGCGACCGCTGGAGAGCGAAGGGGACTTGACCTCCCAGCCGTCATGATGGGTGTGTTGGCGGAGATCGCGCCCGTCTGGAAGCATCGACCAGATGTTCAGGGTAGCGTCCCGATCGGAGACGAAATAGACCCGGCCCTCCCAGCACATGGGGTCGCGACTCGTTCCCGGGTAGGAAGCGGTGAGCGCAAGCGCTTCTTCATCGCCCAAGCGATAGCGCCACAGATTCTGCGCGGTCCCGCCGCGGTAGTACTTCGTGTGGCTGCCGTGAAAGGCGAGTCGTGTGAAGAAGAGCACCTCCCCATCGGGGTCGAAGCAGCCTTGGGCGGCCTGCGCCAGCGGAATCCGTTCCACATCATGGGATGCCAGGTCCAGGAGGGCGAGCTGGGTGTTCGGAAGACACGAGAACTTGCGTGTGCTGTAGAGCAGGCGCCCGTCGGGGGCCCAGCCCTGTACTCTGGCTCGTTCGCCCTCGAAGGTCCGCCGAACCGGCAGGCCCCCCGCGAGCGGCATGGTGTAGACCTCCGAGGCGCCCTCATAGCGTCCAGTGAAGGCCAAGGTGCTGCCATCGGGCGAGATTGCCGGATGGGATTCCTCTTCCAGGTGAGTGGTCATACGCCGGGCGGGCGCCGAAGAGTCGATCTGCCACTGCCACAGGTCACCCTCGGCAGCGAAGACCAAGGTGTCGCCGTACAGGGCCGGGTAGCGGTAATACCCGGTGGGGGCGGCCATCGGGACGGTGGCGGTGCCACAGACGGCCAGAAGAAGGACCACGGCGACAACCGTCATGGCCGGCCAAGAGCCAGCCGGCGACCATGGGCGTTCCGCGCGGCATCGTAACTGGTATCCGTGGCGCCAGGGTGCTCGATCTTGGCGGGTAGCGGACATGGACAGCTCCTTCTTGGGATCATGGAAGGTTCGGGTCGCCGGGGATTCTAACGCAGGACCGTAGAGCGGTCATCTGCAGAGAGGCAGCCGGCGGAGAGGCCACCCGCAGTGAGGCAGCCCGCGGTGAGTCCCCCGCGGGGAGGCCCTCCGCCGACGCCGGGCGGCTGCCCACCGGTCGTAGCCATGCCCCCCCGCGCATCCGGCTAGCCGTTGCCGGTACGGATTGCTATAGTGTGCCGGCTTTGCTTGATACGCACAGGCAATCCTCCAGGCAGAAGGAAGAACACCCCATGGCCCGCGTCGCTGATCGCGTCGCTCCTCGCACCGCCAAAGCGTACGATCACACGGAAGGTTCGATCATCGGATCGATTCTGCGTATGGGTGTTCCCTCGATGATCGGGTTCGCGTTGGGGAACATCTATGATCTGGTCGACATGTACTGGCTTTCGCGACTCGGGCCCGGACCGGTGGCGGCGATCACGATCCTGAGCCCACTCCTGTGGGTGGTTCATTCGGCCAACATGATCGTGGGCGCCGGATCGGTGGCGATCATCTCCCGCCGCTACGGCGAGAAGAACCCGTTGCAAACGGCGCTGGCCATCCGCGAGACGATCCTGCTCAAGTGGATCGCGGCGATCGCGTTCGGTCTGCTGGGCTATGCCAGCGCACCACTGGTGATGCGCTGGCTGGGCGCCGAAGGCAGTGTGCTCGACCAGGCGGTCATCTATGGACGGATCATCTTCCTGGGATTGGGCTTCAATTTCGCAACCTACTCGGTGTTCACCGCCATGCGCGGGATCGCCAATCCCAACCTCGCCATGGGGCTGATGATATCGTTGAACGTGCTCAACATGCTGCTCGATCCGGTTCTCATCTTCGGGTGGTGGATCTTCCCCGCCCTGGGAGTGGCTGGCGCCGCGTGGGCTTCGGTCATCTCCTACGCGCTCTCCTTTTCGGCGGGCATGCTGCTGCTCTCGTCGGGCCGGACGAACGTCCGGCTGAGCCAGACGAACCGCCGGCCCATTCAGTGGGCCATCATGGGCAGCATTCTGAAGATCGGGACCCCTTCGGCCATTGGATCAGTGTCCTTCTCTCTGGCACGCACGGTTGTGATGCCCCTGGTAGCCCTCTTCGGGACGGGCGTCCTGGCAGCCTACGGTGTGGTGACCCGCGTATCTGCCTTCGGCATCATGCTGCTGGTGGGCATTGGGCTCGGTCTGTCCGCTCTGATCGGCCACAACCTGGGGGCCGGCAAACGTGAGCGCGCCGAGCGAACCGCCCACCAGGCGATTCTTCTCTCCGTCGGCATCATGATTGGAATGGGGCTGCTCTGTTTCGTCGGCGCCGAGTTCATCATGCGCCGTTTCTTCGATGAACCCGAGATCGTGGCCCACGGGGTCTCCTTCCTGCGCATTCTGGCCGTCGGCTTTCCCTTCCTGGGCATTCACTTGGCGGTGGAGAATGTCTACAGCGGGGTCGGGGAGAATCGACCCGCGATGACGGTGAACATTCTTCATTCCTGGGTGCTCGAGGTCCCGGTGATCTATCTCTTCGTCAAGGTGTTCGAGTGGGGGCCGGACTCGATCTGGTGGGCCTTCACGGGAGCATCGATTGTCTCGGCGGCAGGCTACTACCTCTATTTCCGGCGGGGCCGCTGGCTCGATGTCAAGGTGTAGCCGGAAGGGGGCCCCCTGGGGCGGTACATCAGATCACGTGGACTAAGGCCAGGTCCTCTTCCTCCATCTCATCCGCAGAATCCGCAAACGCCGGTTGCTTGCCCAGCCTACGCAGCGTCTCCTCGATGCGGTCCGCGCGGCCCCAGTCGCACCACTCCATGCCGGTCAGGGGCAAGACGACGGTGCGCTGGTGGGCTCGCGCAAGGATGTGCCTCGAAAAGCAGTGTTGCGGCAAGGTCGTGTAGGCCTGCTGGAGGAAGCTGCGCGCCCGCCGCGCGGTACCGGGGCGTACATGGACGATCCGCAGCAGTCGGCGCAGCGTGTCGAATGGATCGATGAGGGTGGGATACCAGGCGCGCCCCAGCGACCAAAGCGTTCGGGCGGCCGTGATGGTGATCATCGTGTTCCACAGCGCTCCGTTGCGGTAGAGATCGCGGGCCTCTGATGGCGGCGGCTTCTCGATGAACTGCCGGACTGCGCGCAGACTCCGCGTTCCACGCCGGGACACAACTTGGGAACCCGGCACGATCCAACCGTAGTCGCTCTCGGCGCGGTCGGCGGGAGCGCCGGCCAGGAGGATGCGGTCCGGTGCGGAATGGGCCGTCGCGATCGCTTCCCACATGGTGCGGACGAATGTGCCTTCGGGGTGGACGTAGTGGTCCGATGGCATCAGGACCACGATCGCCTGGGGATCGCGCGCCAAGATGTGAGCCAGCGCGAGGTAGACGCCCGCGGCCGTGCCGCGATTGCGCGGTTGGCGGATCCAGTGCCCCGGTTTGGGCTGCCGGACTGCGTCGGACAGGTACCGTTCATGTTCTGGGGCGATGACGGTGACCATGCGCTCAGCGGGAACCATCTTCCGGGCCCGATCCAGGGTGTGCTGAAGCATCGAGCGCTTCCCCACGAAGGTACAGTACTGCTTGGGGCGTGGCTCGCCGAGCCAGGCCTCGATCGTGCTCGTCAACCGCTGGCCGTCTCCGCCGGCCAGTACGACCGCCCACGTGCGCCGGCGCGCACGGTGGGTCCCGAGCTGGTGAAGCTGAATCATCGGGGCTCCTCGCTGAATGTGTTCTTCCTCGTCCTTGAGTCACATGCAGCCATGATGCGAGACCAGCTCGAAGGTCTCCATCGGGAGCGCGCGGTTGCGGTGCTCAGGTGATCCCCGACCACGCTTTTTCGAGGAATAGCCCCCGCTGGTCAGCAGCCAGTGAGGTTCGCGGTGGTGAGCAAGCGAGGTGCGCGGTGGTGAGCAAGCGAGGTGCGCGGTGGTGAGCCAGCGAAGGTTCCCGGTGGTGAACCGGCCATGAGCCCGGGTCAAGAGCCAGCTGCGGATCGGAACTCCCCCGATTGTTCGTGCCCGTTTCCCTGGGCAGCCTGAGCAAGTGAAGCGTGGGGCGATTCGCGTCCCCTGGAAACGGAATGTGGTCGGGTGCCGACGGGTGGGAGGACTCGAATGGACGTGCACGATCTGGTCCGCAGTCTGCGTCAAGATGCCGAAACCAAGATCATCTTGCTCGTTTCCGACGGTTTGGGCGGCCTCTCCGAACGCCCGGAAGGAGGGCCGACGGAGCTCGAAGCGGCCGAAACCCCGCACCTGGATGAGATGGCGGCCCAGGGAAGTTCGGGTCTGCTGCAACCGGTCTTGCCGGGCATCACGACCGGTAGCGGGCCGGGACACCTCGCGCTCTTCGGCTACGATCCCCTCCGCTACGTGATCGGACGCGGCGTGCTTTCCGCCCTGGGCGCCGGATTCGACCTTCGGCCAGGCGATGTCGCCGCCCGCGGAAATTTCTGCACCGTGGACGAGCAGGATGCGATCATAGACCGGCGGGCGGGGCGCATTTCTACCGAGGTAGCCAGGGAGCGCATCGAGCTACTGCGCACGTGCGAACTCGAGAATGTCGAGCTGTTTGTCGAGCCAGTGCGCGACTACCGGTTCACGCTGGTTCTGCGGGGTGAAGATCTGGGGGCGGAGATCAACGATACCGATCCCCAGAAGACCGGCCTGACACCGCGGGTGCCCGAGGGCCGAGACGATGCGTCGAAACGCACCGCCGAACACTTGAGAGGCTTCTTGCGACATGCGCGTGAGAAGCTGCACGATGACTCCCCGGCCAACATGGTCGTCCTGCGAGGCTTTTCGAAGCTGCCGGATTGGCCCACTTTCGGAGACATCTACGGGCTGAAGGCGTGCGCCATCGCAACCTACCCGATGTACCGGGGTCTCGCCCGATTGCTGGACATGCAGGTCGTCGTGGGCGAGGATGCCGATCTGGGCGGCCAGGTCGATGCCCTCATCGAGGCCTGGCATTCGTTCGACTTCTTCTTTCTTCACTACAAGGATACCGATAGCCGGGGCGAAGACGGAGACTTCCGGGCCAAGGTCGGGGAAATCGAGAAACTGGATGCGAGCATCGGCGCCGTCCGCTGCCTGGCCCCGGATGTCATGATGGTGACCGGGGATCACAGCACGCCCAGCCGGCTGCGCAGTCACAGCTGGCATCCCGTGCCCCTCGTGATGACGAGTGAGGCTTGCCGTGTAGACGGCTGCACGCGCTTCGGCGAGACCGAATGTGGTGAACGGGGTGGTCTGGGACACTTCGAAGCGAAACACCTGATGACCCTGGCCATGGCGCATGCCGGGAGGCTGGCCAAGTACGGGGCTTGAGATGCGCATGGGTGAGCACATGGATGTGGAGTCTCAGAGCAGAATCTCAGACCATTGGACGGAACGATCTTCTTCTGGATGAGGGAATCCCTTGGTGCGGTATGGGGTCCAACCCGGATTGCGTTACCCGCGTGAGACGTGTGGAGTACCGCATCTCGAGGGGCACCACGCGCGCCCGAGCGCACGGGGATACCGCCAGGCAACCGGAGACCTGGCCGCGAGTGTAGGCATGCCGCGTCACGGAGGTCCTGTGTATTCAATGATGAAGGAGACAATCGAGCTTGCGCGCCCACGGCAGGTCGCGGTCGTGGGCGCCACGGGACCGACGGGCCGGCACCTCGTGGAGCATGTCCGCAAACGTGGCCACGCCGTGCTCGCGATCTCGCGCTCGGAGGGGAACCTGAAGCGTTGCTTTGGCGGCAGGAACGTCCGCACGGCCGTTTCGGACGCCGCCGACCGCTCGTCTCTAGGCCAGACGGTGGCAGGATCGGACATCGTCGTCGATTGCATCGGATTGCCACCGGATCGCATGCAAGACCACCCGAAGATCGCCCAGGCCATCGCCGAGGCGGCCGACGACGTCGGCGCCCGGGTGGTGCAGATCTCGAGCTTCTGGTCATTCCTGCCGCTCGAGCGCGAGCCTCTCGACGAGACCCATCCGCGCGTGGGGGGCAGCGAGTATTCGATGGCGCGCAGGGAAGCCGAAGATGTCATGCTCGAAGCCAAAGCGGCGGTTGTTCACCTTCCGGACTTCTTCGGGCCCTGGGTGCACTCGAGCACGTTGCAGCGAGCCCTGGAGGAAGCTGTCCAAGGCAAGCCGATCATGTGCATCGGGCCGAGCGAGAACCACCGGGAGTACATCTTCGTCCCCGATGCCATGAAACTGGTCACCGATCTCATGGAACATGACGAAGCCTATGGTGAATCATGGGTATTCCCGGGGTCAGGACCGCTGAGTATGAAAGATGCCGCCCGCATCGCGGGACGGCATCTGGGGCGCGATCTGAAGGTCCGCGCCGCACCCGGATGGCTGCTCAAGGCGATGAGTCCGTTCTCACAGGACTTGAAGGCCTTCCGTCCCATGCTTGATGACTACGTCCGGCCCATCACCTACAGCGGGCAGCGTCTTCGTGATCTACTCGGTGCGGTGGAGATCACACCCTACGACGAAGCGATCCGCATCACCCTGGACTGGCTGCGTGACCGGGAGACGGCCGACGAAGTCGCTGCGAGCTAGTTCCGGCATGCCGAGATGCGGCGCGATGCGACCCGGCCCGACGTCCACTGCTGGGTCACGACTGCGTCACCCGTACGGTCGTGGCCTGGGGACCCTCCAGGGCCTGTGCTTCGGCGAACGCTACCGGTGTGCCAATGCTCAGCGCATCGAACTCTTCGTTGAGCACGCTATTGCGATGGAAGTAGATCTCCCGGCCGTCGACGGTCTTGATGAATCCGTAGTCCTTGTCCGGATAGATCTGGCTCACGAGGGCTTGGGCCTGCTGCTCCGGATGGACCTTGATCTCGCCCCGCTGCCGCTCGACGATCTCCGTGACCCGCCGGCGCGCCGTATCGAATGCCCGCCGAATGACGGTCTCGACGGGTTCGTGCATCTGTCCCTGGCCGGGCTCGCGCGATACGACGATCTCGTGCCCCGGCGGGATTTGCATGTTCACACGGACGCGGTAGGAAGAACCGGCGTCCTGGTGGGCTTGCGGCTTTTCGATGGCCACCCTGCAACTGGTGAGGTAGTCACAAACCTGCTCGAGCTTGCCGACTTTCTCCTCGACGAGCGCGACCAGATGCGGATCTCGGCGGAGATTGCGGAAGCTGAGTTCCAGCGGGACCTGCATGCGTGCCTCCTGTGGATTGTGGCTGTGGATTCGGGCAGTGGATTCGGGCGGTGGGTTCGGGTCCTCGGTTCGGGTCCTCGGTTCGGGTCGTGGGATCGCGTCGTGGGTTCGCACCGCGGGCCGAGGCCGGCAACGCGCTGGGCGGATCGACCTGGCCGCCCTATCATTTCCCACCGCCAGAACATGACCTCAAGATAGCCTTGCCCATCGCGCGGCTCCCACGGGAGAAATCCCATCCGGAGCTTCCGGAGAATCCTTACTTTGGCCATTGGCGGGGTCGAAGCTCGTCCAGGTGACTAGGACGTTCGAAGGAACTGTCGTACGATGGAGCCGGCGACGGGCTGGACGGCGACGGGCTGGACGACGCGGGTTGGTCGCCGGGTTGGTCGACGAGCGGTTCGACGATTTGTTCGGCGTGCTGGCTGGTAGGCCGGTCGATGCCAACAGAGACAGGGACAGGCCGAGGCTGAGAATAGGAAGACCAAGGATGGTGGAAACGCAACACAAGCACAGTTCGCCTTTTGGTGCGGAGATTCGTCCTGACGGCCAGGTTCGGTTTCGACTGTGGGCACCCGATCTCACCTCCGTAACGCTCGTTCTCGAGCCGCGCGGCCGAGAGACCATCAGGCTTCCGCTCGACTCCGCTGGCGAGGGGTGGTTCGAGGTCCTGAGTTCGGTGGTGGGTGCCGGCGATCGCTATCGCTTTCGCCTCCCAGACGGGCTGGAGGTTCCCGACCCGGCGTCTCGATGGCAGCCCGAGGGAGTCCATGGACCGAGCGAGATCGTCGATCCCCTGGCCTACCGATGGACCGCCACGAACTGGCAAGGTCGCCCTTGGGAAGAGCTCGTTCTGTACGAACTGCACGTCGGGACCTTCACGCCGCAAGGCACCTTCGCCGCCGCGGCCGAGCAGCTACCCCGGCTCGCCGATCTTGGCGTGACCGGAATCGAGCTGATGCCGGTGGCCGCGTTTCCGGGAAAGCGGAACTGGGGCTACGATGGAGTGCAACCGTTCGCTCCGGCCGATTCCTACGGAACTCCCGACGACCTCAAGGCCCTGGTCGACGCCATCCATGCACACGGCATGGCCGCCATGCTCGACGTGGTCTACAACCACTTCGGACCCGAGGGCAATTATCTGCACTGCTACGCGAAGCCCTTCTTCACGTCGCGCTATGAGACCCCGTGGGGAGCGGCCATCGACTTCGAAGGTCCGCAGAGCGAAGTGGTGCGGCAATTCTTCATCCAGAACGCTCTCTTCTGGCTGGAGGAGTACCGGTTCGATGGCCTGCGGCTCGATGCAGTCCACGCCATCACGGACCACTCCCGGCCGGACATCCTCGAGGAACTGGCCGCGCGAGTCCATCGCGGGCCCGGCGCCGAGCGGGAGGTGCATCTGGTTCTGGAGAACGACAACAACGAGTCGCACTATCTGAAGCGCGCGGCCGACGGCCGGCCCCTCCAGTTCGTAGCGCAGTGGAACGACGACATCCACCACGCCTTTCACTGTCTGTTGACCAGCGAGAAGGAGGGATACTACCAGGACTACGCCTCCGATCCCCTCAGCCATCTGGGACGTTGTCTTAGCGAGGGGTTTGCGTATCAGGGCGAGGCCTCTGCCTTCCGAGACGGCGAGACGCGCGGTGAGAGAAGCGGGCATCTCCCGGCCTCGGCATTCGTCTCCTTCGTACAGAACCATGACCAGATCGGCAATCGAGTCTTCGGCGAACGGCTGACGACCTTGTGTGAGCCGCGAGCGCTTCAGGCAGCCACGGTCGTTCTTCTGCTGGCCCCATCGGTGCCGCTGATTTTCATGGGAGAGGAGATTGGTTGCCGCCGGCCGTTCCTGTTCTTCTCCGACTTCGGCCCCGACCTGGCCGGCCGCGTGACGGAGGGCCGTCGCCGTGAGTTCGCCTCGTTTCCAGAGTTCGCTGATCCGGAAGCGGTCGGGCGGATTCCCGACCCCCAAGATCCGGCCGTGTTCGGGCAGGTAGTGATCGATTGGCGGCAATCCGGGCGGGGAGTGGCGGCGCACTGGGAAGCGTTCTACAAACACTATCTGGAGATCCGTCGACGCGACCTGGTGCCGCGGCTGCCGAACATGCCGGGCGACCGATCCGAGTGGCGCCGACTCGGTGACCGGGCGCTGGAAGCCAAGTGGACGCTCGGCGATGGGAGCCGACTGTGCCTGCTCGCCAATCTGGGCGAAGAGGCCGTCGATGGCCAGCAGCCCTCGGGCAGGTTGATCGCCGACTTCCACCTGCAATCGGCTCCCAGCGAATCGACCGTCCGGCTCCCCGGATGGTCGGTCGGTGTGTATCTGGACGAGCGGGAGACACCGTAGACGAGTGGGAAACATCGCCGACGAGCGGGAGACGGAGACACCGTAGACGAGCGGGAAGCACCGTGGAGAGGAGCGCACATGGACCGAGAAGCACTCGCGGCACTGGCCGATCGGGCCGGGATCGAGCCGGAGTACTGGGACATCCGTGGTCAAAGGCACCAGATCACCGATGGAACGAAGCTCACCTTGTTGCGGGCCATGGGGCTTCCGGTCGCTGATGAGGGTGACCTGCGCCGGGTGCTGACGGAATGGGATGATGCGATCTGGCTTCGCGGGATCCAACCGGTGCTCGTCAAGACGGGCGGTGATGCCCCGATCGAGGTGGATCTGCACTGGCCGGTGGAAGCGCTGGAGCAGACCGTCGTCTGGACATTACAAGAGGAAGGCGGCATCCGCCATCAGGATCGATTCGTACCGGCCGGGTTGGAAATGGTCGCGGAACGCACGATCCGTGGACGACCGTTCGTCCGATTGAGGCTACGCATCCACGCCAGCACGGCACTTGGGTATCACACCCTGTGGATTGAACCCGAGGAAGCGTCTGAAGCGTCCAATGCAACGTACGACGATCCTCCGGCAGGCGCATCAGAACGGCCTCCCAAGAGCGCTGCCGAGAGTGTCCAGAGCATGCGGCTCATCGTCGCCCCGACAGCTTGTTACATTCCCCCGGGCATGAGCGACGAGGATCGGGTGTGGGGACCGGCGGTGCAGCTCTATGCCCTGCGATCGGTGCGCAACTGGGGTGCCGGCGATTTCAGCGACCTGACCGTCCTTCTCGAACTCGCGGCCGAGCAAGGGGCTGGAATGGTCGGTCTCAATCCCCTACACGCCCTCTTCCCTCACGATCACACCCGGCGTAGTCCGTATAGTCCCTCCAGCCGGCGTTTCCTGAATACATTCTACATCGACGTCGAAGCGGTACCGGAGTTCAGGGAGTGCGAAGCCGCTCGCCGTCTGGTCGGCGAGCCTCGCTTCCAGGCACAGCTGCTCTCCCTTCGCGAGGCCGAGTTCGTGGACTTCGCGGCGGTGTCGAGCGCGAAGCGTTCCGTCTTGGAACGTCTCTACGAGGAGTTTCGCAACCGGCACGTGGCCAACAGCACCGCCCGTGCGGAAGCCTTCCGCGCCTATCAAGTCCGCGGGGGACACCGTCTCTGGCAGCACGCGGTCTATGAGGCCTTGTCCGAACACCTTCACGCGAAGGATCCACACCTCTGGGGGTGGCCGGTATGGCCCGAGGCATACCGTGACCCGGACGGCGCCGCGGTACTGGCCTTCGCCCAGGAAAATCACGCCCGCGTGGAGTTCTTCCAGTACCTGCAGTGGGTCGCCCAGGAGCAGTTCGCCGGCGCGGGACGGCGATCCTTGGATTTGGGACTGAAGGTCGGGTTGTATGAGGATCTCGCGATCGGGGTCGACATCGGTGGGCTCGATACCTGGTTGGATCAGAGCCTGTATGCGCTCGATGCCCGCATCGGGGCCCCCGCGGATGACTTCAACCCGGAAGGGCAGGAGTGGGGTTTGCCGCCGATGATCCCGCATCGGCTGCGTGCGACCGGGTACCAGCCGTTCATCGAGGTGCTGCGCGCCAACATGCAGCACGGCGGCGTGCTCCGAATCGATCACGTCATGGGTTTGATGCGCCTGTTCTGGGTTCCGTCGGGCGAGAAGCCGACTCACGGCGCCTACGTGCGCTACGCGCTATCCGACCTGCTCGCGGTCCTGGCGCTGGAAAGCCAACGGAACCACTGCATGGTGGTGGGGGAGGACCTCGGCACCGTCGATGATCGCGTGCGAGATGCGATGGGGCCGGCGCAGATCCACGCCTACCGGGTCTTCTACTTTACGAAGGGCGAAGACGGGGCCTTCCGGCTTCCGGAGAATTATCCTTCTCAGGCGCTGGTCACGGTGAGTACCCATGACTTGCCCACCCTTCCCGGCTACTGGGAGGGCCGCGACATCCATGTGCGCGGGGAGCTGGATCTCTATCCGGACCCGGCCACCGAAGAGGAACAGGTTCTCACGCGCGGGCAGGACCGCACCCGCATCATGGTGTCCTTGTCGAAAGCGGGATTGTTGCCCAAGGGCACCGGACTCGACGCCGCGCTTCTGCCGGACCTGCCCGACAGCTTGATCCAGGCCATCCATGCCTATCTGGCGCGAACACCGTCTCGCATGATGACCTTCCAGTTCGAGGATGTGATGGGTCAGCTCGACCAGGTGAACTTCCCCGGAACCGTCGACGAGCATCCGAACTGGTGCCGGAAGCTCCCGATCACCCTCGAGGCGATTGGTGAGGACCCACGCTGGACGGGGCTCACCGAGGTCCTCCGGCGGGAGAGGGGCATGGGACGCGTGGCCGCGGACCGGGAAGATGAGGTCCAGCGAACGGGACCGGATGCCCTGGTCCCCCGCGCGACCTACCGTTTGCAAATGAACCGGCGCTTCACCTTCGACGATGCCGCGCGCCTGGTTCCGTACTTGAAGCGGCTCGGCATTAGCCACTGCTATCTGTCGCCGGTGTTGAAAGCGCGCCCGGGCAGTCTGCACGGCTACGACATCATCGACCACAACGAACTCAATCCCGAGATCGGCGGACGGGGGGCCTTCGATCATCTGGTGCACGTGCTTCATCAGCATCAGATGGGCCTGATCCTGGACATGGTGCCGAACCACATGGGCATCGGCTGGGACAATCCATGGTGGTACAACGTGCTCGAGAACGGACCCGCCTCACCCTACGCCGGTTTCTTCGACATCGACTGGCAGCCGGTCAAGCCGGAACTGCATGGCAAGGTGCTGCTGCCCGTTCTGGAAGATCACTATGGGCTGGTCTTGGAGCGGGGCCTCCTGAAGGTGATTTTCGACGCCGGAACCGGTGAGTTCACCCTGGGCTACCATGACCATCGATTTCCGCTGGATCCGCGAACCTATCCCACCCTCTTGACCCATGGGATCGAGCGATTGCAGCAGGAGCTGGGAGCCGAAGATCCGAACCTTCACGAGCTGCAGACGCTCATCGATGCTCTCACCAACCTGCCGGACCGACATGAGACCGAGAGCGAGAAGATTGCCGTCCGCCTGCGCGATCAAGAGGTCCTCAAGCGTCACCTCGTTCGAATCTGCGCGGTGAATGAAAGCATTCTCCGATTCGTGCATGCGGTGGTGGAGGTCTTCAACGGGCGGAAAGGGCACCCGGGCAGCTTCGACCGGTTGGACGCGTTGCTGGCCCACCAAGCCTATCGCCTGGCGTTCTGGCGCGTCGCTTCTGACGAGATCAACTACCGGCGCTTCTTCGATATCAACGATCTGGCCGGGCTGTCGATGGACAATCCGGAGGTTTTCGACCGAACCCACCGGCTGGTGATGGAATGGATCAGCCAGGGGAAGGTCCAGGGACTCCGCATCGATCACCCCGATGGACTGCGGGATCCGTTGGACTACTGTCGCCGGCTACAGGAGGCGGCCCGTGTGGCGCGCGGACCCCGCGGAGGACGGAGAACCATAAACCCATCCACCGGGTGTGACAATCCTTCGTGCGAGCCCGAAGCGGTCTACATTGCCCTCGAGAAGATCCTGATCGGGGACGAGCAGTTGCCCCAGGACTGGCCCGTGCATGGAACCACCGGGTACGAGTACGCGTCTGCGGCGACCGGAATGCTGATCGATCAGAGTGCCGAAGCAGCTCTGGAGCGCATCTACAATCGGTTCGTTGGCCGCAAGACCGAGTTCGCCGAGTTGCTCTACCGCTGCAAGAAGATGATCGTTCACGGGCCTCTGGCCAGTGAACTCAACGTCCTTGCCACGGATCTGAACCGGATCGCAGAGTCCGATCGTCACACGCGCGATTTCACGCTCAGCCGCATCAAGGAGGCGTTGGCGGAAGTCGTCGCCTGCTTCCCCGTTTACCGAACCTATGTCACCGGACGGGGCGTGAGCCCAGAGGATCGCCGGTACGTCGACCAGGCCATCGCCGAGGCCCGGATGCGTTCTCAAGCGATCGATGTCAGTATCTACGACTTCATCGCCCGCATGCTGCTGCTCGACTTCACCGAGCGCACACCCGAAAGCGTGCGATCTTCGGCGACGCGCTTTGCGATGAGTTTTCAGCAGTACACGGGACCGGTCATGGCCAAGGGCATGGAGGACACCGCATTCTACGTCTTCTACCGGCTTCTCTCGCTCAATGATGTGGGGAACGATCCCACACGGTTCGGGCGGTCGGTGGCCGAATTCCACGAGCGCAACCGGGATCGGGCTCAAGATCGGCCCCATGCCCTCTTGAGCAACTCGACACACGATCATAAGCGCAGTGCGGACGTGCGGGCGCGAATCAATGTCCTCTCGGAAGTCCCCGACCGCTGGCAAGCGTGCGTGTCTGGCTGGAATCGAATGAACCGCAGTCACAAGCGCCGAGTGGCGGGCCTGTTCGCGCCGACGAAGAATGACGAGTACGCCTTCTATCAGACGCTGATCGGCGTCCATCCCGCGGGCGCCCTCACCGGAGATCAGATCGACACATTCCGTGAACGTATCGAGCGCACCATGATCAAGTCCGTGCGTGAGGCGAAGGTGCACAGCAGCTGGATCAATGTCAATCCGGCCTATGAGGATGCAACGTTATCCTTCGTCCGCGCAGTTCTGGCCGATGATCGCGAGGACGGCTTCCTGGCTGACTTCAGAAGGTTCCAAAGCAAGGTTGCGTTTTTCGGTATGCTGAATGGTCTGGCCCTCACGTTGCTCCAGCTCACTGTCCCCGGCGTGCCGGACATCTATCAAGGAGACGAACTGTGGCGCTACTCCCTGGTCGATCCCGACAATCGGCGCCCGGTGGACTTCGCGTTGCGCCAGCGGATGCTGCGAGAACTCGACCAGCAGCAACGCGAGCCGTCCCTTTCGCAAGACGAATCAAGTGGCGATTCGGAAGCCTCGGAAGCCGATGCCGCATCCGTCCCGGCACTCGCGCGAACGCAGGATCTCTTCTCGTCTTTGTCGGACGGACGGGCCAAACTATACGTGCTCAGCCGGGTGTTGAGGCTACGCGCTCAATTGCCGGAGCTGTTCAGCTCGAGCGAGTATGAGGCGCTCGCGGTTCGGGGGAGCCTGGCCGATCACGCCTGCGCCTATCTTCGGCGTCATGGAGAGCGGGCGATGATCGTCATTGTGCCGCGTCTGTGCGCCAAGCTCCTGGACTTCACACCGGGACGGATGCCGGTCGGCGAAAAGGTGTGGGGTGATACGTGGATCGAGCTGGCGAGGCCTGAGGCCGGGCGCGTCCTTCGCCACGTCCTGACCCGTGAGACGCTGGAACCGGGTCAGGGTGACCAGTCGGGGAGGATTCCGATGGGTGAGGCCCTCCGGTCGATTCCGGTCGGCCTCTTCTTGTGCGAATAGACGGCCCGGCCCCTACTCGGGCTCCCCTCTGCGGCACTGTCCGCATGGGAAATTGTCGGCAACGATGTGCACCGCGGTGGAAGGAACCCCCCTGGGCGGAGGGAACTCCCTGAAAGGAAGGAGCTGCCTAACGGGAAGTGTACCCACCGTCGATGACCAGTTCGCTGCCGGTCACGAACTTGGCTTCATCCGAAGCCAGATAGACCACACCGTAGGCGATATCCTCCGGTTCGCCTACGTGGCCGATGGGGTGCTGAGCATCCAGGGTTTGCCGAAATTCCTCAACGCTCTGCGAGGACCTCTCGGCGAGATCTTCTACCAATGGCGTCCAGATGTATCCCGGGTGCACCGAGTTCACGCGAATGTGTTCCTTGGCATAGAGCAATGCGTCGGTCTTGGTCATCAACCGCACAGCCCCCTTGGAGGCATGGTAGGGCGGGATGTCGGGCGCCCCGATGATTCCGTAGATGGACGATAGGTTGATGATCGATCCGGCGCCTGCCGATCGCATGTGTGCGATCGCGTGTTTGGTGCACAGGAAGACGCCCTTGACGTTGACATCCAGAACCTTGTCCCAGTCTTCGACCGATAGTTCATCGGTGGGTTGATCGGCGCCGGCGATGCCCGCGTTGTTGACGAGAATGTGGAGGCCCCCGAACTGCTTCACAACGTCATCGGTGACGCTCTTCACGGAGTCTTCGGAGGCGACATTCATGTTCCAGAACTTCGCGGTGCCGCCGTTGGTGTTGATCGCCTCGGCCACCTTCTGGCCTTCATCATCAAGGATGTCGGTGACCGCCACCTTGGCGCCTTCTTTGGCCAGTTGTTCACAGCACGCCTTGCCGATTCCCAGCGCGCCCCCGGTGACCAAAGCGACCTTGCCTTCGAGCCTTTGCATGAATGCCTCCCGTTTCCTTCTGCACGTGCAAGAAGTCATGTGATCGACGCACATCACTCTAAGACCACTGCGTGTCACCGGATACCAGGGAGATACTGGCGTGGCGACCGTTCGTTTCCGTCCTCGTGCGTGGGGGCACTCCCCAGGAGATCCCCGGTGGGATGCGATGCGGTAAGAGTGGATTGCCCGGTGTCCTCGTGAACGGTGATGCGCTATTGAATGGAGTATCCGGTAGCCAGATAAGTGCCGCCGACAGGGCGGGTACAATCGATTTGTGGCCGACGAACACAATGGGGTGACGACCTTGAAGCGACGCGAGGGACCAATGGTGGAACGACGGATCGCAAAGAAGCGCGGACGAGAGGTCCAGTTGCTGGGCCTGCTTGTCATCGGCAGCCTCGGGCTTCTTGCCGGACCAGCCCGAATCGGTGACCTCGGACCTGCGGCGAGTCTGGGGTTCGTGGCCACTGCGCAGACCGCAAACCAGCCAGAGCGCGCCAGCGCAGATCCCAGCTTGGACCAGCCTCTTGACGAGGTGGCTCCGGATCTGCGCATCCGCAGAAACGTCGAGCGCGCGTTGTCGGCAACCTGGGCGGTTCCCGCTGACAGCATCGCGACGGCGGTTGCGGATGGAATCGTGACGCTTTCGGGCTCGGTGCCCCATCTGCTGGCCAAGGACCAGGCGACACGGGCGGCCGAGGCCGTGCGTGGGGTTCGCGCCATCGTGAACCGCGTGGAGGTGCGGCCCCTTGCCCGCAGCGACGCCTTTTTGAGGGAACGGATTTCGAGGGCGTTGGCGGCGGATCCGGTGGTGGAGGCCGAGGACATCACGGTGGACGTCCTTCACGGTGAGGTCACCCTTTCTGGACCAGTGGGCTCCATAGTGGAGCAGCGCGCGGCGGTCCAGGCGGCCAAACGAATCGTAGGCGTGCTGGGTGTTCGCAATCTGCTTGACCTGGTCCCCGAACTGGATCGGCCCGATGAACGCATCGAGGAGGAAGTCAAACGCCGCCTGCGCTACGACGCGCTCGTGGTTGCCGATCGGATCGCGGTCGACGTCGAGGGCGGACATGTTCGTCTGTCGGGTCGGGTGCCCTGTGCTGCAGAGCGTAGGCGCGCCGAGACGGATGCCTCGGTCCCCGGCGTGCGATCCGTCCATGTAGAAGATCTGGTCGTGGATCCAGACATGGATCGCGCGTTCATGCACCGTGCGGATCTGGTTGCCTCAGACTCTCCGAGTCTGGCAGAGGCCCCCAGTGACGAGGAGATCGAGCAGGCGATTGTCGCGTCGCTGTTTCAGGATCCACGGATCGGTGTGGATTTGATCGAAGTCGAGGTCGACGAAGGCGTCGCCTTTCTGCAGGGACAGGTCGAGCGACCGCGCGAAGTGCGTCTGGCTGAAGAGAACGCACGTCATACAGTGGGGGTCCTGGCGGTCAGGAATCACTTGAGCGTACGGCCGCCTCAGCGTCCCTCCGACCGGCAGCTCCAGGGCGCCGCCGAGGAAGCGCTCCAGGCGAATGCCTATGTGAACGGCGACTCGATCGAGGTGGCCGTCCATGGAGGGCTCATCTATCTGTTCGGCACAGTGGCCGATCATGGAACGGTTCGCGAGGCCATTGAAGTTCTGGAAAGCGTGCCCGGGGCGGTCGCGGTACTCAATAACCTGCGGGTTCTTCGCAACGGATCCGAGATGTCCGACGAAGAGCTGCGCAAGCGGGTGCAGTGGTTGATCGAGGGGTCGGCGCTGATCAAGGCGGATGAGGTCGTGGTCCTGTCCAATACCGGAACGGTCAGTCTCCGGGGTGATGTTCAGACCTGGACGGGGCGCGCCGTCGCGGAGGATCTGGCCTACCGGGCGGGTGCGCTCAGCGTCATCAACCGTCTGCAGGTGAGCGGTACCCGGTAAGGGAACTACCCCTTGACCCGCACCAGGGAATCCCCGATGGCGTGGTGGCCGGTGTGTGGCGCATGGTTGCTCGAGGTCGATCTTGGCATAGGTGCGGCGAAGCTGCCACTTCCGATTGGGGTGGGGGCGCCGTGCCGCCATCGAATGAGGAGAGTAGTCGATGGATATAACAATTGATCGTGAGGAATGTACGTCGTGCGAAGTGTGTTGGAATGCGTGTCCTGAGGTGTTTCAACAGAACGACGACGACTCGTGGAGCGAGATCGTCGACAAACACCGCATGGATGGTGATCCGAGTCATGGTGAAGTAAGCGAGGATCTGGCCGATTGCGTTCGGGAGGCGGCCGAAGGCTGTCCGGTAGAGATCATCCATGTGTCCTAGGGCACGGGTTCCAATGCACGGGTTCCAATGCACGGGTTCCAATGCACGGGTTCCAAAGTACGGCGTCGAGGAGGGGTATCGCAGGGTGCATGTCGGCCGACATGGGCTCCGTTCCCGATTCGACATCCGTACATCTAGAGGGAGAAGGGGATGACAGAATACCACGAGCCGTTTGATGTTCTGCCCGAAGGTGTGCGGAACATCCACCGGGCCCTGCGGAGCTTGATCGAAGAGGTGGAGGCCATCGACTGGTATCACCAGCGGGTCGCCGTCACGCAGGATGCGGCCCTGCGGGCGGTCTTGGCTCACAATCGCGACGAAGAGATCGAACATGCCTGCATGGCGCTGGAATGGCTGCGCCGGAACATGGATGGATGGGATGGAGAGTTGCGTGAGTATCTTTTCACCGACAAGGACATCGTCGCGACCGAGAGTGCCGGTGACGGCGGTCATGATGGTGAGAGCGCCGAAGCGGCCGATGACGACCGAGCCTCGCAGGATCTAGGCATTGGTGGCCATAGGAAGGAGAAGGATTGATGGATCTGCTGAAACGCGCGCAGGCGCCCGTGACCGAGGAAGCCTGGGAACAGATCGAGGAAGAGACGCGGCGGACGCTCAAGGCCAACCTGTCCGCCCGGTGGCTCATGGACGTGGAAGGACCGCATGGGCCGGAGTTCGCTGCGCTGAACCTGGGCCGGATGGCTGTGCCGGAAAACCAGTCCAAGGAGGCCGTCCGTTACGGACTTCGGCAGGTCCAGCCGCTGATCGAGCTGCGGGCATCATTTACCCTCGATCAGTGGGAACTCGACAACGCGTCCCGTGGGGCGGAGGACGTCGATCTCGACCCCGCGGCCGACGCCGCCCGTGAGATGGCTCACTTCGAAGAACGAGCCATCTATGAAGGCTTACCGGAAGCCGGGATTACCAGCCTGCGACAGGCCTCGGTGCATTCGGCGATCAAGCTCGGGGCCGAAGGCCTGAAGTATGCCGAGCCGATCAGCAAAGGGCTGGTGACGCTGCGTCAGGCGGGCATTGATGGCCCGTATGGTCTGGTGCTCGGGCCGAAGCCCTACGAGCGACTTGCTGCGGTCGGCCGGTCTTGCCCGACGATGCAGCACATCGAGCACTTGATTGGCGGCCCGCTTCTGCTCAGCCCAGTTCTCAAGGGCGGATTCCTGATATCCATGCGGGGAGGGGATTTCCAGCTGGTTCTGGGGCTGGACGCATCACTGGGGTGGGAGTCGCACGAGGGCGGTTCGGTGACGCTGTTCTTGACCGAATCGTTCACCTTCCGGACCCTCGAGCCCCGCGCGGTGGTTCCCTTCGTGGAGTAGACCCGGTCCCATGCCGTGACGTGGTCCGCGCTAGTGTCTGCCAGTTCCCGCTGGTCGCCACCAGTCCCCCCAGTCCCCCCAGTCCCCACTAGTTCCCACCTGTGGAGGTCATATCGGCATGGATGCGTTCGACGTCCGAGCGCCGGCACAGCTCGGTGCCGGGCGTCATCACCGCTGCTGCGCCCGCTGCGATGCCGAAGCGGACGGCGGAGGACAGATCGTTGCCGCGGGCCAGCCCCAGAACGATGCCGCCTACCATGCTGTCACCCGCGCCCACCTTGCTCTGGATCCGGACGGAAGGCGCCCCCATGCGTTCGGCCGCCCGCTCCGTCACGAGTAGCGCGCCCCCGCGTCCCAAGGAGACGACCACCACCACGGCCCGGGCCTCGCCGATGAGTTCGCGGGCCGCAGCCTCGATGGCCTTCTCATCGCCGAGCTCACGGCCGGCCAGCGCCTCGAGTTCGGCCAAGTTCGGCTTGATCAGATACGCGCCCTCCGCCAAGGCTTGACGCAAGGGCTCGCCCTTGGTATCGACCACGAAACGCGATCCCGGCGGCAACCCTTGGCTCAAGCGAGCATAGTAGTCGTCCGGGACGCCGGGCGGGAGACTCCCGCTGGCCACGACATAGCAGGTTTCATTCTCATCGAGTGCCTTCTTGACCTCGCCCAACGTTCCATCGAGCATCCGGCTGGCTTCCTCGGCCGAAACATCCGCTCCCGGCATCACCAGGCGATACTGTGAGCCACTGGATTCATCGAGCAGATGGATGTTCTCCCTGGTCGTGGCATCGAGGGCCACGCGCCGGTGAGAGAGTCCCGCTCCCTCGAGCAGTTGGGCCAGCCGCGCGGCCGTATCCCCTCCGCCGGCCCAGACCGCACGCGCGGTTCCACCAAGCTCGTGTACCACCCGGGCCACGTTGATCCCGCCTCCGCCCGGTTGCCGACGAACCGAATGACAGCGGAGCTTCTTCTCGGGAGTGACGTGGGCCGCCCGGCAACTGCGGTCCAAACTCGCATTGATCGTGCTCGTGACGATGATGGATCTGGGCATCGCATTCTCCTTTCAGCGCGACAGTAGCGGGGCCGATGACTGGGAGCCGTCGGGCAGTGGCAGGAGGAGGCGCCCGGGAAGGTGCCGGTCTGTGGGGGCGGGGTGGCCCCTAGCCGGCTCGGGGCCACCGTATGGGGAATGGCCCCATGGAGATGACCGGGCTTGCCCCAACTGCTTCTCGTCCATCATCGCAAGCATTCGTCGCATCTCCTGTTTACAATCTTATTGAAACAATCAAAATGGAATCTCCGATATCGATTCCGGAGCCCGCGTCTTTCGGAGCCCCTACATGTATGACGACATTGGCGAACACCTCAAGCCCGCCGTCCTTTTGATCTCTGACAGGAGCCGAGCGAGCCGACCGGTCCACTCCGTGCTGGAGCATCGAGGAATCAATATCCACGAGTGCCGGTCCATGCAGGAACTCGTCGAACGGATGGCCAGCGGTAGCGGTCCGGTGGTTCTATCGGTGCCCGAACTCAATGCCGAGGACGCCGAGCTTCTTCTCAAGGAGCTGCGATCACAGCCCTACTGGTCGGACGTTCCCGTGATCTTGCTAGAGTCGGGGGCGACTTCGGTCGTGCCGGAAGAACTACGGAGGCAGCGGGGCACCACATTCCTGAAGCAGCCGATCGAGGACGAGGTTCTCACCGGGGTCGTGCAGACCGCGATCGAAACCCGTCTCCGCCAGCTTCAGGTCCGAGATTTGCTGCTTCATCTCGAAGACCTCCATCAGAAGGCCGCGGTCAGGGCTCGTCATCTCCAGCATCTCTCGATGAAGCTCGCCACGGCTGAACATGACGAGCGCACGCGCATTGCCGGGGTCATCCACGACGAGTTCCAGCAGCTCCTGGTCGCAGCCCGCATGCGATTGGGGAGCCTTCAGGGGATTCAGGATGGTGGCGGCATGGCCGAGATGGCCGAAGCTTGCCGCGAGGTCGACGAGCTCTTGCGGGAAGCGATTCAGTCGGCACGTGGCTTGACACGCCAGCTGTCGCCGCCCGTACTGCGTCATGGAGGTTTGAGGGCGGCACTGAGCTGGTTGATCCAGACGTCGCGGGACCGCCACGATCTTCGCATCGACGCCGAGATCGCCCCGGCGGCGGATGAACTCGACCGGTCGATTCAACTGTTCATGTTCGAAGCCGCGCGTGAGTTGATCTTCAACGTCGTCAAGCACGCCAATACGCTCCGGGCGAGTCTCGACCTCAAGGTGACCTGTGAGAATGCCCTCCTATCGGTCAAGGATGATGGGAGCGGATTCGATCCGAGCATCGTCGGGAACGACGCGGAGGCGCCGCAGGGATTGGGTTTGTTCGGCATTTCCGAGCGCGCGGCGCTGCTGGGAGGAAACCTGCACGTCCAATCGCATCCTGGAGGTGGGTGCGAAGTCGACCTTGCGATCCCGTTGGCCGTGCAGCCCAAGGTGAGCAAGGGGACCTTTGCGACAGCCATCGATCCGGAGTTCGACCCAGGTCAGGAAGATGATTCCAGCGCGGTCGATGGTCGCAAGCGGGTCCTCGTCGTCGATGATCACCGGATCGTCAGACAGGGCATTGCTTCGATGCTTGCCCACCACGAGGACATCTTGGTCATTGGTGAGGCGTCGGACGGGCAGGAAGCCCTCGAGAAGGCGCGCGCCCTCAAACCTGATGTCATCCTCATGGACGTATCCATGCCGGGAATGAACGGGATCGACGCCACCCGCGCCATCCGCAACGAGATGGACGAGATTGACATCATCGGCCTGTCCATGTTCGAGATGGAGGAAATCGGACAGCAGATGCTGGATGCGGGCGCGCGATGTTATCTACCGAAGAGCGGTCCCGCGCAGGCGTTGCTCGAGGAAATCCGCTTTGCACGCTAGAGGAAAGGGCGCCCAAGGGCGCCAAGGGGCGCCGAAGGACTCCAAAGGGCGCTAGACGGATGCTTCTTGGCGCTCATCACGTTGTGCCGAACCGGCGCCGCGCCGGCCCAGCATGTACTTGGCGAGATCGACCACCCGACACACATATCCCCACTCATTGTCGTACCAGGCGAGGACCTTGACGCTGTGCGAGCCTACCGTCTTGGTGGAAGGGAGGTCCACCAAAGCCGAGTACTCGCTGCCGACGATGTCAGCGGAGACCAGCTCGTCGCCGGTGGTGCCGAGGACCCCCCGAAGCTTGTCACGGCCCTCTCCCTCGAGAAACACCCGATGAACGGCATCGGTGTCGGTCTCGCGCCTCGTATGCACGACAAGATCTACGATGGACCCATCGGCCACCGGCACCCGCATGGCCATCCCATCCATGCGCCCCTCGAGTTGAGGCAGGACATCAGCGATGGCTGTCGCTGCCCCGGTTGTGGTAGGGATGATCGAAATGGCGGCAGCGCGGCCTCGGCGATGTTTCTTGCTGGGGGAGTCGACCAGCGACTGGGAGTTCGTGTAGGCGTGGACCGTCGTCATGAGGCCGCTCTCGATGCCAAAGGCCTCGTCCAAGAGCATGGCGACCGGGGCTAGACAATTGGTTGTGCAGGATCCATTCGAGACGATATCGTGTTTCTCGTGATCGTAGATGTCCTCATTGACACCCATGCAAATCGTCGCATCCGGTTTGGGGCTCTTGCCGGGGGCCGTAATGACGACCTTTGTGGCGCCGGCTTCGAGATGCTGCGCCGCCTCGTCGCGGGTGCGGAAGATGCCGGTAGCTTCCACGACAAACTCCACCTCGAGTTGCGCCCAAGGTAACTCGGTGGGTTTGGCCTTGTTCAGGTAGGCGATCTTGCGGTCACCCCAATGCAACGTATCGCCCTTCCCATGAATCAGAACTTCAGGGTCAGGATAAATCGAGTCGTGTTTGCAGAGATAGGCGATTTCTTCAATTCCCGCGATGTCGTTGACGGCCACGACCTCGAGAGACTCTTGCGCCATCATCTGGCGCAGGGTGAGCCGACCCATGCGACCCATTCCGTTGATGGCAACTCGTGTACTCACATCGTCCTCCCTTGCGATGGATGGCGTACGATTGCGATCCATTCAGCCAATGTCTTGGGACCGTAGATACCGATGGGCTCACGTTCCATCGGGCGATCGGTCGCACGCGCTTGGAGGCAATGGCCCTTGGGCGACTGGGGATGTTTCCGAGAGTCCGCCTGGAACAGGCACGATGGGGTGGTCTCCCCACGACGCATTGGCGGAAGAACCCACGCCGCAACGGCAGTCGACCGGGTGGGGTGGCGACGCGTCGGGTGATAAACAGATTCTAGACAATCGTTGGCGGCCACGGACAACGAACGATGGAGAAGCAAATCCGCCCACCTGGAGGTTGACCAATGACCATCATGGATCCAATTCCGGACCGAGAGGGTGTTCTCGATCTATTGCGCGACTCGGGCTGGCCGCGCCTGTCGATCTACATGCCGACCGGCCGACCCGGGTCGGAAGCGCAGAAGAACCAGATTCGGTTCAAGAACCGCATCCAGGAGGCCGCTGGCGGCCTCATTGCCGGCGGCATGAGAACTCGCCAAGTCCAAGACTTCCTGGCGCCGATCCGCGCCATGATCGACGATCAGCGATTCTGGCGGTATCAGGCCGACGGTCTGTGCATGTTTCAAAGCCCGAACTCACTGCGCTACTTCCGTCTGCCGCGAAGAGTGCCCGAGTTGACCGTGGTTTCGAAGAGCTACCACATCAAGCCTCTCCTCCCGCTCTGGAGCGATCAGATGCGTTGCTACCTCCTGTCGGTGGACCTTCGCGAGGTCGATCTGTTCGAGGTCGATGCTCTTGGATTGCGGCAGGTCCAATCGAACGACGATCTGCCCGAGGGCATCGAGGAGTTCCGACCCGATGAAGGCGACAATGGGGGCCTGCAATGGCACACCGGAGGGGAGGGTGAGCGTGCCACGGCGGGCACGCCCGGCGAAACCGGCCCCATCTACCATGGTCATGGTCGCGGCAAGGATGCCTCACTCGAGAAGGAACGCATCTTGGCCTACCTGCGAGAGGTCGAAGACGTGGTCACCCGGCGGGTGGCCGGCTCCGAGGTCCCGCTCATTCTAGCGGGCGTGGAGTATCTTCTCCCTCTATATCGAGAGGCGAATCACTATCCGCACGTGCTGCCGGCGGATCTGCCGGTCAATACCCGCGAGATGAGCGAGGACGATCTTCATCAGGAAGTCTTGAGGCTCATGCAACCACTTCAAGAGCAGCGGCGTGATGAGCTCCTCGAGCGCTACCGGACGATGCGACCACGGCAGCGAACCTCTCGTGGCATCAAGGATGTCCTGGTGGCCGCCACAGCCGGCAGGGTGGATACGCTCTGGGCTCAGGGAGAGGCCTACTGCTGGGGACGATACGATCCCGCGACCACCCAGGTAGACATCCACGCACGTCAGCATCCATACGATGAGGACCTGGTCAACACGGCGGCGGTTGAGGCGCTCAAGACCCAGGCGCAGGTGCTATTGGCCGAACCGGAGCAGATGCCGGAAGAGGGCAAGGTGGCAGCTCTGCTGCGCTATTAGCTCCGCTATTAGCTGCGCTACCAGCCGCGCTACTCGCTGCCCACTAACTGTTCCGCCGGCTACTCCCAAGGCGCGGTGCGCTGCCGCGTCGCACCACGCAAGTGGGTGCGAAGCACGTTCTCTTCCCGAGGATCGCCGACCACATGGAAGAGCTGGTCGGCGACATGGATGTCGGCTACGATCGTGCGCGTCGTATCCTTCGCCGGCGGCGATCGAAAGAGAATGCGTACCGGAGCCGAGGCGAGCGCGTCGGCTTCCAGCGAAGCCGACATCTCTTCATTGACGGGCAATCCGTCCGCGTCCACGACATCGAATCCCACTGTGCGTACCGAGTTCAGCAGCTCGATGAACTCCATGTTGGTTTCGGTCATCTAGTCCCCCTTCGAGTGCTGGATGGTGCTATGCGAGCCCCTCTAAGACCCATTGACGGGCGGCTTGCTTCTCGTCCATGTCATACCGTCGGCTTTCCGTGCCCGCCAGTGGCTGGACGAGCTGCGAAAGGTCTGGAAGCCAGTTCTGTTCGCTGACGACGGCGAGCCGCTCGATTTCACCGTAGTGGCGCAGCTCCAGTTTGAGTTCCTCCCAGAAGGCGCTGGCGGACCAGCCTTGGAAGTCATGCAGTTCCAACAAGACACGGATGCGACCGTATCGCTTCACGAGGCGGCTGATCTGCGCTGCCAGGTGATCCAGGTCGGGCTTGGCGAGCTTTCCGTAGACGTGGATGCGCAGGACCCGTCCGTGATTGAGTTCCTTCATCCAGAGGCTCATGGGTGTTCCCTCCCTCTCTTGCCGTGACGCACCTTGTCCCATCCGGGTGGGCACAGTCCCAAAGGCGAGGTCAGTCTAGAACGGCGGAGGAAGAGGGCAAATGGGAGCTGTTCTGAGGGCAGCGTGGGAGGGCTCCCGATATTCCGCGCCAGAGTGTGCTTCGTAGGCTGTGCATGAAGTTCAGGCCGCATGTGCATCGCCCTCCGATGCAACACGATGGCCCCATGACGGTGGCCCGATGATGACGGCCCCATCACGATGGCTCCATGAAAGCACACGGAGCAGATATGCAGAAGAGCGAGGCAACCATGACCTCTACGAAGCAAGGCGGGAAGTCTCGTCGCCGGGAAGAAAGCTACGTTCGTTGGCTCCAGGACCTGAGCAATGACGACGTCGAACAAGTGGGCGGCAAGAACGCATCGCTTGGCGAGATGCTGCGGTCCTTGAAGAAAGAAGGCGTGCGGGTGCCGAACGGCTTCGCCACCACGGCGCACGCCTATCGAGAGTTCCTGACACACAACGACCTGGAGGAGGAGATTCGGTCACGGCTCGAGGGACTGGCTCCGGACGAGTCGGATCTCGTGAAGGTGGCGCGTGGGGTCCGCCGACTCTTCTCGCGTGCCGAGTTTCCGCAAGCAGTGCGTTCGGCCATCGAGCAAGCCTACCAGGAGCTGTCAGAAACCTACGATACCAGCGATGTCGATGTCGCCGTTCGCAGCAGCGCCACCGCGGAGGATTTGCCTGAGGCGAGCTTCGCGGGACAGCAAGAGACCTACTTGAACGTCTCCGGAGCGGAGGATCTTCTCGATGCCTGCCGGGACTGCTACGCCTCCCTGTTCACCGCCCGGGCGATCGCCTACCGCGCCGAAAAAGGCTTCGATCACCTCGAGGTAGCCCTATCGGTGGGCGTGCAGAAGATGGTCCGGGCCGACCGCGCGGGGGCCGGCGTGATGTTCTCGATCGACACCGAGACCGGCTTTCCGGATGTGGTCGTGATCAACGCGGCCTGGGGCCTCGGCGAAAACGTGGTTCAAGGAGCGATCACGCCGGACGAGTACCGCGTCTTCAAGCCCCCGCTGGAAGAAGACGGATTTGTGCCGATCATCGAGAAGAGCCTTGGAGAGAAGCAGAAGAAGATCATCTATGCGAGCGGCAACGGCCAGACGATCAAGAATGTCGACACGCCCAAGAAGGAGCGACGCTCGTTTGTCCTCACGAATGAAGACATCCTCACCCTGGCGCGCTGGGCAGTCGCCGTCGAGAAGCACTATCAGAAGCCGATGGACATGGAGTGGGCCAAGGACGGGGACTCGGGCGATCTCTACATGGTGCAAGCCCGTCCCGAGACGGTTCAGTCGCAGCGGACCGGACAGGCACTCAGCACCTACCGGCTCAAGGAACGAGGCGAGGTGCTCGTCACCGGACTGGCGATTGGGGAAGCGATTGCCGCCGGAAAGGTGTCGAACATCGGCAACCCGCACGAGGCGGAGGGTTTCGAGGATGGCAGCATTCTGGTTACCGAGATGACCGATCCGGACTGGGTGCCCGTCATGAAGCGCGCCGCGGGGATCATTACCGACCATGGGGGGCGGACGAGCCATGCCGCCATTGTCAGCCGCGAGCTCGGTCTGCCAGCGCTGGTCGGATGCGAGAACGCGACCGAGCGGCTGGCTGACGATGACGAGGTCACGCTGTCGTGCGCAGAGGGGGAACGAGGCAAGGTGTTTCGCGGGAAGCTCGACTTCGAGGTCGAGGAACTCGACCTGTCCGACCTCCCGGAGGTGGGCCCGCGGATCATGATGAACATCGCCAGTCCCGCCGCGGCCTTGCGCTGGTGGCGCCTGCCGGCCAAGGGCGTGGGCCTGGCTCGCATGGAGTTCATCATCAACAACGTGATCAAGGCGCACCCGATGGCATTGCTGCACTACGACGAGCTCGAGGACAAACAAGCACGCCGGGACATTGCGGAGCTGACGAGCGCCTATGACGATCGTGGGGAGTACTTCATCGACAACCTCGCGCGCGGCATCGCCCGGCTGGCGGCTTCACAGTATCCCGAGCCCGTGATTGTGAGAATGAGCGATTTCAAGTCGAATGAGTACGCCGATCTGATCGGAGGGAAGCAGTTCGAACCCGACGAGGAGAATCCCATGTTGGGCCTGAGGGGTGCCGCACGGTACTACAGCGAGCAGTACCGCGAGGGATTCGCTCTGGAATGCCGGGCCATTCGCCGGGTACGTGAGGAGATCGGTCTGCGAAACGTAGTCATCATGATCCCTTTCTGCCGCACGCCGGAGGAAGCCGATCGCGTCCTCGAGGTCCTGGCCGAGAACGGACTCGAGCGGGGCAAGGACGGCCTCGAGATTTACGTCATGATCGAGATCCCGTCGAACGTCGTGCTGGCCGAGGAGTTTGCCGAACGTTTCGACGGCTTCTCGATCGGCAGCAACGATCTCACGCAGCTCATCCTGGGCGTCGACCGAGACTCGGCTGCTCTCAGGGAGCTCTTCGACGAACGCCATCCGGCGGTCAAACGGTCCATCGCCGATCTCATCGAGCGTGCCCACCGAAAGGGCACTAAGGTCGGCATCTGCGGGCAAGCGCCCAGTGACCATCCGGGATTCGCCAGGTTCCTGGTGGAGTCGGGCATCGATTCGATCTCGTTGAATCCCGACAGCGTCGTGTCGGTGATCCGGGAAGTGGCCGAACTCGAAGGCAGGTAGCCCAGGTGAGTCGCGATCTCATCGATCCGATCGCTCGAAGAGACACTCTTAGAGAAACTCAAGGAAAGGGGGCCATCATGCAGCTTCACTGCATTGCCAATTGGATATATCACCGAACCGTCGTCTTGACGGTCGCCACGCTGTTGCTGGCGCTTGCGGGGGCAGCTGGACCGGCTCGTGCGGAGCCGGCATTGACCGATCAGCAAATCACCGATGCGATCGAAGACGAGCTGGCGTATGACAAAGCGGTGCCGCTCAATGACATCGATGTTCGCACCACCAACGGGATTGCCGCACTGAGCGGGACGGTTAGCACCCTCCTTGCCAAGGAACGCGCCGCGCAGCTAGCCGAAACCGTCAAGGGCGTACGATCCGTCGTCAATACGATCGATGTCAAGCCGTACTGGGGTCGCATGGATTGGGAGATCGAGTCCGACGTCGACCAAGCCTTGGTCGGCGATCCGGCAACCGAATCCTGGGAGATCGCTGCCGAAGTGCAGAACAAGACGGTCTATCTGTCCGGAACCGTGGATTCGTGGCACGAACGGGAATTGGCGGAACGCGTAGCCAAAGGGATCCGCGGAGTCGCGGCCGTCGAGAATGATCTAAGCATTTCGTATGACGAGGAACGTACGGACGCCGAGATTCGAGCTGAGGTCGAGCACGCTTTGCGCTGGGACGGCCTGGTCGATCACTCCCTGATCGAGGTGGACGTGTCGGCGGGCGAAGTCGAGCTGAGCGGTAAGGTCGGCAGCGCGGCCGAGAAGCGGCGGGCCGAACGTGATGCGTGGGTCTATGGCACTGAATCGGTCGAGGCCGAGGCGCTCACGGTCGATCCGGCCGTTCATGATGAAGCCCAGCGCGAACGCGAATACGTCGTGAAGTCCGAGGAGGAGGTTCGTGAGGCCATCAAGGATGCCCTCGTCTATGACCCTCGGGTCTACTCCTTTGACGTCGATGTCGATGTGACCGGCAGTGCCGTGACCTTGCGCGGGCGAGTCGACAACATGAAGGCCAAGCGGGCGGCGGCTCAGGTGGCACGCCGGACGTGGGGAGTAGCGGCCGTCACCAATCGGATTCGCGTGCGCCCCGCAGCGGTTGAGGACACCGAGGTTGCCCGGGACATCGGCAACGCCATCGCCCGTGACCCTTACATTGAGCGCTACGAAATCGACGTTGATGTCACGAATGGCACGGCCCGGCTCTCCGGAACGGTCGACTCCTACTTCGAGAAGGCCCGAGCCGAGGATATTGCCGTCCGGACCAACGGGGTGTCCGAGGTGCGCAACGGTCTCGAGGTCGACTACCCGGAATCGTGGATTGCCTATGATCCGTATGTCTACGATTACTATCCGTATGATTACACATGGTATGACTACGCGCCCTACGTGACGTTCAGGTCCGATCGCGAGATTCGGCAGGACATTGAAAACGAGTTCTGGTGGAGCCCTTTCGTCGACGGCGATGATGTGACCGTCACGGTCGAGGACGGCGTAGCGACATTGACCGGAGAGGTGGACAGCTGGTCTGAACGACTCGACGCCACCGAGAACGCGTTCGAGGGTGGTGCGGTCTGGGTCGACAATAACCTGATGGTGGAATCGCGGTGAGCCATCGCGGTGAGCCCGAACGTCGGGCGTCACCGGAGTCCCGGCGAATCTGAGTGAGAAGGAGGGCGGACCCGAACGCGGTTCGGGTCCGCTATTAATGGGTCAGCCGAGAACTCGTAGCGCAGCGTCGATGAACTCTGGAAGGTCATGCGGATTCCGGCTCGAAATCATGTTGCGATCGCGGACCACCGGCTGGTCCTTGACGATCGCACCTGCATTCTCCATGTCCTTCCGGATGGATGTATATCCAGTCACCGTTCGGCCGTTCAGCACATCAGCGGTAATCAAGAGCTGCGGAGCGTGGCAAATCAGGAAGACAGGCTTGTCGGCCTCCACGAACTCCCGCACGAAGGAGACGACCGGTTCATGAACCCGGAGCCGATCCGGTGAGTAGCCTCCGGGAATGAACAGGGCATCGTATTCGGTTGGATCTGCGTCGGCGATGTTCAGATCGATCAGAACCGATTCTTGATTTCGCTTCCCGATGACTTTATCACCGGTCTTGAGTCCGATGTGGGTCAATGTGTGACCCGCCTCTCGGAAGCTGTTGGCGGGGCGGGTGTATTCAGAGTCTTCGAAGAGATGGTCGACAAGTACGGCGATAGTGGCCATGCGTGTCCTCCTGGTTCTGGTTCCACGGCGGCTATCAGGCCACCGGCAAGGCCAGAGGCTTCGATGACTGCCACAGGCCGTGGATGTTGCAAAGACTGGTAGCAAAAAGCGTCCCCGGCTTGTCGGTCTTGAATGATACCTGGACCTCGTGATGCGTGTAGACCCCGCTCGTATCGGGACCGTCCACGGATTCGCCATGTGCCTGGAATGCCGTGTGGGCGATTTCATAGGGGAACGGAGCATCCTCGGGATGGAAGTACACCTTGATCCACCGAATGTGATGAGCGGTCTCGTTCGGATGCGCGACTTCTTTCCCAAGGGTGACCGTGATCGGGAAGTACTGCCCCTTCTCTACTTCCTCCGGTACTTCTATCACCGGCACGTGTTTCTCGGTCTTCCAGTCATCGGTTTGATAGAGCTTGCAGATGTCTGCCATGGGCTGGCCTCCTCCATGTCGTCTGTGTGTACTGCTCGGGTGAACCGCCTATTGCACGGAGCACCGGGTATTCGCACTGGTGGCAATCCGGGCCTGCCGGGGTGGGAGGGGCGGAACGGGAGTGATGGTGCACAGGGATCGAGTACTCCCGTTCCACCCCATGGGTTGGGGGATGAGCGTAGCAGAAGCGTAGGGCGTGCGGCCGGCGTGCGGAGCCAAACAGCCGCACGATCTACGAAACTACTTGATCGTGACGATGCTTCGATCGCGCGACCCCGCTTTCTTCATCGTGACCGCCCTTCTATGCCTATCGATGTCTTGCGCTTGGCGGCAGTATCCTCGATGGAGAATGCCGCTCGCCATCGGGGAACAGCCGGTCAGGGCTTCGGGTAGATCGCCAGGTCGGACCAGGGGTTGATTCCGTCTCTGGTGTGACGCGAGCTAGGCCGCTAGACCTCGTGGCAGCTCTGCGTCGCCCTCCAGGTCCAGCTTCACGGAGAGGAAGCGCAACAGGTCCTTCAACGCCAGCATCCCGAGCAACTTGTCACCCTCGGCGACGATCAGGCGGCCGGCTTGGTTACGGTTCATCTTCTCGAGTGCCTTGACCGCATCGGTGTGGGGCGCGATCGTATTGCTGTCCGAACAGGGTTGCGCCGCATCTCCAACCCGATAGCGACTCCACTCCTCGCGGGGGATCTCCTTGACGTTCCGGGTTGTGATGCAACCGACCAGACGTTCCTGATCCACTACCGGATATAGTTTGTAGTGATGGCGGTAGACGTAGTCCTCCACGAACTCTCCAATCGAAAGGGACGAGGATACGGACACGGGAGACCCTTTCATGAAGCGGCGTACCTCCTCGCCCTGCAATGCAATACGAATCAAGAGCTGCTGGTAGCTGTTCTTGGCGACCGAGCGGATGAAGAATCCGATCAGGATCCACCACAATCCCCCGATTGGGTTCATGAACAGCAGGTTGACTACACCCAAGCCCACGAGCAATAGCCCGAAGCCGGCCCCAACGCGAGAGGCGATGCGGGTCGCCTCCCGTAGGTTGCCCTTCTTCTTCCAAATCAGGGCACGGAGCACCCGGCCTCCGTCGAGGGGATAGCCGGGAATCATATTGAAGACGACCAGCACACCATTGATGTATCCGATCCAGCGCAGCACGGCGGTCACCGGTTGGGACCATCCCCATGAGGTCCCGAGGGTGGCCAGCCCCAGGAAGACGCCCAGGACGAGGACACTGGCCAAGGGCCCGGCGATGGCCATCTTCAGCTCGGCCATCGCGCTAGGGGGTTCGTCAGACATCTCCGCCACCCCACCAAACAAAAACAGCGTGATGCCCTTCATGGGAAGGCCCGATCCGCGGGCCACCAAGGAGTGGGACATCTCATGGAAGACGATCGATAGGAACAAGCCGGCCGCGGCGGCCAGCCCCATGAGTCCATACTGCCACCCGCTCAGTCCTTCGACCTGCTGCGGAAACACTCCACCGGCCAGCGACCAGACAACGAGCGCGAGGATCAGAAGCCAGCTGAGATCAATGCGCACGGCGAAGTCGAACAGTGTGAATAGCGTGTATCGCTTACCGAACATGGGCGACCTCCTAGACTGGCCTCCTGGGCTGTCCTCTTGGCGGTGGTGAGTTGCGGACTCGCATACACAATCACGCACCGTGAGTGTCAGGAGCAACCGGGCGGCCTCCCGGCTGGCGTCTAGGATCTGGCCCGAGGGCAACCAGGTTCGAGAAGTGTGATGGTGGGGAGACGTCCTCGTGAAGTCGTTGGCGGTGGGGAAGTCCCGTGCCATGGGGGATTCCCCGAAATTTCCGTGTGCGGGTTGCTAAGTGCTGTAGTTTAGGCGCATTCATTGGCACCTCGCTTAGCTGTTCTTGGTTTGTTTGCAGTCACCGGCTATACTGCGGGCACTGACCAAGAGCATGGGCCGGGCGAGGCTGAGGGGTGTTCTGAGCAATGCGTTATCAGATCCGGTAGACGTTCTTCAGCTCTTGCGGACTGCTCGGTAGGGGAGGAAAGCATGACCACGAATATTCAGAACCGCACCAAGGTGTTACTCGTCGACGATCATCCGATCGTTCGCCGGGGACTGGCGAAGCTGTTGGGAGAACGTCCCAATATCGACATCTGTGGCGAGGCCGACGGGGCCGCGCAGGCACTCGATCATATCGCCAAGGACCGGCCGGACCTGATCATCATCGACATTTCGCTCAAGGATGTCGGCGGCATCGAGCTGATCAAACAGATCCGTGCCCTGGATAGCGAGATCAAGCTCATGGTGTGCTCTATGCACGACGAGAACCTGTATGCCGAAAGAGTGCTTCAAGCGGGCGCCCTGGGCTATGTCAACAAGGAGACTGCCACCGAGCGCATCTTCGACGCCATCGAACAGGTCATGGCCGGCAGGGTCTATCTCAGCCCCGAGATGTCCGAGCAACTTCTCAGCCGCATGGTGGGCGGGGAGCCAAACACGGACAAGACCTCCATCGAAACACTGTCGGATCGTGAGCTCGAGGTGTTCGAGCTGATCGGGCGGGGATTGACGACGCGGCAGATCGCCGAGCGGCTGTGCCTGAGCGTCAAGACGATCGAGACCTACCGAGAGAACCTGAAGATCAAACTGAACCTTACGAACAGCCCCATGTTGATTCGTGCCGCGGTTCAGTGGCTCGAAACGCGCTAGTGGCACGGCGGCCTCTCTCACGGCGTCTCAAGAGCCGGCTTCGAGATCTCCGGTGTCACTCACGGACATCGTGAACGAGAATGGCCTGGCTCGGGCATTCGGCCGCCACCGCCACGCAATCGGTCTCGAGTTCGGCCGGCACCTTGTCGACCAAGACGGTGGCCTTCTTGCTGCCCTCCTGGAACCGGAAGATGCTCGGCAAGCGCATGACGCATATGCCGGCGCCTGTACATTTGACCTGATCTACTTCAACTCGCATGGTTTGTTCCTTTCCAAGCACACGGCGTCTCCCAAGCACTCGTTCCTTCCCAAGCGGATGACCGCGGTCAGTCCGAGAGATGGGATACGGCAACCGTCTGCCCATGGCTATTGGTTTCATCCGGCCGCAGACTGAATTCCGCGGTGTCACCGGCACACAGCTCCGCTTCCTCCTGATGACACGCAACGCGGATCGTCCCGGTTCCCATCTCTCGCGCGGTGATTCTCAGCTCGTCCCGAGACAGCACCACGACGAGGGAATGTTTTCGGTAGCGTAGGGTCATTCGCAGGCAATCGATGCCGATCGGCAGCGCCGGATTGAACCACAGCGCGTCCCCTCGTGTTTCGAGCCCCGTGTAGTTGCGCTGCACGAGATCGACCGTGCCCGCCATGGCGCCGAGATGGATTCCCTCCGGTGTCGTTCCCCCCTGGATGTCGCTGAGATCGGCATCGAGCGCCTCGCTGAATAACTTCCAGGCCCGTTCACGATCCGACCGTGCCAGCACCCACGCATGAACCACGTGGCTGAGCGTGGAGCCATGCGGGGTCCGTTTCAAGTAGTACGTGACATTGGCGGGGATCATATCCGGGTGCCACGTGATGCCAAGCCGGGTGAACATCTCTTCGAGTTCCTCGGCCGAAAACAGATAGAAGAGCATGAGCACATCGGCCTGCTTGGAGACCTTGTAAGCATTGGGCGTGTCGCCTTCGGCCTCCAGAATGCGGTCCAAGCGTTGGATGTTGCCGTACTTCTCCCGGTAGCCGTCCCAATCGAACTCCTTGAGGTCGAAGTATCCTTCGAACTGGCTGATGATCCCCTCCTCGGAAATCACGACGCGCAGTTTCCGGCTGATCTCATCCCAGGCCTCGATTTCGCTCTCGTCGATCCGAAGCAGCTCGCGCAGGGTCGAAAGGCGCTCCTCCGGAAGAATCTCCAGCAACTCCAGCGCTCGGCAGAGAACCCACGACGCCATGACATTGGTGTAGGCGTTGTTGTCGAGGCCGGGTTCGGGCGTATCCGGAAGCCGGTCGTGATACTCGTCCGGGCCCATGACCTTGCGAATTTCGTAACAGTCGAAGGTGCTGTTGTAGGTGGCCAAGCTGGCGAAGAGACGGGCGATCTCCAAGATCATCTCGGCGCCGATCCAGCTCAAGAACTCGCGGTCATCGGTGACCTGATAGTGCTGCCAGACGTTGTAGGCGATGGACGCGTTGACGTGCCTCTGGAGATGAGTATTGTCCGGCAGCCAGCGCATCGACCTCGGATTGAGGTGAAGCACCTGGCTCTCTTCGCGGCCGTCACTCCCGCTCTGCCAGGGATAGAGGGCGCCTTGGAAGCCTTCCCGCTGGGCCGCCGCCCGGGCTTCGGAGAGCCGCCGGTACCGGTAGCCGAGCAGCGCGCGCGTTATCTCCGGCATGCGAAGGTTGAGCGTAGGGAAGATGAACATCTCGTCCCAGAAAATGTGGCCTCGGTAAGCCTCCCCGTGAAGACCTCTGGCCGGGACACCCACATCGAGTCCCATGATGTTGGGCGACGCCGTCTGAAGGATGTGAAACAAATGCAGGTGCAGAACCAGCGATGTGTGGGAGGCCTGTTCTTCATCAGGTCCTTCGAGAGCCAGGTCGAAGCGCTGCCACAGATGGTACCAGAGACCGGCATGCCGGCGCGCCAGCGACTCGAAGTGCTCGGCGCGATCGAGCTCCTTGACGGCAGCCAGACCGCATTCGGAGATGGCTGGATCCCGAGAGGTATAGAGCGCTACGGTCTTCTCGATCGTGATCGGATGGCCCTCGGCTGCCCGGCAGTCGAAGAACTGAGCAACATAGGCATCTTCACCGGCTGCCGTGACGGGAGGGGGCACCTGGCGTCCCTGGCATTCCACGCGGGTGCGGGCCGCCTGGACGATCTCGATGTGGGACTGGTTCGTGCGTACCCGCAGGAGCATGCCGCCGTTGATGGCACGGGCCTCCAAGGGCTCCAGGTGGCGACTCTCCAGCGGCCGGTAACGAGCGACATTGTCGTTGATGACACGTCCATCGAGCGCTGATCGGATCTGAATCGTTCCCGACCAGTTTTCGGGAAGCAGCGTTGCCTCCAGAGCTGCCAGATGTGGGCTGTCCATGTGGACGAGCCGCCGCGAGCGATACTGCGACACCCGCCCCTCCCGGTCGCGAAAGCGAATGTTCCGCTGCAGGATGCCGCGTTTGAGATCGAGTTGCTGGTGATAGTCCAGGAGTTCGACGCGGCGGAAGTCGATCCAGTCTTCTCCCGCTACCCGGAGAGAGAGGGGGAGCCAGTTGGGCATGTTGACCAGGTCTTCGTTTTCGACCTTGTGATGAGCGATTTCGGTTTCGCGCCGGTTGTAGCCGCCCGCCAAGTAGGTGCCGGGATAGTGCACATCGTCGGCTCGGGTCTCCTCCCCTGCGCCACGCGTTGCGAAGTAGCCATTGCCGAGGGTGCAGAGCGCTTCGCGTAAGCCCTCTTGCTCGGGGGCGAAGCCTTCATAGCTCAGATGCCAGATTGACAAAGATCTGCCTCCCTCATCGTCTTGTGCAATTCATCCAGGAAGTGGCGGACGGCGTAGGGATCCTGTAACAGATATTGGGCGTGGGTTTCATGAGGGCCACCCATGACGGCGATTGCGAGTCCCCTCTCCGAGAGAGCCCCGAAGGCGTCTTCGTCGGTGACGTCATCGCCGATGTAGAGGGGAACCGCCCGGGCCTCGTCCAGATGCTGCACATCGAGAATCCAGTGGACCGCGCGTCCCTTGTCCCACGGGATGTTGGGTCCGAGGTCGAAGACCTTGCGTCCCCGCGAGACCCGCAGTTGCGGAATCTCGTCGGTGATCGCGCTGACCTCGGCGGCGATGACCGGAATCAGGCCGGGATCGACCTGGCGCACATGGATTGCGATAGAGTAGCTCTTGCGCTCGAGTTCTGCGCCCGCCACGCGGCCTACGAGGCTGCGGAGTTTCTGCTCGGCCTCCTCGAGCTTCGGCAAGGTCGCCTGGGCATCGTCCTGGACGAAGGTCTCTCCCTTCGGCCCTTCGATCTCGAAGCCGTGGCTGCCGGCGTACCACAGGTTCTCGAGCCCGACGCGCCGCTTCACGTCTTGAAGGTCACGGCCGCTGACCACGGCAGTGGGAACGCATTGCGCGAGGGTCGCCATGCTCCTGCGCGTCGCCTCGGGTAGGTCCGCCTGGTTGGGATCGTCCACAATCGGCGAAAGGGTGCCGTCGAAATCGAGAAAGACCGCCAGCTGGCGGTTCCCCAGCTTCTGGGGGAGTGAGTGCAGTAGACGTATCGCGTCCGGCAAAGCGGCTTTCCGCCGCTGGGGGCCCTGCTTCTTGGGATGGGTCATCTTCACGTCGCCCAGGTCATTGACGACGACATCCGCGCCACCATCGTGAAGATCCTGGTGATTGGCATTGCGCGCCACGCCGAGCACGCAGCCGAATCCCCCCCGGTGGCCCGCCGCTACGCCCGACACGGCATCCTCAATCACGATAGCCCGGGCAGGCGAGACCGACAGGCGCCGAGCGGCCTCCAAGAAGGTGTCGGGTTGCGGCTTGCCGGCCAGACTCTGGCGTTCGGCTTCGACACCATCGACGATGACCTCGAAGAGGTGATCGAGGTGGGCCGCCTCGAGCAGGGCCCGGGCGTTCTTGCTTGACGAGACCAGGCCGAGGTGGATGCCCCGTTTCTTGGCCTCGTTGAAGAAGTCGACGGAACTATCGTAGCGCTCCACCCCATCGCGCTGAATTCGCTCGCGGAACTTGCGGTTCTTGTCGTTGCCGATCCCGCAGACCGTCTCACGATCCGGTAGATCCTCCGGCGAACCCCAGGGCAGCTTGATACCGCGGGAGTCCAGGAAGGACTTGACACCCTCGTAGCGGGGCAGTCCGTCCACGTAGCGCAAGTAGTCGTGGCGGGGATCGAAGGGATCCTGCGCCTCACCGGTCTTGCCTGAATACTTCGCCAGGAACTCATCGAAGGCGTCCTTCCAGGCCGCCGCGTGGACCGTCGCCGAACGGGTGACGACGCCGTCGAGATCGCTGATGATGGCATCATAGCGATCCGGCAGGACGATCATCTCTGCAATCATGATGGGACCCCCTTCATGGGCGCCTTGATGGGTGCCTTCATGGGCGCCTTCATGGACGCCTCCATGGGCGCCTCCATGGGCGCCTCCATGCGCGGCCGGTCGGATCCTCCCGCGCTTGTTCGAAGAAAGATCCAGCCCCCGCGATCGGGTAGTCGATGCGTTGACGCTAAGCCCAGTCCAGGCAGGCAACAACGGGGGGCGGCCTTGCATGGCACTGGGGGATCACCCCACCCGTGGGATCGGGAGTGGTGGGAGAGGGAATCGGTTCATCTCGTATGGGCTACCCGAACGAGAGCGCGCATCCTGGGTGTGACGCATCGTTGGCCGGCCATGAAGACGCAGCCCGAAGACGCAGTCCGAAGACGCAGTCCCATGTCCGACCATGATCCATGGACGTGAACCAAAGGAGGCCAAGGTGAGCAAGCGCAAGGCGACTGCCCGGTGGCAGGGTAACCTTCGAGATGGTCAGGGGACGATCAGCCTGCAGAGCGGTGCCTTCGAGGGGACCTACGACTTCCCCTCCCGATTCGAGTCGGGTCCGAATACCAATCCGGAAGAACTGATCGGCGCCGCTCTCGCCGGATGCTATGCCATGGCCTTCACCGGAGTGGCCGAACAGCACGGACACTCGCCCCGTGATGTCAACGTGGAGGCCGAGGTCACACTCGAGCGGGGTGAGGAAGGATTCGCGGTTTCGTCGATTCGCTTGTATGTGAATGCGGTGGTTCCGGACCTCGAGAAGAAGGATTTCGAGCGGTTTGCAGGCCAGGCCAAGGACTCGTGTGTGATTGCCAAGGCCCTGCGAGGGGTGGAGATTGAACTCCGAACGTCGTTGAAGGAATCGGCGCAGTAGTCAGGTGGCGGCTGTGTTCCTAAGATTCGTGCCGCCCTTCGCGGGCCCGCGGCTAGTCTTCCAGAACCACCCGGCCTGAAACCAAGTCCAACAGCTCTCCGGTGATGGCCTGTTGGCGTTGCTGGTTGTGCTGCTGGGTGAGATCGTCCAAACGGTCCTCGATGTCTTGCTCGGCCGCCTGCATCGACGTCAACCGACTCGCCTGCTCACTGGCCGCCGACTCGGCCAGTGCGCGGAACATGGTGACGAACAGGTACTGCCGGATGAGACCTGCGAGAAGCCGGTCCCGGTTCATGCGTGCGATCGGAAGTGAACGAGAGTGCCACGGACGGTTGACGAGATGCCGCAGATGAGACAGGTCCAGGGGCCAGAGGGTCGTCTCCTCCGGGCGGTATCGGGAGGCCGAGAGGCGCCGGTTGTGGAAGAGGCGAATGCGCTGGATGGCGTGTTCGCTTCGCCATCGTTCGGCCTGGACGAGAGCCTCGCCGGCTTGCCGGGCGATGCCCTCGGCCTGCGGGGGCACGTCGACGCGGCGGCTCACCCTCAGGCCGGCATCTTGGAGTCGGGCGGCGACCCGCTCTCCGATCGCCAAGATCCTCGGGCGGGTATCGTCGGTATCTTCGGGTTCGGAGGGACCACCGCCGCCGTCGCCGGCCTTCGGATTCCCGGCCGTCGACTCAGCATCGCGAGCCAGCTTCTCGATAGCCAGCGAGGCGATATCGTCATTGAACTGCCCGCACATTCCCTGATCCGATCCGATCACGATCGCGGCCGTCTCCCGGCCGAGGGGAGTCAGCACTTCCTTCAGTTTCGCGTCCGAGTTTCGCAGCGCAACCTGAAGGGCCAGATCAATCGCCTGCCCCCACTCCCCCACGGCGTCGGCCGCGTGCTCGTATTGCCGGATACTGGCGGCAGCGAGGGCCTTCATGCTCTTGACGACCGAATGGAGGTCCTTCGTGCGCTCGATGCGTCGCTGAAGTGCTCCGAGGGTTTGCATGGACGTACCTCATCCACGTTTCTTCAGGATCGACCGGGCCGCGTCCAAGAACGCCTGGCGGTCCTCATCCAAGAGCTTCTCCCCGTCCCGGATGCGTTGACTCTGGTCTGCGAGCTTCCCGGGAACCGTGTCTTGGATCTCGCCCAGGACCTCACCCACCTGCTCGGTGGGCACCGAGTCGAAGAGCCCCTCGTTGAGGGACAGTAAGACGGCGATCTGCTCCGGGACGGTGCGTGGGTGATACTGTGGTTGCTTGAGCACTTCACGCACCCGGCGGCCTCGCGCCAACGTGGCCTTGGTTTCCTCGTCGAGTCGTGTTCCGAACCGGGCGAAGGACTCCAGCTCTTCGAACTGCGAATACGCCAGGCGGAGATCTCCCGCAACGGCCCGGTACGCGTCCAGCTGGGCCTTGCCGCCCACGCGTGAGACCGACTTGCCGACATCGACCGCCGGCAAGACGCCTCGTTGCTGTAGGGTGGGCGAGAGGTAGATCTGCCCATCAGTGATCGAGATCAGGTTCGTGGGGATGTAGGCCGAGATGTTCTGCGCTTGCGTCTCGATGATCGGCAGGGCCGTTACCGAACCACCGCCCTCCCGATCGCGGAGATGGGTGGCACGTTCGAGCAATCGCGCGTGGACGTAGAAGATATCACCGGGATAGGCTTCACGAGCCGGCGGTCGACGCAGAAGCAGGGAGAGTTCCCGGTAGGCCCGGGCGTGCCGGGTGAGATCGTCGAAGACCACCAGTGCATCTTGGCCTTGATCCATGTAGTACTCAGCCATGCTCATCGCCGCGTAGGGCGCCACGTACTTGAGACCGGGGGGCTCGTCGCCACCTGCGAAGACGACCGTGCAGGTGTCGAACGCTCCGTGGGATCGCAAATCGTCGACGACTCGGGCCACGGCCGTGCCGCGCAGGCCGATGGCGCAGTAGATGCATCGAACCTGGGTATCCCGCTGATTGAGGATCGCATCGATCGCGATGGCGGTCTTGCCGGTGCGGCGATCCCCGAGAATCAGCTCCCGTTGTCCACGGCCAACCGGAATGAGCGCATCCACGACCCTCAGTCCAGTCTGCAGCGGAACCGAGACGGGCGCGCGATCGAGGATCTCCGGCGCCGATCGTTCGATTGGACGCCGCTCCTCGGTCTCCACGGGCCCCTGGCGGTCGAGCGGCCGCCCGGTTGGATCGATGACGCGCCCCAACAGCTTATCGCCCACGGGTACATCCACAACACGGCCCGTCCGCCGAACGATCGATCGCGACCCAATCTCGTCCCAGGCATCCAGGAGGGCAATGCCGACCCGGTTGGGCTTCAGCGTGAGGGCCATGCCGCGGAAGCCGCCCTCGAAATGAAGCAGCTCCTGGGAGCCCACGTGGGGAAGCCCGTCGGCATCGGCGACGCCACGTCCCACCTGCAGAACGGTGCCGACCTCCTCGATGTCCAGCCGGGCAGGCTGGTCCTGCAGGGTTTGCTCTACCGCGGAGGCCACATCTTCAAGCACGCCTTCGAGCACGCCTTCGAGCGCGCCTTCAAGCGTGCCTTCAGGCACGGCTTCAGGCACGTCTGCAAGACCGTGCCGGTTGGTGCTGTTTGGGGCCGTCATCGGACTTGCTCCCGCTGCTTCTCCGGCGCGCTTGGCTCGTCTTGCTCGCCCGATTCCCCTTCTCCTTCCTCACGGTCAGGGTTACCGCGGGTCGCCGGGTGATCCAAGAGTCCCACGAGGTTCTCCTCGAGTCGATCCAGGTGATGATCGAGACTCCAGGCCAACCGATGTCCGCCCGCCGATAGCTCGAGACCGCAGAGGAGATCGTCGTCCTCGGTCGCGTGGATCTCGACCTGCATGTCGAGGCGCCCTTCGACCGCCTCCTGAAGTCTCTTGCCAGCATCATCCGATAGAGCGTGCGAGCTTCGAACATGGAGTGTCCCGTCGTTGTCGCGCACCGCCTTGGCAAGAGGCTTCGTCTTCTCCTCGTCGAGAGCCTCGAGTTTCTCGATCAAGGTGGAGACGATCTGAGCATGGAGTTCCTGGTCGGCGAGCTCGTGCAGCGCGTGACGACTCACGGCGCAGACCTGCCGGCCCGACTCTCTCCGGAGAGCCTTCAGGAAGTCGCCGCGCTCGCGCTCGAGGCTTTGGACCCAACGCTGCCGTCGGGCCTGGATGTCATCGCGCAGTCGGCGCGATTCTTCCGCATGCTGCTTCTCAGCCTTCTCCCGAGCGGATCGGAGGATTGCCTGCCGTTCGCCTTCGAGCTCCTCCTTCTGTCGCCGCAACTCCGCCTGGCGCCGTTCGGCCGCTTTCTCCTTCTCCTGGGCTTCGTCGAGGTGTTCGGCGATGCGCCGTTCGCGCGCATCCATGGCGGCGACGATGCGGTCGTACAGGAAGTGCTTCAAGAGCAGCACCAGGATCACGAAGTTGACAATCTGGGCTCCGAATGTGAACCAATCAATCTGCACGGCAAGCCGTCCTATTGTTGAGTGAAGTGACTCCAAAATGGATTGGCGAAGATCAGGATGATCGCCACCACGAAGCAGTAGATGGCGGTCGACTCGATCATCGCCATCCCTACGAAGAGGGTTCGCGTGATCGTGTTCGATTCATCCGGTTGCTGTGCGATGGCGGCGAGCGCCCGAGCGAGTGCACGCCCCTCACCGAGGGCCGGACCGATCGATCCGATCGCGATCGTGAGTCCGGAGATGATGATCGATCCGAGAGCTACGAGGTCCGCGCTTTCCATGAGTCCTTCTCCTGATTGGCCATTCGGTGGTAGCGGCGCCCGGTGCCGGCCACGCCGTGGCTAGTTGTCCTGTATTCTCGAGGCCGAGGCGATGTAGACCATCGCGAGCACGGCGAAGATGTAAGCGTGAATCTGTCCAATGAGCAGTTGCAGGGCCTGCATCACCGCCGGGAAGATGACCGGCACGACGGTCAGCAAGACGGCCACGATCAGCGTGCCGCTCATGACGTTGCCGAACAGACGCACGGCCAGCGCGAGCGTTCGCGATAGCTCCCCGATCACGTGGAAGGGGAGCATCAGGGCAGAGGGCCTCACGTAGTGTGCCAGGTACCCTCTGAGGCCGCTGCGAGCAATGCCATAGGCCGGCACTGCCACGAATACGCACGCCGCCAGCGCACCGGTCGTCGACAGGGAGCCGGTCGGGGCATGGTAGCCGGGAACGATGCTCAGGAAATTGGCCAGTGAGATGAACAGGAAGAGCGTACCCAGGAAAGGGAGATACCGAGCCGTCTTGCCACTGGTCACCTCCCGGATCTGATCCTGCATGTAGCTCACCACGGCCTCGAGCATCATCTGCCAGCGCGAGTAAGGTGGTTGCGAGGTGATTCGCCGGGTGACCAGCTGGGCCATCCCGACCAGCAGGAGCATCACGACCCAGGTGAAGACCAGGGTCGCATTGAGCGCAACCGGCCCCAGCTGGACGATGACGATACTGTCTGGGTTGATTTCCATACCATACCCTTTGGGTGTTGTTTGCGAACTGGATGACGATCAGAGCCTTCCCACGAGGATGCCCTTCTTGGGGCCCAGGCGGCGGATCAGAATCGTTCGCGCGGCGATGAACCCAGCCAATGACGCCAGGACCGCCGGCCAGCCCCAGTGGATCGCCAGCAGCGAAATCACATAGATCGCAACCGAGAAACGCACGAGCAGGGCCAGGACCGTCAGTGCGGTCGGCCAACGGGTGTGAGGCAGGCGGTGCGTCATCCACCACAGGACGCTGAAGTAGAATGCGCCCAGGGCTAGCCCCGCGATCAGCGACAGAATGACTTGGCCGACTACAGACATGATGGTCTGCGTACTCCCTTCTCCGAAATGCGTTCGGCGCGGCCGCCCTCGCCGACCCGGTGCGATCTGCGGACTCGCGCTACCGTGATTCCTGACGGTTCTGGATGCGTTCGGCTTCGCCTCCGCCTTCCGATGGGGGCGGTCCCTGCCCGGTTGCGGGCGAATCGTCCCGATGGATCTGTTCTCGTTCGCGGCGCACCCAGAACCATGCGTTTAGGCAGCCCAGGGTCACGCCGATGATCATGAACGTCAGCGTCCAGGAAACGGAGGTGCCTGAATGGCCTTGTTGGGCATCGAGCCAGAGTCCTACCACGATGCCGATCACCGTAGGGATGGCCACGGACCAGCCGACGATGCCGAAGGTCCCCAACCCGAACCACAGGCTGTGCTCCTTCTGCTTTGCGGCGCGCATTTTGCGCCGACGTTTCCGCTCGGCGGCCTGGCGGAAGCGCTTGGCCCCGGGCTCCATTCGGGGAGCGGGCTTAGGCACGTTCCCGAACCTCCAGATAGCGGCGGATGAAATCCGCCTCCAATCTAGCCGCCGCCGCGCGGGCGCGTTTCTCCTGTTCGTCTACCTGGAGGAACCTCTCTTCGACAGCGCGTTCCAGGTCTTTCAGTGAGCCCCCGCGCACGGCGTCTCGCACCGCCACCCACACCGTGTCTCCCCGCTTCACCACAGCGCCCTCGTCCACCGCCACCCATTCGGTCTCGCCTTCGCCCCGGTCCAGAGAGATCAGGCCCGCCACTTGCAGCGCCGCCATATCGATGTGGCGGGGCAGGATGACGTAACTGCCTCCTGGCGCCTCGGCGCCGAGGCGCGTCACCTCCTCCTCGAGGAGTAGCTCATTGGCGGTCATCAGCTTCAGTATCATTCTTCTCCCCGCCATCCCCGTGGGAACCGGATCGATCGGCTTCGCCGATGGCGCCGATCATGTAGACCGACTTTTCGGGCAGGTCGCTGAATTCGTCGCTCAGGATGCGTTCGCACCCCTCGACCGCGTCTTCTCGCGGAACGAGCTTGCCCTTCTGATTCGTGAACGCCTCGGTTGTGAAGAAGGGCTGGGTGAGGAAGCGCTCGATCCGCCGGGCACGGCGAACCGTCTTCTGGTCCTCCTGTGAGAGTTCCTCCATTCCGAGCATCGCGATGATGTCCTTGAGTTGCTCGTATTCGGCGAGTGCCTGCCGTACGTCTTGGGCCACCCGGTAGTGTCGTTCGCCCACGACGTGAGGCATCAGCATCTTGGAGTCGGATTGGAGGGGGTTGATGGCCGGATACAGCCCCTGGCTGGCGCGGTCGCGGGACAGCACGATCGAGGAGGAGAGATGGCCGAAGGTGTGCACGGCGGCGGGGTCGGTGAAATCGTCGGCCGGGACATAGACGGCCTGAACCGACGTGATGGCCCCATTGCGTGTGCTGCAGATGCGCTCCTCGAGTTCTGCCAGTTCAGTGGCCAGCGTCGGTTGGTAGCCCACGCGTGACGGGAGAGCTCCCATGAGCCCGGACACCTCGGCGCCGGCCTGTACGAACCGAAAGATGTTGTCAATGAGCAGGAGGACATCCTGATGACGCTGGTCCCGGAAGTACTCGGCCGCGGTGAGGGCACTGTGCCCCACCCGGAATCGTGCCCCGGGCTGTTCGTTCATCTGCCCGAAGACCAGCACCGCTTGGTCGAGCACGTCGACCTCTCGCATCTCACGATGGAGTTCTTCGCCCTCGCGGCAGCGCTCACCGATGCCGCAGAAGATGCTGACGCCCTCGTGATGAGCGGCCATGTTGTGGATCATCTCCATGATGAGCACCGTCTTGCCGACGCCCGCACCGCCGAACAAACCGGCCTTGCCACCTCGCTCGAGGGGCGCCAGTAGATCGATGGCCTTGATGCCGGTTTCGAACAGGTCGGTGCTGGTGACGCGCTCGCTCAGGGGAACGGGATGCGCGCGGATCGGCCGATGTTCCTCAGCGGGCACGGGATCCTTCTGATCGAGTGGATCCCCAAAAACGTTCATGACCCGTCCGAGCAATCCGTCTCCGACGGGGACCCGGATCGGCCCGCCGGTGGCTTCCACGCGGGCGCCTCTTTGAAGACCGGCAGTCGGCGTCAGTGCGATCGTCTGTGCGACGGTAGCGCTTTCGTGCGCCATCACTTCGAGGGCCACTTCGGGCGAGCCACGGACCTGAAGCCGCTCGTGGAGGGGAGGTGGGCCGCCGGGGAAATGCACCTCGACGACGCCGGCCTGGACTCCGACGACCGTTCCTGTGCCGGCGCGGTTCGCGCGCCGGTCTGCTTCGAAAGCTTTCATGGGTGTTTCCGTGCTTCGAGTGTCTCCCTGCCGCGAGTGTTCCCCTGCCGCGCGTGCTTTCCCGCTGCTGCATCCATTCTGGGTAGGCGGCTTCGTGTCATGAAGCGGGCAGAGCACGGTCGCGCCGCTGGGGGCAAACCCTACGGGTTGCTCAAGAGAATACGCAGGATCGGTTCGCTCTTGTCCCTGGTAAGTCGGAATCCCGGTACCTGATACCATTGCAGTCAGGAGGTGCCATGGAAAATGCCCGCATCGCCGACATGCTGGCCGAGATTGCCGACCTGCTCGACTTGAAGGGGGCCAATGAGTACCGGATTCGCGCCTACCAAAGCGCGTCGCAGTCGATCCGCGACCTGTCCGAGCGTGTCGAAGACCTTGCCGAGGAGGACAAAGACCTTTCGGAGCTACCCAGTATCGGCAAGGGCATGGCCGAGAAAATCACCGAGATCCTGGAGCGCGGTACGTGTAGCCGTCTCGAAGAACTCAGGAAGGAGATCCCTGAAGGTTTGACCACCTTGATGGACATCCCCGGATTGGGACCCCGAAAGGTGGAGCAACTCAACCAGGAACTCGATATCGAATCGCTGGAGGATCTGAAGAAAGCAGCCAAAGGTCACGAGATTCGCAAGCTGGACGGCATGGGCGCCAAGACCGAGGAGAAGATCCTGGAGGGGATCGCCACGGTCAAGCAGGCGGCCGGGCGCCTCCTCTATAGCGAGGCACGAGAGTACCTGCGGAGCCTGAAGGGGCACCTCGACCGGCTAGACGGTATCGATGAATGGGAGGTCGCCGGCAGTTTGCGCCGCGGCAAGGAGACGATCGGTGACTTGGATGTGCTGATTCGGGCCAAGAACCGAGAGACAGCCGGAGATCAGATCCTTGCCTACGACAACATCGACCGAGTGATCAGCCAGGGGAAGGAACGGATCAGCGTTCGCCTGGACGGAGGATTCCAGGTCGATTTCCGTTTCTTCGACCCGGAAGCCTTCGGCTCGGCGTTGCTCTACTTCACCGGATCGAAGGCTCACAACATCGCTTTGCGCAAGATCGCGCAGAAACGGGATTGGAAGCTCAACGAATACGGACTCTTCAAGGGAGACCACCGGTTGGCGGGCCACGACGAGGCCGGCATCTACAAACGACTCAACCTGAAGTGGATACCGCCTGAGCTGCGCGAGGATCGAGGTGAGGTGGATGCCGCCCGATCGGGCGACCTGCCGACGCTGATCGAGCGTAGCGACATTCGGGGCGACTTCCAGTGCCACACGACGGCAAGTGACGGCCAGCACACGATCAAGAAGATGGCGACGAGCGCCAAGGAGTACGGATTCGACTACTTGGCAATCACCGACCACAGCAAGCGCGTCACCATGGCCGAGGGCCTCGATGACGACGCCACGCGCAAGCACGCGGATCGCATCCGGAAGGTGAACGATTCCCTCGAGCGGTTCTGGCTTCTGGCCGGCATCGAGGTGGACATCTTGAAGAGCGGCAAGCTCGACTTGAAGGAGAAGACCCTGGCCGGTCTCGACTGGGTAGTGGCCAGCATCCACTACGACCGCAACATGAGCAAGAAGGCGATGACCGACCGCATCGTGACCGCCATTCGCAGCGGTGTGGTGCACTGTCTAGGTCATCCCTTGGGGCGGATCATAGGGAAGCGCGAGCCGCTGGAGGTGGATCTGGACGAGGTGTTCCAGGCTTGCATCGATCACGACGTACGCATCGAGATCAACGCCCAACCGGACCGTCTGGACTTGCCCGACGTTCATTGCAAGCGCGCGCGGGATGCGGGCGTCGGCTTCACCCTGGGCACCGACGCCCACTCGGCCGATAGCTTCCACTTCATCGATTCCGGGGTGCTTGCTGCCCGGCGCGGCTGGTTGCGCAAAAAGGATGTTCTCAACACGGTCACGATCACTGAACTGAAGAAACGCCTGCGGCGAAGGTGAGACCGGCACTCGGGGCGGAGAGGTCCCCGAAGAAGGACAGGGAGCGAAGGATGGCGGTAGATGCGGATGGCTGAGGAGGAATCATGCCCGGGCAGAAGACGACCAAGGGGGAGCGTGTAAATGAGATGACGAAGAAGGAGGCCCAAAAGCGAGCCAAAGAGCTTCGCGAGGAGGTCTCCCATCATGATTTCCTCTACTACGTCAAGAATGATCCGGAGATCTCCGATGCCGCCTACGACCGGCTCAAGGGCGAGTTGGAGAAGATCGAAGAACGATTCCCGGATCTGGTGACTGCGGACAGCCCAATGCAGCGAACCGGGGGGGAACCGCAAGAGCAGTTCGGGACCGTCACGCACGAGACACCGATGTTGAGCTTGCAGGCGGTTCCGGACCGGGAGGGGTTCGAGTCCTTCTACGAGCGCACTTGTGACGATCTGGGCGAGGAGAAGGTGACGCTGGTCGGGGAGCCGAAGTACGACGGCGTGAGCGTGGAGCTGATCTACGAAAACGGCCAACTCGAAACGGGATCCACGCGTGGAGATGGTCGGGAAGGGGAGGACATCACCCCGAACGTCAAGACGATTCCGCAGGTCTTGTTGAATCTGAGGCAACCCAAGAACGCTTCCCGCCCACGACACCTCGTCGTCCGGGGCGAAGTGTACATGGAGAAGGAGGCGTTCCGCGACTTCAACGACCGACAGGAGGAGGCCGGAAAGAAGACATTTGCCAATCCACGAAATGCAGCGGCCGGAAGCCTGAGGCAGCTGGATCCCAAGATCACTTCGGAACGTCCCCTGCAGGTCTACTTCTGGGAGATTGCCGCCTCTTCGAGTTCCCGGCCGGCGACCCATTGGGAATGTCTCGACCTGCTCGCTCGCCTCGGACTGCGAACCAACGAGTACGCCCAGCGATGTGAAGATCAGCAAGAAGCCATCGACTGGCAGGCGGACATGGCGAACCGGCGCCAGGGGCTGCCCTTCGAGATCGATGGCTGCGTTTTCAAGGTCGACCGGCTGAAGGCCTACGACTCCCTTGGTACGCGAGCCGCCAATCCCCGCTGGGCGGTGGCGTGGAAGTTCCCGCCCGCGCGGGAGTCCAGCCGCATCAAGGAGATCGAGGTCCAGGTGGGCCGAACCGGAGCGCTGACACCGGTGGCGGTTCTCGAGCCGATCTCGATTGGCGGCGTGAAGGTGAGTCATGTCTCGTTGCACAATCAGGATGAGATCGATCGGCTGGATGTCGCCGAGGGCGACACCGTGTTGGTCGAACGGGCTGGGGATGTCATTCCCCACGTCGTCAAGGTGACGAAACGCAAGGGCGGGAAACGCAGTACGTATCGGTTGCCCAAGAAGTGCCCGGTTTGCCATGGCGACGTCGTCAGGCCCGAAGGCGATGCGATTGCCCGGTGCACCAATCCCTCGTGCCCTGCGCGGATCGAGCAGAGCCTGTTGCATTTCGCTTCCTCCGAAGCACTCGACATCGATGGTCTGGGCGAGAAGGTTGTGCATCAACTCCTGGAAGCCGGATTGGTGTCGGATCTGAGCGAGCTATTCAGTCTGAAGAGCAAGGACCTCGAGAAGCTCGAACGAATGGGACCCAAACGGGCGGAGAATGTGATTCAGTCGATCGAGGAGGCCCGGACGAAGGCCACCTTGCCTCGGTTGATCTACGGTCTGGGCATCCCGCATGTGGGACGGGCGTTCGCCGGCGATCTGGCGGCTGCCTTCGGGTCACTCGAGGCGCTGGCGGAGGCCTCGGAAGAAGACCTGCTCGAGCAGGAAGGCATGGGACCGACCAGGGCGCAGGCCATCGCGGGTTGGTTCGATAACAAACAGAATCACAAACTCGTTCACAAGCTGAAGAAACAGGGCCTCGATCCCCGGTTCTCCCAGAAGAAGGGCGCCCTCGCCGGGAAGGTCGTCGTCTTCACCGGCGGCCTCGATGCGATGTCCCGGGATGAGGCGAAAGAGGCGGTACTCGAACAAGGGGGCAAGGCGACCGGCAGTGTATCAGGGAACACCGATCTGCTCGTGGCCGGCGCCGATCCGGGCGACACCAAGATGGAGAAGGCCCGCGACGAGGATGTCAAGGTCATCGGTGAGGGAGAGTTCCTCGATCTGATCGGAGAGGAGCGGTAGCTACCGAAGACATGCGCCCCCCGGTGCCATCGGCTGGTCCGAGGGACAGGAACAGCTGAGGACAAGACGCAACCTTCAAGAGGGTTGCACGATCACAGGAGTTGACCGTATGAAGACAAATGCTCTGCAGGAGCTTCGCAAGCTGGGCCAGGGTATCTGGCTGGATTATTGGCACCGCGGGATGCTGGAGGATGGTGAGTTTCAGCGGCTGCTGACCGAAGATGGCATCACCGGCGTGACGACAAACGCGAGCTTGTTTCAGCAGGCGTTGGCCGAAGGCGAGGTCTATGGAGCTGCCATGGACGGCCTGGCGGCTCTGGATCTGCCGGCCGAGGAGATCTACCGCCGGCTGGTGGTCGAAGACGCGCAAGCGGCAGCCGACCTTCTGGAACCGATCCACGCGCAAAGCGATGGACGGGATGGCTATGTGTGCCTGGCGGTGAATCCGCAGCTGACACATGACAGCGACGCGACGACCGCGGATGCTCTCGATCTGTGGACGCGTGTGAAACGGCCGAATCTCATGATCAAGGTTCCCGCGACCGATGCCGGCCTGCTCGCGATTCGTCATCTCACGGCCGAAGGAGTGAATACGAACGCAACCCTGATTTTCGATCCCGATCGCTACGAACAAGCCGCCGAAGCGTACGTGAGCGGCTTGCAGGCCCGCTTGCAGCGGAGCGAGTCGATCCGGGGAATCACCGGCGCCGCCAGCGTGTTGGTTGGCCGGATCGACCTGCGAATCGATGCCATGATACGTGAAGGGATCGGACAGAACCCCGATCGGACTGAGCTGGCCGGCAAGCTTGAAGGGAGTGTCGGCATCGCCGTTGCCCGGCAGAGTCTCTTGTTTCACAAGCGCATCTTCGACGAGGAGCCCTTCCGCCGGCCGGCCAGTGCGGGTGCCACCCCCCAGCGCTTGGTGTGGGCCAGCACGGGGCCCAAGTCTGCCCGGTACGACGAGCACAAGTATGTCGATGCGCTGGTGGGGGCCGACACGATCGTGGCGATGCACCCGGCCACACTCGATTCCTATCGCGAGCGGGGCAAGCCCGCGCGTCGCCTGGAGGAGACCCTTGACCAGGCGCGTTATTGCCTCGATCAGATGCCGGCGGCCGACATCGACTTGTCGGCCGTCGGCCGGAGTCTGGAGAACGAGGGCATCCGCGCGTTTGCGACGGCGCGCCAGGTCACCTTGCAGCAGATCGAGGCCCGGCGGGAATCGGCCGCCCGGTGATGTTCGCGCCCGTCATCTCGCGCGGCCTGCGTGGTGTGTGGCTGGCATGATCGGGTGGCCGTCCCGCTGCTGGTCGGGTTGTGGATCTCTGCCGGACCTAGGAGTCGTTCATGAAGAGCTGGTCTCCTCCCTCGGCCTTGGCATGACAGGGCATGCACCCGGTGTCCGAGTCCTTTCCGACCAGCCCCGCGAGCGGCACGCCCTGCTCGTTCGTGTCGAGTGTGCCGTCGGCCTGATACTTGACATAGAACCAGTCGGGGCCCTGCAGATTGTAATGTTCGTCGCGCTGAACCATTACGGTGACGGCCATGAGGAATTCGTCGGGGCGGTTCGACACGGTCTGGATCGAGGCGTTCTCGCCGCCGAAGTTGTCCTTCACGATGACGTGATAAGCGTCATCACCAACGTGGACGTAGTTGTAGTACATACGAAGAAACTGCCCGTGAGGCGAGGTCCCGGGATAGACGTCCGAGGCGAGCGGCCAATCCTGATAGCCCTGCATGGCCTCCCACAAGTTCTCGGCGAAGCTGATGCTCTTGGCGTCGCCATAAGCCTCCTCTTCCTGCGTGCAAGCGACGCCAATCGTGATTGCCAACGCAATCACCAGCAGCACGCTCGGACAGTAGACTTTTCGAAGTCTCGCTTGCATACCAACCTCCTTCTGGCACTGGGGCGTGTGGCGGTGGGGACTCAAGGTGGATGGCTTCGTCATGTGCGCGCCCATCACCCAGATCCACCGCACGGCCTTTGTCGTCCTCTTACTTTGCAGAGGTTTTCCGCACGGGCAATCAGGGTATGTCCCCGTCGAGGGTTCGGGAAGAATTTGGGTGGGGGAACTCCCGAGGCAGGGAACCGCAGGGATCCCGATTGTGCCCGGCCGGCTCCTCCCGCACGATGCGCCTGTCATGGACGCCACAAGCCATGGCGCATCGGATCCTCGAGAGGGAAACGGGAGTTCCTCCGTGACGCACACAGGGCGCCTGCCCTGGCCCCGACTCACGTTTCCTGAGGAAGCGGCGCAATGCCGCAACGCGTGCCCGGCCGGTTCGATAAGAGATCGCACCCGAATGCTCTCTCGCTGACCACCCGACCGGCCGGGCCCCGCCCCCCTTCCTCAGACGACGGGCTCAGTCCGCCTCCAGGTCCTTCTCCGCTGCCCGGTCCGGAAAGAGGTGGATTCGTTCCAGGTCGAGGTTCAAGCCGACCGGGACCTCCCCGGGATCACGGTCCGCCAGCACCAGCAAGCCCTGTCTACCGATATCCACGTGCAGGAGAAAGCCAGTTCCCAAGTTCTCCACAACGCGGACCTTCCCCCGAATCTTGCCTCGCTCGGGCGGAATCTTGCCTCGCTCGGGCGGAATCTCGGCTCGCTCGGGCGGAATCTCGCCTCGCTCGGGCGCGAGTACACGGATGTGTTCCGGACGGATGCCGAGGAAGACGGGTGTGGGGTGCGCAGGCCGTGGGCGAGGGCTGAGAGCGCTGGGCGGTGAGACTGGCTCTGAAGGGTGGGATAGCCGGGCCAGATCGAGTTTCAGTCCCGGTGCCTCGAACCGGGAAGGGGTGCCGGTCACCGGAGACGCGATCAGCCGGCCGCGGAGCAGGTTCATGGGAGGTGATCCGACGAAGCGAGCCACGAAGATATTGGCTGGCCGATCGTAGATCTCCGTGGGCGGGCCGCACTGCTGGATCGTGCCGTCCTGAAGGACCGCCATTCGATCTCCGAGGGTCATGGCCTCGATCTGATCATGGGTCACATAGACAGTCGTGATGCCGAGGGAGCGTTGCAACTCCTTCAACTGGGCACGCATCTCCAACCGCAAGCGGGCATCCAGATTCGACAGCGGCTCATCCATCAGCAGCACGCGCGGTTCGCGGACGAGGGCGCGTCCGATGGCCACTCGCTGACGTTGCCCGCCGGAGAGTTCGGCCGGCTTGCGGTCCAGCAGTGAGCCGATCCGCAGACGCTCGGCGGTCCGCCGC
>CAZZIF010000003.1:0-1308 GCA_964654025.1 uncultured bacterium
CATCGAGATCGCCATGGACGCGCTGCGTTGTCCCCCGGGCGATGCCGAGGTCACCACGCTCTCCGGCGGCGAGCGGCGCCGGGTGGCCCTGTGCCGCACGCTCTTGCAGCAACCGGATCTGCTCCTGCTCGACGAGCCGACCAACCACTTGGACGCCGAGTCGGTGGCCTGGCTCGAACGGCATCTGAAGGAGTTTCCCGGAACGATCGTGGCGGTCACCCACGACCGCTACTTCCTCGACAACGTCGCCGGCTGGATCCTGGAACTCGACCGGGGCCACGGTATTCCCTGGGAAGGCAACTACTCCTCCTGGCTCGAGCAGAAGCAGGAGCGCCTGCGCCTGGAGGAGAAGGCCGAGTCGAAGCGCCAGCGGACGTTGGCCCGCGAGCTCGAGTGGGTGCGCATGACGCCGAAGGCACGGCAAGCGAAGGGCAAGGCCCGTCTGGCCGCCTACGAGGAACTGCTCAATCAAGACGTGGCCAAGCGCGAGGAGGTCGCCGAGATCGTGATCCCGCCGGCACCGCGCCTCGGCAGCGTGGTGGTGCAGGCCAAGGATCTGATGAAGAGCTACGGCGACCGGGTACTCTTCGAGGAGATGGACTTCGCGCTGCCGCCCGGCGGGATCGTGGGCATCATCGGCCCCAATGGCGCCGGCAAGACCACGCTCTTCCGAATGATCATGGGCGAGGAAGAAGCCGATGCCGGCGAACTCGTCATCGGCGATACGGTCGAGCTGGCCTACGTGGATCAGTCACGCGACGCGCTCGATCCGGAGAAGACGATCTGGGAGGAGATCACCGGCGGCAAAGAGACCCTCATGGTGGGCAATCGAGAACTCAACTCGCGCCGCTACGTGGGTTCGTTTGCGTTCAAGGGCGCCGACCAGCAGAAGAAGGTCGGCGGTCTCTCCGGCGGGGAGCGCAACCGCGTGCACCTGGCCAAGCTCCTCAGGTCGGGCGGCAACGTGCTGCTGCTCGATGAGCCCACCAACGATCTGGACGTCGACACCCTGCGAGCCTTGGAGCAGGCGTTGCTCGATTTCGCCGGATGCGCCGTGGTCATCAGCCACGACCGGTGGTTCTTGGACCGGGTCGCCACCCACATCCTGGCCTTCGAGGGAGAGAGCAGCGTACGCTGGTTCGAGGGCAACTTCGAAGCCTACGTCGCGGACCGGCGCCGCCGACTGGGGGAGGAGGCCGTGCAGCCGCACCGGATCAAGTACAAGAAGCTGGTGCGAGGGTAGGCCCTCGAGAGACCCCGGCCTCCCACAGGTGCGGTTGCGGTGCTACCGCGTGCGGTTACGGTGCT
>CAZZIF010000003.1:1408-38106 GCA_964654025.1 uncultured bacterium
CGGTGCTACCGCGTGCGGTTACGGTGCTGCCTCGCATCGGATGATGGGTCAGGGGCGCCGGGGGCATCTCGAACCCCCGTTGGTGAACACCTAACGGTCCGGCGTTCGTCATGTTTACGCTACATGAGCGTCGTCTGTATCCACTTGTGAAAGGGAGGACTGCACAACCTGCCCTCGCACGCGCCGCATGGTCATGTGTTACAATGCCCTTCGGTGAAAGAAGCTGCCCATGCGCACATCCGCACAAGGAGGCAGGCGATGAGAGATCTCTTCTCGGTGTCGAGCCGTGTGCTGTTGCTGGGTCTTGCTCTGGCGGCACTTTCCGGACCGGTGTCCAGTGCGTGGGCCGATGACCCCGAGTTCGTGGGATCCTGCTTGTGGAGCGGGCTCATGCAACTCACCGTGGAGGAGGGGCTGGCGTATTGCTCCTGTGCCAACGGTCTGCTCGTTCTGGACGTGACCGATCCTGACGATCCCGTCTTCCTCTCGCGGGTCTACTGCGGCGGCGGTGGATCGGGTGAGATCGAGGTCGCGCATGGCCATGCCTACCTCGCGGATGGGACCGCTGGCTTGCGGGTCATCGATCTGCAGGATCCCGAGCACCCCGTCATCGTTGGCAACTACCACGAGGAAGGGGCCATTACGCAGATCGACGTCGAAGGCGGCCTGGCCTTCGCCACGAACACGCAGACCGGTAGCGTGACGATTCTCGACCTTACCCAGCCGCAATCACCCCAGCCGATCCATACATTCCCTGCCAGTGGAGGTGGGGGAGGTGATGTCTTCGTCACCGGAACGCTGGCCTACATCGCGTGGGGCGAGTTTGGTTTTGCCGTCTATGATGTGTCGAACCCAACCGCACCGATCAAGCTCGGCGACTACTCGCCGATGAGCTATGCCTGGAAGATCGTCGTGGCCGATGGCTATGCCTACCTGCTGGATCACAGCGGCGGTGGGAAAGACGAAGAGAGCCACCTGGTGGTCTTCGACGTCGGCGATCCAGCCCAACCCACCTACGTGACCACGTTCGACGATCCGCTCTTCGGCGTTAGCCTCACCGTCGAGGCCGGCCGCGCCTACCTGGGAGACGGCCGCCAGGCGAGCGATGGCATGGTGATCGTGGACGTTGCCGATCCTCACCATCCGGTGCGTCTGGGAGAAGCTCCCTGGCTCGGCGTGCCGTACGGGATCGATGTCCGCGGTGGGGTGGCCCATGCCGCCTTGGGCCACGCCGGCGTTGCGGTGGTGGACGTGCTGGATCCGGCCGAACCGCTGCCCCGCGGCACGTATCACGAGGCCAAGGTGCCTCTGGACTGCCGGCTGCTCTGCGAGCCCGATGGCGTGATCGGCTATGTCTCCGACTACGGCTTCGGTCTGCGCATCGTGGACCTCAGCGAGCCCGAGTCTCCCTTGCCGTTGGGTGAGTGTGAGTTGCCCGGGACACCCATGGGGCTCATCCGCTTCGGCGAGTACGTCATGGTTGCCTGCGGCGATGCCGGGTTACAGGTGATCGATGTGACCGATCTGGGCGAGCCCCACCTGGTGGGGGGCGTCGCCGGGGTTTGCCTGGATGTGATCGAGAGCGAGGGTTGGATCTACGCGGCCGCGGGGGAAGACGGGCTGCGCATCTTCGATCCGCTCGATCCGGCCGTTCCGCAGGAAATCGGCCAGTGCCAGGTCCCGGGACGTGTTCACAGCCTGTGCGTGGCCGGCGGCCATGCGTACTTGGGAGCGGGTACGGGAGGATTGCAGATCGTCGAGGTGACCGATCCCGGCGCGCCGGTTCTTCGCGGAGGGTACGACGAGCTCTACTCGCTCTTCTCGCATGTCGCCGTTGCCGGGCAGTACGCATTTCTCCCCGCCGGCAACTATGGCCTGAAGGTCTTCGATGTCTCCGATCCCGCCAACCCCATACTGTGTGTGGATCATGAGATGTCCGGCTCGCAGCACGACATTGAGCTGGCCGGAACGCTTGCCTACGTGACAGGGGGCTACTTCGGCGGGCTGCAGATCGTGGATGTGTCGAACCCCCTTGCGCCTGTCACACTGGGCGGCCACCCAACGCCGGGGCAGGCCCGGCATGTCTCACTCGCCGGTTTCCACGCCGCCGTGGGCGACGGCAGCTCCATCCTGCTCTTCGCGGTGCCCGCCTCGGCGATCGAAGGGCCCTTGCGGCCTACCGGCGCCGGGAGGCTCACCTTCCGTGCGAGCAGCCCGGCCCGAGATCTGGTCCGGTTCCTGCTGATCACGCCCGAACCCATGAACGCACGGCTGGAGCTTTTGGATGTGAGCGGCCGCCGGTGTGATCTTCTCTTCGATGGAGTCCTGTCCGCAGGCCGGACGAGCCTCACTCGATCGATCGGCGCGGTGCCGTCCGGGGCGTACTTCGTGCGGATGCACACGCGACTCGGGGACCAGACCCGGCCGATGACGGTGATTCGATAGGGCCGGCTGCCGCTTGGGATGGACGCGGCCGGGTTGAAGGGCAAGGACGCCACTACGGTTGCCGGGGCCGCGCGGAGTCGGAGGGCAGGATCTCGAGCAGACGTTCCGGAATCGTGCGCGTGCCTTCGGCCGACGGTGTCACGGGCCGGTAGATGTGGTGTCCCAGCCCGAGCACGATGATCTCTGGAATCCGCAAGGCCAGGAACAGCACGATCCCCCACCGAAGATACGCCCGCTTCGGTGGCCAGCGTTCGGCCAGCCAGGCCGTTACCGGGATGGCCGCCGCCGGCAACGCCACGAGTACGTGCCAACCCTGAATCACAACCGGCGACAGGGCGCTCGCAATCAAGACGGCCACCAAACCTGACAGCGCATACGAGCGCAGCCAGACCCATCCCTGGCTGCGAGGGGAGGGGTCGCGGCCCCGGCGCAAGAGCCACCAGGATGCCACCACGCAGAGGACGGTAGAAGCAACCGTCAGGATGAACAGCAGAAGAACGCCGCCTTCGATGAGCTGTCCCGCGGGATGACTCGCCACCCATGCGTCATCGAGAAAGACCACATCCTTCAGTCGTTCTCCGATATCGAGGGAACCGAGTCGGAACCAGTACGCCAATCCGCGAAGGACCGGATAGACGGCCACCAGGCCGAATCCCGGATACCCCTCCGAGGGAACCATCGCCGGCATCGTTCCCTTCAGCACCGCCTGGAGGGTGGGCAAGAGCGTGATCGCTCCCAGCAGGGCACCCAGCGAGCCGGCCCACCAGTGCAGGCGAATGAGCTTGCGCACGTAGAGAACTGCGGCGAACACGAGCAGCAGCAAGAACGAGCCGTGCAGCTGCATGCCCAGGACTGTCGTCCCAACCAGGACGGCGGAGGGAAACGCTGCCGGGTGACTCCTGAGCTTCCAGGACGCCCACAGGTGCGCGGCTGCCGGAAGAAACATGAACGCCGGTTCCCACGAGAAGCCCGCGTGGAAGAGGCGCCAGGGCGAGAGCCAGTAGACCAAGAGGTAGATGACCACGAAGCGGCCGCCGACCGCACGGTAGAGCGTGCGGGTCAGCAGGAGGCCGGCGGCGATGTGAAGCAGGCCGATCAAGAGCACCGGGGCCCGGTAGTCGGCCCACAGCAGGAGGGGGACTCCCATGAGAATCTGCAGCAGGCATCCGGGAATGAATGCGCCGCCCGACATGGACTTGGCCACTGGCTGAAGTTGGCCAGTTTCGACGAGGTCGAGTCCGAGACCGAGGAGAACGAACTGATCGCCGCCAATCCAGCTTCGCAGGCTCAAGAAGGCCTGGATCAAGACGCCCAGAGCGAAGATCGTCCCGACGGCCCACCCCCACCGACCATCCGCCTTTGCCAATCTGACTTCCCCCACGGATCACCATCTCGCTTCGGCGTCACTCCGGCGGCAAACCCCGTCCGAACCTAGCACTCAGCGCGAAGAGGGGGCAACCCGATCGTCCCGAGGGTCCGAGTGCCTGGGGTCCCCACGGTAGGCTGGCGCAAATGCAACATCGGGCCGAATCACAGCTCCGATGCCGCGTTCCCAGCGCCGAAGGAATAGAGGAGTAGTCGAGGTAATTGGTCGCCCCGGACTCGACCGGCGGCGCCGGGGATGACCCGCGGCTCTGGAGAGTGGAGCGAGGTATGCGACGTGAGGATCTGACGGGGAAGATCTGCCCCTTCGCGGTGGTAGAGGTGATTCGCCGGGTTGAGCGAATGCAGCCGGGCGAGACCGTCGACTTCACCGTGAACGATCCTCTCGCACTCAAATCGATTCCCGAGGAACTGTCCGAGTACGATGATCTCTCGTGTAGCATCTCCGAATCGGGGGCGATTTGGATCATCACCGTGTGCCGAAACGCCTAGCGTTTCAGGGCGTGGCAGCCGTCCCTCCAGAGGCGGGCTCGCCGATTCGGTTCAACTCGGAGGAACACACATGCGCCAGCAGGGGCTCCTTGATCCGTCCGTGAGGATGGTCGCGGGTTTCGCCGTTCTCAATGTGTTGATGTATCTGACCATCCATCGTTTCTGGATTGGAGGCAGCAGCTTTCTGCCCATGATTGGTGAATCGGGGCCGGGCGACAAGTTCCTCTTCGCCTTCATCGTGAACATGGGGGTGATCGTGGGGGCGTCCATGGGGGCGATGTCGAAGCGTGAGTTCCGGCTGCGGCTTCCGCGGCAGGATCAGATCGGCACGTCGGTGATCGGAGGAGTGCTGATCGGCATGGGTATCACCCTCGCGCCCGGCACGTGCACGACCGCTTTCGTCACGGGAATGCCGATGCTCTCGGTCGCGTCCTTCCTGTCGGCCGCCGGGATCGTCCTGGGGGCCTTGATCGTGTACTCACGAACGATCGGGAGGTAGGCGATGTCATTCGAAACACGACTGGCCGTGGGCTTCCTGTTCGGGATCGGGTTCGGATTCTTCGTCCAACGTGGCGGGCTCTGCTTCGCCCACGGCATCGCCGAACTCTACATGGGCATGGGGCGCCGGATTCTCAAGCTGTTCTTGGTGATCTTCGTGATTACGAGCCTCGGCTTTCTGGCATCTGGCCATGTCTCCGCCGATCTGGGCCTCAAGCCAATCGGGCAGATCCGCGGCTCGGGGTTCTACAATCTGCTGTCGGGCATGATCTTCGGCGCCGGGATCGCCTTGAACGGCGGCTGCATCCTGGGAACCTTGCGACAAATTGGCGAGGGGCACCTGATCTACATGATCACGCTCCTGTCGTTCATCCCGGGAATGGCCCTGGTCGTGTACGGGATCAACCCGCTGCTCGAGTCGGGGTACGAGATCCAGGGCCGGCTCCTGCCGCAGTTGCTGGGTGTGCCGGCGCCTTACGTGACAGGCGTTCTGGCATCGGCCGCCGTCATCGGGTTCGCTTGTGTGGGACGCCGGCGGTCGCGACGCAGGTCCCTGAAGCAGGCCGACGCGGCCGATCCAGTGGATCGGTCCGCGGCTTGAGATCGGGAGGCCCTTCGGTGAGCCCCGATCCCCAGAGAGCACCCAGTGATCGCGCTCTGCGCGTTCTCGAAGAGCGGAACCGTGCCTTTCGCGTACTCTACGATACGGTGATCCAGATTGCCGCATCCCAGCCGGAAGATCTTCACGGTGTCCTGAGTGCCAACTTGCGACATCTGTGCCAGGCCTCCTGCGCGGCATTGGCCTCTCTCGATCCGGAGACGGGCAGGATCCGGATGGAGTCGATTGCTGTCGATCCGGTCGGAGCCGACTGTCAGGTCGAGTCCTTTGGTGAGGCGATCCTGAGCACCGAGGTCATCGAAGCACTGCGGCAGGAGCCCGTTCAGGAAGAGGTCGGCTGCCGTTCCGGCTTCGAGTCGTTCTTCCCTGGTTGCGTGGCGGCTCGCGCGAAGTGTGAACACAAGGGCCGCCGGTACCGCATGGCCTGCCGGCGCGAGGGGCAATTGCTGGCCGTCGCGACGGTCACACTCCCGGAAGGCCGTTCGTTGCGACTGCGCGATGTCGTCGAGACGTACTTGGATCTGGCCGGCCTGGCTCTTCATCGTCAGCTCACGCTCCGGGCCCTGAGTCGCAGCGAATCGAAGTTTCGATCGCTCGTTGAAGCCGCCAGTGTCGGCATCGCCATCCTATCCCAGGGCAAGGTCCTCTATCTCAATCCCCATCTTCTGAAACTGACCGGCCGCACGGCCGAAGATTTGCCGCTCTCGGTCCTGCGGCTCGTGGATCGCCCCGAGATCCGGCGCGTGGCCCAGCAGTTGCGGGCGGAGATGTCGGAGCCGCTGCTGTCCCCCGGCTACAGCGTGCGGTTGCGTCATCCTCGGGAAGGCTGGCTCGATACCGAAGTCACGGCCGAGCCGATTCGCTACCAGGGGCTGGAAGCCCAACTCGTCTTCGTTCAAGACGTCACCGAACGCAACAAGCTTCAGGAGCAACTCTTCCGTTCATCGAAGCTCGAGGCGATCGGCGTGCTCGCTTCGGGAATCGCCCACGAGATCAATACGCCGATCCAGTATGTGGGCGACAATGTCCAGTTCGCGAGGGAAGCTTTCGAGGACCTGAATGGACTGGTTCGGGCATGCCTCGAGATGATCGACTCGCTGCCTCCCGAGGGGAGGCAGTCAGAAGAGGCCACCAGGATTCGTCGGCTGTGCGAGGAGATGGATCTGGAGTTCTTGCGGGAGGAAATCCCGCGGGCACTCGAGCAATCCACCGAGGGCCTCGGCCACGTCCGCGACATCGTTCGGGCGATGCGCGTCTTCGGTCATCAGGAGTCCGGCGAATTCACGGCGGCCGATCTCAACGAAATCGTCCAGAATTCGCTCATCGTCTCCCGCAACGAATGGAAACACACGGCCCGGATCGAACTCGATCTGGACCCGGACCTGCCGCCGATCCAGTGTCAGGCTGGCGGCATTCAGCAGGTGATTCTGAACATCCTCATCAATGCCGCACATGCCGTTGCCGACGAGGTTCGGGGCGCTGGTGGCGAGGGCGCGGAACGAGGCGATCCGAGCGACTCGGGCGCGCCGAAGGGCCGCATCGGCATCTCGACCCGGGCGGTCGAGAAGGGGGTTCAGGTGAGCGTCGCCGACACGGGCGGCGGCATTCCCGATGACATCCAGGATCGCATCTTCGATCCCTTCTTCACCACCAAAGTGGTCGGTAAGGGCACCGGTCAAGGGCTCTCCTTGGCACATCAGATCGTGACCGAAGGGCACGGCGGCGTCCTCACCTTCGACACCCGGCCCGGTGACGGAACGACCTTCCACATCGTCCTGCCACTGGCCCCACCCGCCCAGGTGACAGACTGACCGCCCACCCTTCACGACGCCTGCAGTAGATGGAGGCCGTCTCGTGCGCCACCTCTGGACGCCAGCATCGGTTCATGCCAGACTGGGATTCGGTTGTTATCCGGAGGAGATGGAACCGAAACCGGGGATGAGAACAGATGGGAATGCTGGGTTCTCTCCGTAGAATCGCCGAGCGCCTGACCGGCACACGAATCCTGCGTCATCTTCCACGCGGAATCGATGTGTTCTACGATCTTGCCCACGCGCTTCCGCAGTACCGCCTGCGCACGATCTTCGATGTGGGCAGCAACGTCGGCCAGTCGGCAGACCGCTTCCTTGCGCGCGCGCCGGAGGCCGAGCTGTATTGCTTCGAGCCCATCACGGCCTCCTACCGATTACTGGCGGAAGCCTATGGAAACAACCCGCGTGTCCACTGCTTCCAGCTGGCCTTCGGTGCCGACGCCGGCCGTGGCACGATGTCCTCGGAGGGCACCCTGCGGGTCAACCGGCTCCTGCCCCACAACGCCGTCTCCGAGGCGGCGACCGAGGAGGTCCGCGTCGAGATGCTGGACGGCTTCTGTCGCCAGCAGGCCATCGAGCACATCGACTACCTCAAGATCGATGCCGAAGGTAGTGACCTCAAGGTACTCGAGGGCGGAGTGGCCATGCTCACCGAGCAAGCGGTCGATGTCGTCGAGGTGGAGGCGGGCATGCATCCCGACAATCACGACCATGTGCCGCTCGAACAGCTCAAGGGCCACTTGGAGCTGCGGGGGTACTACCTCCTGGCCCTCTATGAGCAGGTGCCCGAACAGGAGCGGCGCGCGGCCCGCCTGCGCCGGAGCAATGCGGTCTTCCTCTCCCAGAGCTTGATGACCCGATACAGCCAGTGAGCGCTGGTTTCAGGATCCCAAAGTCTACTGCCGCATCCGGTCTTCGGGCACCAGCAGGATGTCCGCGCTGGCTGCATGGCGCCCGGCGACGGTCAGCTGGACATCGGCGGCCAGGCCCGCTCCATCGAGCGCGCGACGCACGGTCTCGAGCGCCAGTTCGGGACGATTGCGCTCCTCGCTCAGGTGCGCCAGAACGATGGCCTCCGGCGGCCGGCGGCTCCTCTCGAGCGTGTGGCTCAGCAGCAGCCCCGCCGCCGGGTTCGGCAGGTGGTAGAGGGAAGAGGGATTCCAGTAGCGTCGCAGCAAGTCGAGGTCGTGATTCGATTCAAGGTAGACCAGGTCGGTGTCGTAGATGTGGGGCACGACGGCCTCCGGATCGTGGAAGTCCGAGGCGATCAACACCCGTTGCCGCGTGGCGGCGACCTCGATGGCAAACGCGTGGGTGGTGACGCCGGGGGCGTGGGGCACGCGGATGGGGAGAACCGACAGCGGTCCGATTTCGAAACGCTCTTCCGGGCGTCCACCGAACCCGCGCAGCTCCAGACCGGAGAAGTCCGCCGAGGCCGGGACGCGGCTCGGGTGCAGATAGCGGTGCCGAATCTCTCGCACGGTCTGCTCATGCGCATAGACCGGGATCCGCAGGCGGTCGAGCACCCGTAGGCTGGCATAGTTGATGTGATCGGAATGGGCGTGGGTCACGAGTACCCCCGCCGGCGGATCGGCGAGACCGACCTCGCTTTCCAGGATGCGCAGCGTGTCTCGCTGCGAGCGAATCCCGCAGTCGATCAAGAGACGCGTGCTCGTGCCGTTGCGCCTGCCCGGGCTCGTGTGTGTTGCGGGGGCTTTGTATTCGAGCAGGAGTAGGTTGCCGCTGCTCCCGCTGCGCAGACTTCGAAATCGAATCATGCGGCCGATTCTACCCCAGCTGTCCCATCAGCCCAAGAGGACTGCGCTGGCGAGGTTCCTAGCGACTCAGCGCCTGCCGCGCCAGCTTTCGTCCCGGTGGGGTGAGTTCCAAGTAGCCTCGTCTGCGCACGAGCGTGCCGTTGCGGACGCCGCGCTCGACCACCTCCTGCGCAAAGCGCGGGGTCCAGGCGAGATGCTGGAGGAGATGGTCCTCCCGCAACTCGTCGGCGGCTTCCGGAAGGTCTTCATGCTGATGAAGGTGAATGGCGAGCATCGTCTCGGCGAACTCCCAGCGCTGGCGGCGACGGCGAAGGGTGACCGCGATGAAGCCGCGCTCGGGCGCCCACAGGTATCCCGCCAGGAAGCAGATCCCCGCCACCGTGGCCATCGAGCCGGCGATCGAAACATCGAACAGATGCGCGACCCAGTAGCCTACGATGGCGCTGGCAACACCGATGCCGGTGCTCGCGAGCAGCATCAGCCACAACCGGTCGGTGAGCAGGTAGGCGGTTGCCGGTGGGGCGATCATGAGCGCCACGACCAGGATCGATCCCACCGCGTCAAAGGCGCCCACCGCGGTGACCGAGACCAGGCCCATCAGGGCGTAGTGGATCAGGACGGGAGAGAAGCCCAGTGCGGCGGCCAGACCGGTATCGAAGGTGGTGAGCTTCAGCTCCTTGTAGAAGAGCAGGATGAAGGTCACCGACAAGAGCAGGATTCCCAGCATCACGTAGAGAGACTTGGGCCCCACGTCCACGCCGCCGACGACGAGCCGGTTGAAGGGGGCGAAGGCCAGCTCGCCGAGCAGAACCGAGTCGGTGTCCAGATGCACGTTGCCCGCGTAGCGGGCGATCAGGATGACGCCGAGGCTGAAGAGAATCGGGAACACCAGGCCAATGGCGGCATCCTCGTGCACGAGGCCGGTGCGATTGAGCAGCTCCACGAGCAGCACGGTCAGCAAGCCGGTGGCGGCGGCTCCCAGAATGAGCAGCGGAGAGGCAAGATCGTTGGTGACGAAGAAGGCCAGCACGATTCCCAACAGGATCGCGTGACTGATCGCATCACTCATCATCGCCGTGCGGCGCAACACCAGAAAGACCCCCGGCAGGGCGCACGCGGCAGCCACCACCACGGCGATGAGCTGGATCTCGATCTGGATGGAGGTCATGTGCGTCCTCCCAAGGCGGCTCGCTTGCGCTCGGCTTCCCGGCGCCCGGCGGGCGTCAAGAGCCACTCGTCGGCGCCGCGGGTGTGAACCCAGCCTCGCTCGGCGAGTTCACGCAGGCTGCCGGGAACGCTACTGCTTCGGAAGCTCATGGCTTCGAGCGCGCTGCGGGGATGGGGGCGGTCCAGGTCGGGGTGCTGCTCGGCAAGCTCGAGCAGATCCAGCAGCACCGCGTCGAGTGCCAGCCGCCGCCGGTTCCGAAGCTGTCGGAGCCACTTCCAAAGCAGTCCCCGGTTGGGGGCGAAGACCAGCGAGATCATGACGAGCGCGCTGGCGCACAGGACGATCACCGGTCCCGTGGGCAAGCGGGCGGAGAGGCTGCTCACGACGGCGCCCGTGATGCCCGCTGTGGCGCCGAAGGCTCCGGAGAGGGCGATCATGCGCCCCAGCCGGTCGGTCCACTGGCGGGCCGCCGCGGGCGGGGCCACGATCAGCGCACTCATCAGGACGACCCCCACCGTTTGCAGACCGAGCACGATCGCGACGACCAGGGCCGAGGTCAGCCCGATCTCGATGCCCCGCATCGGAAAACCCAAGCTGACGCCGTAGTCATGATCGAAGGAGGCCAGCTTGAACTCCTTGAAGAAGAGCCCGACGGCGAGGAGAAGCACTCCGCCGACGATGGCCATCACGATGACATCGCGCTCGAGCAGGGCGGTGGCCTGGCCGAAGAGGAACTTCTCGAGCCCGGCTTGCCGGGCATTGGGTTGCTTCTGAATGAAGGTGAGCAGCACCAGTCCGAAGCCAAAGAACACGCTCAAGATGATGCCGAAGGCGCTGTCACTCTTCAGGCGCGTGGTGCGCGTGATGCCCATCACCAGCAGCGTGCCCAGCCAGCCGGCCAGGGCGGCGCCCAGCAACAAGACGACGGGTGACTTGGAACCGGTGAGCAGGAAGGCCAGCGCGATGCCGGGGAGAGCGGTGTGGGAGACCGTGTCCCCCAGCAGACTCTGACGGCGCAGCACGGCGAAGGTGCCCAAGGCGCCGCTCACGAGCCCCAGCACCCCCGAGCCGAGCGCGACGGTTCGAAGGGTGTAGTCGAAGAGGAGGTCATGGAAGATCCGCCCTGCCTCAGCCGGCATGGTCCGCGCCCTCCCCGGCTGTGCGATGACTCGCGAAGGGGACCCGCCCGCCATAGGCGGTGCGCAGGTTGTCTTCGGTGAACACTTCGGGCACCGGGCCGCTGGTGATCCGACGCACGTTGAGCATCATCACCCAGTCGAAGTACTCCGGCACGGTCTGCAAATCGTGGTGAACCACCAGCACCGTCTTGCCCGCCGAACGCAGCTCCTGGAGCAGCAGGAGAATGGCACGCTCGGTCTTGGCATCCACACCCTGGAATGGCTCGTCCATGAGGTAGACCTCCGCGTCCTGGACGAGAGCGCGGGCCAGGAAGACGCGCTGCTGCTGGCCGCCCGAGAGCTGGCTGATCTGGCGGGTGACGAAGGCGTCCATCCCGACCTTCTCGAGCGCGGCGATGGCCAGCTCCCTCTCCCGGCGGCCGGGACGCCGGATCCATCCCAGCGCCGAGTAGCGGCCCATCATCACGACATCGAGCACGTTCGTCGGAAAGTCCCAGTCCACACTGCCGCGCTGGGGTACGTAGCCGACGAGCCGGCGCTGCTCCTCGTAGGGCTTCCCGAAGATGTTCACCTGTCCGGCGGTCGGGCGCACCAGGTTGAGAATGGCCTTGATCATGGTTGTCTTGCCCGCGCCGTTCGGCCCGACGATCGCCATCAGCACTCCCGGCGGGACCTGCAGATCGATGTCCCAGAGAACGGGCTTGTCGCGATAGGCCACCGTGAGGTCGTTGACGTCGACCGCCCAGGCCGGGGCTTGCTTTTGTTTGGCCTCAGATCGTTGACTGGCCATTCGGTTCGTCTCCTCGTGCGGTTCCTTTGCGGGCCGGCTGGCCTCCGGGGCTCACTGGCCCCGGGGCCGACTCGCCTTCTGATCCGGTTCGTCTCCGGGGCCGGTTCGTCACCGTGCTCCCTTGCCGCTGAGGGCGTCGACGATTGTATCGATGTTGTGGCGGACCATGCCTTCGTAGGTTCCCTCGGGCGTCCCGGGACTGCCCATGGCATCGCTGAAGAGCTCGCCGCCGATCTCGACGCTGAAGCCCTTGGCCTCCACGGCCGCCTGCAGCGCTTCGATCATCCGCGGGGGGACCGAGGACTCCACGAAAATGGCCGGGATCCGGCGCTCGACGATGAAGTCGGCGAGCTGCTGCACATCCGAGGTGCCGGCCTCGGTCACCGTGCTGATGCCCTGCAGTCCGTAGACCGCGAAGCCGTAGGCCGCTCCAAAGTAGTGGAAGGCATCGTGGGCGGTGATGAGCACCCGTTGCCCGGGCGGCACTTCGGCCGCGCGTTGCTTGACGTAGGCATCCAGCGCAGCGAGGCGCTCCCGGTAGGCGCCGGCGCGATCATGGTAGCCCTCTGCGTGGGACGGATCCAGTTCGGCGAGCGCATCCGCCACGGCCCGGGTGACCTCCATCCACAGGGACACGTCGAACCAGACGTGCGGATCGCGTCTCTCGGCGTTGTTGGCCGGCGCCGCCAAACGGGTGGAGTCGATGGCCTCGGCCACCGCCACCGTGCTGGTCTGCGAGGCCATCCGCTCGAACAACTCGGCCATCGCCCCTTCCAGATGCAGCCCGTTGTAGAAGATGATGTCGGCGTTCTGCATCTTCGTGACATCTCCGGCGCTGGCCTTATAGAGGTGGGGGTCCACGCCGGGACCCATGAGACCCTTCACCGCCACGCGCTCGCCCCCGACGACCTCGACCACCTCGGTCAACATGCCCACGGTGGTGACGGCGTTGATCGTTCGCGCGGCCAGCTCGGCCGCCGACTCCTTCTGCTCTCCGCCGCAGCCGGCGAGCGAAAGGGTCAGCGAAAGCGACAGCGCGAGCCAAGGACCGAGCCAAGGCCCGAGCCAAGGCGTGAGCCGAGGCGTGAGCCAAGGCCTATGCCTTCTCGTCCCCGTTGTTTCGAAATGCACTGGCTTCTTCATGCAGGCCTCCGCTTGGGCGGGAAGTGGAAAGCTCCCCTCACAGGTCAAGTGCCCGTACTGGGCTCGCGGCGTTGCGGGCTACGCTACCACGACCGCGCCCGATGCGCAGTGTCATTGGTTTGTCAATCGGGACGATGTCCACGACCTCTTTAGGTATGCCTAAACTACTTCCGAAGACAAGCCTGAGGTTCCAGCCGATGCCAGATCGGCCGCCACCCTGGCTCAACGCACGAGCTGGAAGACCAGGTAGCCGCCGTAGGCCGCCAGGAAGATGAGGCCCTCGCCTCTGGTGATCCGGCGTCCCTGGGTGGCCGCCATCGGGAGCAGGATGAGAGCCAGCACCAGGGAGATCAGCAGATCGATCCATCCTCCGGGCGGCAGGGGGACCGGCGACACCACGGCGGTGCTGGCGAGCACGAAGAGCACGTTGAAGAGATTCGATCCAACGATGTTGCCTACCGCGAGGTCGTGAGCCCCCCTGCGCGCCGCGAGCAAACAGGTCACGAGCTCCGGCAAACTGGTGCCAACCGCGACCACCGTGGCCGCGATGACCACCTCACCGACGCCGAGCGCGCGCGCGATGTCCGAGGCGGCGGAGACCGCCAGCTGCCCTCCGATCACGAGTCCGACGAGCCCCAGCAACACCATCACGACGGCGCCGGTCAAGGCCGGGCGAACGGTGGTCACTGTCAGCTCCACGGCCTCTTTGACCATCGAGTCTCCCCGGCTCACCAAAACATCGCGGGCATTGGCAAACAGGAAGATGCCGAAGAAGACGAGCAGTACGATGCCGTCACCGCGCGTCAAGGCGTCGGCGCCGATGCCGAAGACCGCGTCCGCGCCGAGTGCCAGCAGCGCGACGCTGGCGGCCACCAGGAACGGTATCTCGCGGGTGATCAAGCTGCTCTGAACGCGGAGGGGGGACAGCACGGCGGTTGCTCCCAGGAGCAAGCCGAGGTTGGCGACATTCGATCCGACGGCGTTCCCGAAGGCGATGGCGGCGCTTCCCCCGAGGGCCGCCGAGAGGCATACCACCAGCTCCGGTGCGCTCGTACCGAAAGCGACCACGGTGAGGCCGATGAGCACCTCGGAAAGGCCCAGCCTGCGCGCCAGTGCGGACGCTCCGCGGACCAGCGACTCGCCGCCGGCGAGCAGCAGGACCAATCCAAGGAGTAACAACAGAGATTGAAGAAGCATCGTCGCCTTCCAGTCGGATCGCCGTCCAGGGTGACCACCGCCGCCGCGGACACCGACTGCGGCGGGTGTGACCGCGGGGGATTCTAGCACCTGGTGGCTGACCCCGGCGAGAGCCGGTTTCCCGGGACCATCACCGGGCCGGCGACGGCCGGCTGCCTCGGAACCTCATCGGGTCTGCGCGCCCTCCTCTCTCCGTGCCAGCAGTTCCAGGATCCCCTGCAGAGGAATCTTCAGCCAGCTCGGACGATTGGCGGCTTCGTACTTGACCTCGTAGAGCGCTTTCTCGAGCACGAAGAGGTCGATCAGGCGCTGTTCGGTGTCGGCCTCGGCGGGGTAGGACGGGCAATCTCCGATGGCGGCGCGATAACCGTCGAGGAAGGCTCGCTTGGTCGCCTGTTCCCAGCGCCGAACCCACGGGCGAACGGCCTCGACGACATCCGGACGGGCGCGCGCGGCCACACGGAAGAGCCCCGTCGAGGCAGCGTAGCTGAAGGATCGCAGCATGCCGGCCACATCCCGCAGCGGAGAGTGTTTCAGGCGGCGTTCCGCGAGCGGCCGGGCCGGCTCCCCTTCGAAGTCGATGATGTAGAAGTCCGAGGCGGCCACCATGACCTGGCCCAGATGGTAGTCGCCATGATAGCGGCTCTTGAGGGCCTCCACGCCCTGGGGGATCAAGGAGCGCGCCAGGGACTCGACTGCGTCCCAGGAGCCCAGGACGGCACCGATCCGTTCGCCGACGTCGGCTGAGGCGTTCTCCCCGGTCTTCTCCAGCGCCTCGCGCGCCGCCGCCGCCTGCCTGGCAAGCCCTTGGCCCCAGGCCGCCAGGTCTCGGGCATCGATCTTCTCGGGGCGGAACGCGGGATCATCCGTATCGATCGTGAATGCGCGGTGCAGCTCGGCGGTGCGATTGCCCAGCGTCTGGGCCAGCTGACAGTAGTCGAGGTAGGGCACCTCCTCGTCGGAGAAGTCGCCGATCCAGCCTTCAGCATCTTCGAGGAAGCGGTCCAGATAGTCGATGGTGAAGCCCCAGCCGTCGCCCTGATTGGGGACCAGCTCGTGGACGACGACCAGCGCGACGGGCGTGCCGGCTGCGTCGACGTGTTCCAGACTCCCGCAGTAGGCCGGCGCGTTCTCGTAACCGGCCCGCTCCGTCAAGAAGCGACCTACCTCGATCTCGGGATGGACCCCCGCCTGGAGCTTCCGGTAGGCCTTCAGGATCATCCGGTCGCCGATGAGCAGCGACGTGTTGCTCTGCTCCCGTCCGAGTCGTTCCACGGGCACATCGCTGGTGGTTTCGGGGAACGCGTCCAACGCCTGGGTGCCGCTGAAGCGCAGGACGTCGCCGTCACCGATACCGGTGATCTCGTGGCGCTCCCGCATAAGGGCCACCAGCTCACGCACGAAGTCCGGCTCGGCCAATGCGTCGTAGAGGCCGCCCATCCGTGGACCCGTGCGAACCCGCCCGAGGGCGAAGCCCGTCCGGGCGGCGAGCGGGTCTTCGGTATCCTCCTCCCAGGCGATGGCCAGAGGGAGGAAGTAGGTTGATTCGATTCCCTCGGCGGTGCGCGTGCGCCAGGTCGTGAGCATCCACCCGCCAGGCTCTGATCTCGGATGGGCTGCCAGTGCCAGCTCGATGGTCGTCAACGCGCTATCCTTCTCGCCGAACCAGCGCCGGTTGCCGATGTAGGCCGGGAGAATCTCCTGTTCCAGAGTCTGGCGAGGCGGTCCGGTCAGCAGACTGGACCAACCGCGGGGTGCTACCAGCGTCACGAACTCTGGAAGAGAGGGTGAGACCGGCCCGTGCCAGTGGGGCGCGTCGGCTTCGGTGGTCAGCAAGAACCAGTAGAACCCGTATCCGGCGAGGGTGATGAAGTAGGGTAGCTGCCCGATGGGGGGGAACCGGCTCTGACCGAAGAGTTCGATGGGAACCCATCCGTCGAATTCGGGCAGCCGTAGCTCGACCGGTTGCGGGGCCCGTGAAAGATTCACGACACAAAGGATCCTCTCCTGTTCGTCTTCCAGGATGTAGGCCAGGACCTTCCGATTGCCGGGTGTCAAGAAGCGGATGCTTCCCCGGGCGAAGCAGGCGTGCCCCTTATGGATGCCGATGAGCTTGCGCATCCAGTTGAGCAGCGAGGACGCGTTCCGGTCCTGGGCCTCCACGTTGACGGCATCATAGCCGTAGACCGGGTCCATGATCGCCGGGAGGTAGAGACGGGCGGGATCCGCCTTGGAGAAGCCGGCATTTCTGTCCGGGCTCCACTGCATGGGTGTTCGCACCGCGTCACGATCGCCGAGATAGATGTTGTCGCCCATGCCGATCTCATCGCCGTAGTAGAGCACGGGTGTCCCGGGCATCGACATCAGCAGCGAGTTCAAGAGCTTGATCTTCTGAGGATCATTGTCGACCAGCGGCGCCATGCGGCGGCGAATGCCGAGATTGATGCGCATCCGGCGATCGGCCGCATAGAAGTTCCACAGGTAATCGCGCTCGCGGTCGGTCACCATCTCCAGGGTCAGCTCATCGTGATTGCGCAGGAAGATGGCCCACTGGCAGGTTTCGGGAATGCTCGGCATCTGATGGATGATGTCGGTGATCGGGTGGCGGTCCTCTTGCGCGACGGCCATGTACAGCCGCGGCATCAGGGGGAAGTTGAACGCCATGTGGCATTCGTCGCCGTCTCCGAAGTAGGGCACCACGTCTTCGGGCCATTGATTGGCTTCGGCCAGCAGCATCTTGTCTTCGTAGCGTTCGTCCAAGGCGCGGCGGAGTTCTTTGAGGACCTGGTGGGTTTCCGGGAGGTTCTCGTTGTGGGTGCCCTCGCGCTCACAGAGGTAGGGAATCGCATCCAGTCGCAGTCCGTCCACCCCGGCGTCCAGCCAGTGTCTCATGACCCGGATGACCTGATCGACGACCTCGGGATTGTCGAAGTTCAGATCCGGCTGGTGCGAGAAGAATCGGTGCCAGTAGTAGGCTTCGGCTTCCGGGTCCCAGGTCCAGTTGGATTTCTCGGTGTCGGTGAAGATGATCCGGGTCCCCGCGTACTTCTGGTCGGTATCGCTCCACACGTAGTAGTTTCGCCAGCGGGAGCCCGGGCGGGCCCGCCGGGCGCGTTGAAACCAGGGATGCTGATCGGAGGTGTGATTGATGACGAGTTCGGTGATCACCCGCAACCCGCGCCGGTGTGCCTCGCGCACGAGGCGCCGGAAGTCCCGCATGGTGCCGTAGGACGGGTTGACGGAAGTGAAGCCCGAGATGTCGTACCCGTCGTCGCGCAGAGGCGAGGGGTAGAAGGGCAGCAGCCAGATGGCCGTCACGCCCAGGCTTTCGATGTAGTCGAGCTTCGATGTCAGGCCGGCCAGATCCCCCACGCCGCTGTTGTCGGAGTCGAAGAAGGCCTTCACGTGAAGCTGATAGATGACGGCATCTTTGTACCAAAGGGTGTCTGTGCTCACCGCGTTGCTTTCCTCTCGGTTGTTCCTGGGATTCCTCGTTCCTCGGCGGTTCTGGGCAGAAGGTCTCTCGGGCGGGCTTCGACTCTCGTGCCGCTTCTTCTCTGCTCGGATGTTCGAGGAAGGGCAGGATCAGCGACAACGGAGGGCTTCCGGATTGCCTCGTGAGGATTCTCCCGACGCGGGAGGAACATCCGAAGGGACGCACGTGGTCACAGTGGCCACAGTGGCCATTTTGACCACAGTACGGGCCTGGACGAACGCGTTCGCGCCCAATGATTGGGCGCTCTGGAACGCGCAAACGAAGCGGTTTCCGAAGTTGGGGGCTTTCCCCAGGACGAAGTCCCACCCGGTCCCATCTCGACGGGAGGGCCGGTGGCGGCGGTTCTACCGGAGGATTCGCCAGCGATACCGCCCAAGGTATCGATTTGCCCGATGCTCACAGCGTCAAGGATGTCCGCATTCCGGCCCAGCCTATGGATGCGCGGCAGTTCGCCTATGGCAAAGGCAGTTTCGATCTCGTCTACTCCCTGCATACGGCCGAGCATTTCGCCGATCTCGAGTCCGTGCTTTCCGAGGTGACTCGAGTGCTCGTGCCCGGAGGTCACCTGCTGCTGATCGTTCCCTTTGAGCCGTTTCGTGGATCCCATGCCTACATGGAATCTCTCTCTCTCACCGGGAACCCTGTGCAGGCCTGGCGCCTGGCTCGACGCCTCCACGTGCGGCGGGTAGGTCGGGTCGGTGAGTATCGCTTCGGGCGGGAGGCGCTGCGACTGCGGGAAGGGCAGTGGGTCTTCGAGCGCTGGTCGTCTCCCGAGAGGCTCTTCCTGTGTCAGAAAGCGTCCCGTTGCGCCTGACGCGAGAACCCGGATCATGGTACAATCATGGGCTGCGATCGGTCCTCACGGCAGTGCGGCCGGGACCGTTCGCTGCCGTCTTCTGCCTGGCAGCGCAAGCCGGGCAGGGGCGCGATGCGCTCAGACCACACGTCCAGGAGGCCTTCGTGCTGCCCAAACCGATCTCCGCCCTCGCCGCGGTGTTGGGGCTGGTCCTGCTGCTGCCGGCGCTCGCCGGTGCGGACCTGCTCATCTCCGAGATGTGCGATCCCCGCTACGACTACGCGAGTGATCGCTTCATCGAGATCTACAACGCCGGCGCCAATCCCATCGACCTGGCCGGCTGGACGCTGTATGCCGTCGGCAACGGCGGGGATATCTTCTCCTGGGGTCTCGTGGGCTCCATCGAGCCGGGCGAAGCCCTGGTCGCGGGGGATCAGACCACGGCGGTGCCCTTCCAGGTCGATTTCCCGGAGGAGGCCTGGTCGAGCAGCAACGGCTTCTGGAACGGCAAGGTCGGAGACGGCGCCCGGCTGGTCGATCCCAGCCAGACCACGGTCGACTACGTGGTTGTGGAAGGCACGGCTTTCGAGAACAAGGATTACGTCCGGCGCTCCTGGGTCACCGAGCCTTCAGGAACCTACTCGGCTTCGGAATGGATGGCCTACCCGGCCGACTACCCGACCGACGGATCGCCGGGCGTTCACACGGCCGATCCTCCGCCGGCGGGGCCGACCATCCAGAATGTGCGGACCGAACCGGAGCGGCCCCGCGCCGGCGATGCGGTACACGTCTTCGCCGACGTGCGCGACACCACCGCCGCACTCGAGTCGGTGACCGTCTCCTGGGGCACGATGCCCGGTGAGCTTCCCAACACGATCCCGATGGAGATCGATCAGGGCGACACCTACCGGACCAGCCTGCCGATCGCTGCCCACTCAGCGGGCACCACCGTCTACTTCCAGGTCACAGCCACCAACGAGGTCCTGGTCACGCGGTCCTCGGCCGTGCTGACCTACGCGTTACCCTACGAGGTGACGATCCATGAAGTGCAGGGTGAGGGGGAGGAGTCGCCCTACGACAACGAGTGGGTCATCACCGGCGGTGTCGTCACCGCCGTCTACGACGCCTACTTCGTTCTGCAGGACGGTTCCGGACCCTGGGAAGGGGTGTGGGTGGCAAGCGATGCGGCTCCTGCCTCGGGTGATGAGATGCAGGTGTGGGCCATGGTCGACGATGGGGACGGCAATACCACCTTGACCACCGTCGACATCGAGTCGGCTGCGCCGGGCGGTTTGGTGCCGTCGCCCGAGCCCCTCGCCACGGGCGATGCTGCCAGCGAGCCCTATGAGGGCGTTCTGGTGGCGATCCACGACGCGCAGTGTGTGAGCATCGATCCGGCCGACGGTGTGTGGGTGATCGCGGACGGTACGGGGCCCCTGTGGGTGGGCGTACTGGGCAACGGTTTCGAGCCCACCCTCGGGTCACGCTATGCCGTGACCGGTCCGGTGAGGTTCACCGAAGGCAGCTACCGAATCGAGCCCCGCGACGCCGGCGACGTCGAATGGGTGGGTGATGACTACGCTCCCATCATCACCGGCATCGTGATCGAGGGGGAAACGGCGCTACGCGTCCACTTCTCCGAAGCCGTCACGGAGGCGAGCGCCGAGATCGAGGAGCATTACTCGATCGGGGGGTTGACCGTCGCCGGCGCCGAGCACGACGCGGGCCATCCCGAACAAGTCCTGCTCACCGTCTCGCCAATGGCCGAGGGGCCTTATACCCTCGTGGTCACCGGTGTGACCGACCTTTTTGGTAACGTCACCGACGAGGCCGAGGGTGATTTCGACTACGTCGACTACAGCGCGCCCGAGGGCTATTACGACACCACGGCCGGTCTGGAGGGCGAGGCGCTCCAGGCGGCGCTGCACGAGATCATCGACGGCCATACCGCTTACAGTTATTCCTTCCTGTGGGACGCCTTCTACACCACTGACGACAAGCCGAACGGCAAGGTGTGGGATGTCTACTCGGATCTGCCCGGAGGCGAGCCACCCTACGAGTACACCTTCGGTGAGGACCAGGGCGGCGTCGGCGGGCAGGAGGGCACCGGGTACACGCGCGAGCACTCCTGGCCCAAGAGCTGGTACGGCGGCGAGGTGCTGCCGATGTTCACCGATTTGTTCGTGGTCTACCCGTGCGATGCCCATGTCAACGGCATGCGCGGCACCTATCCGTACGGCGAGGTATCCTCCGCGAACTGGGTTTCGATGAACGGATCCGAGATCGGCCCGTGCACGTATCCGGGTTACACCGGCACCGTCTTTGAGCCGATCGATGCCTACAAGGGCGATCTCGCCCGCACCTACTTGTACATGACCACGCGCTACTACGGCGAGGATGGCGGCTGGCCGTCGAGCCCGATGACCGTGGGCGCGGAGCTTCGGCCGTGGGCGCTCGACATGCTGCTCGAGTGGCACGCCGCCGATCCGGTGAGCCGCAAGGAGCGGGAGCGCAACGCCACGGTCTTCGGCTTCCAGACCAATCGCAATCCGTTCATCGACCATCCGGAGTTCGTGGAACTCGTCTTCGGCACATCCGCCGGCGTGGGCGAGGAGGGGGATGGCCGGGTAGCATCGAGCGGCCTGCCCCGGCTACTTCCGGCGGCGCCGAATCCGGTTCGTATCGGCGCGGAGGCGGTGATTCGATTCCAGCTGCCCGCCGGGCAGACCGTGTCGGTCGAGGTGTGCGACATCACGGGCCGCCGCGTGGCCGAGCTTGCCGATGGAGTCTTCCCGGCCGGCGTTTCCGAACTCGTCTGGGACGCCCGCCTCGATGATGGCGCCGCGGCGAGTTCGGGGATCTACTTCGTTCGCTTGCGCACCGAGGCGGTCACGACGGCCGGCCGGTTGCTGCTCCTTCACTGAGAGCCCGGTCGCCGACCCGCGTCAGGCCGTGGCCGCAAGGAGATGCGCAATGAGCCAGTCCTACTCGCGTGCCGATTCGAAAGTCGAGGTCACCGGTTTCGAGGCGCGGCACTACGACCGCTTGATGGATCTGGCCACTTTGGGCTCGTATCCGCGGTTCTTGCGCCGCGCCGTGGCCGACATGGGCATCGCCCCGTCGGACACAATCCTGGATCTGGGCGCCGGTACCGGGCGAAACGCTTGCGTCATGGCGCGTCATCTCTCTGACCAGGGACGGATCGTCTGTGTCGACATCGGGCCAGAGATGTTGGCGCAAGCCCGTCGGCGATGCGAGCGCTTCCCTCAGATCACGGTGGAGCAGGGGCCTATCGAGCAGCCGCTGCCCTACCGGGATGGTTTCGAGAAGGCTCTCCTCTCCTTCGTCCTGCACGGCTTCGTTCAAGAGGACCGACGGGCCATCCTGGAGAACGTGCGCCGCGCCCTCCGGCCCGGTGGCCGGTTGCTCCTGCTGGACTGGAACGAGTTCGAACCCGATCGCGCGTTCTGGCCCATCCGCTTCGTGTTCCGCCATCTCGAATGCCGCCTGGCCACCGACTTCGTCCGGCGTGATTGGCGCGCGATCCTGCGCGAAGCGGGCTTCGGCAGCTTCGACGACCATGCCTACTACTGGGGTTTCGTGCGTCTGCTGCGGGCCGTCAAGGAAGGGTCCGCCTGATCGCGCGGTCGCCGGCCGTGGGAGATCTCCTGACGCCCGGGACAGGAGTGCGCCGGATTCCCCGCATCGCCCAAGACCTCCATGCTGCCGCGTAGGCTAGCCATTCTAGTGTGACGTTTGCCGTTGGGCGGCATGCGCCGTTGCGCGGCGTCTCACGTGCGAGGGAGGTCTCCTATGCCCGGCGGGAATCTGGACGCATTCTTCAAACCCGAATCGATTGCGCTCATCGGCGCCTCAGAGAAAGAAGGGTCGGTGGGAGCGGTCCTGACCGCCAATGCCGCCGATGGATACGAGGGCTCGATCTACCCGGTGAATCCGAAGTACGAGAGCGTGCAAGGCCTCGAGTGCTTCTCCGCAATCGACGATCTTCCCGAGACGCCCGACTTGGCCGTCATCGCCACCCCGGCGAAGACGGTTCCGGACCTCGTCGAGGCCTGCGGCCGCGCCGGCGTTCGGGCGGCGATCATCATTTCGGCGGGTTTCGGTGAGACGGGTGAGGAGGGCCGTGAGGCCGAGGAGCGCATCGGGCAACTGGGCCGGCGCCATGGGATGCGGATCATCGGTCCCAATTGCCTGGGTATCATCCGCCCCGACAGCCAGATCAATCTCAGCTTCTTGCGTCAGGTGCCCCAGCCGGGACCGATTGCGTTCCTTTCCCAAAGCGGGGCCATGGGATCGGCCATTCTCGACTGGGCGGCCAACGCCGGCGTGGGTTTCAGCGCGTTCGTGTCGGTGGGCAATATGGTGGATGTCGACTTCGCCACGCTCATCGACTACTTCGGCAATGACCGTGATACGGGCAGCATCGTCATGTACATGGAGTCGGTGACCGATGCCGGGGCCTTCATGAGCGCGGCGCGCGCCTTCGCACGGCGGCAGCCGATCCTGGTCATCAAGGCCGGCAAGCACGGGCGCAGCGCCGAAGCGGTGTCCTCCCACACGGGCGCTCTCGCCGGCCAGGATGCGGTCTACGATGCCGCGTTCCGCCGGGCGGGCGTGACGCGCGTGGAGAGTATTGGGGATCTCTTCATCGCCGCCGAGCTACTGGCCAACCAGCCGCTGCCCTCCGGGCCGCGGCTCTGTGTGATCACCAACGCCGGCGGACCCGGCATCCTGGCCGCCGACGCCGTGCTCGATCATGGCGGCGTCCTGGCAGAGCTGTCGAAGGAATCGCAGTCGGGGCTGGAGGAGATACTCCCGCCGCATGCGGCCAAAGGCAATCCGGTCGATGTTCTCGGTGATGCCGGCCCCGAACGTTACCGGCGGACCGGAGAGGTGTGCGCCCGCGATGACAACGTCGATGGCCTGCTTTTCGTCTACTCACCGCAGGGCGAGGCGGGTGCCGATGACGCCGCCCAGGCCGTCATCGATGTGGCGAAGGAAGTCAACAAGCCGGTCTTGGCCTGCTGGATGGGAGGCGATCCGGTAGCCGATGTCCGGCGGTTGTTGCAGGAACAGGACGTGCCCGCCGTCGCCACGCCGGAAGAGGGCGTGCGCGGCTATCTGGCGCTGCATCGTCATGCGCGGAACCTGGAGCTGCTCTACGAGACTCCCGAGGAGCTGCCGGTCGGCAGCATCCCGCCCCACAACCATCTCAAGGTGATCTTGCGGCAGGCGGCCGATGCCGGCCGTGAGCACCTGCACGAAGACGAAGCCAAGCAGATCTTGAACGTCTACGGCCTACCGGTCACGCAGACCCGCCTGGCGACCAGCGCGGAGGAGGCGGTGGCGGCTGCCGAGGACATCGGCTACCCGGTCGTCCTCAAGGTCGTCTCCCCCGGCGTGACCCACAAGAGCGATGTCGGTGGCGTGCTCTTGCGACGCAAGACGGCCGAGGAGGTCCGGCAAGGATTCGAGACGATACGCCAGCGGGTAGCCCAGCTTCGCGAATCTCCGCCGCTGACCGGAGTTTCCGTTCAGCCCATGCTGGAGGACCTGTCGCTCGAACTCATCCTTGGTGCCAAGCGGGATCCTGTCTTTGGGGCCACCCTTCTCTTCGGCCGCGGGGGGACGGGGGTGGAACTCTACGGCGACACGGCCGTGGGTTTCCCGCCGCTCAACCAGGTCTTGGCGCGTCGCATGATCGAAGAGACCAAGGTGTACCGGCTGCTGCTGGGGTACCGCAATGCCCCAGCGGCCGACCTGCGGCTGCTGGAAATGCACCTGGTGCGCTTCTCGCAGCTCGTCATGGATTTCCCAGAGATCACCGAGATCGACATCAATCCTCTCGCGGTTCGCGAAGGCGAGTACGTGGCGCTGGACGCGAGGGTCGTGATCGATCCGGATGCGGTTGTCGGTCAGACCGAGCGCCTTTCGCAGGCCGTCGTGGAGAAACGTTCGCACCTGGTCATCGACCCCTATCCTCGCGAATACGTGGAATCATGGAGGCTCGAGGACGGGCGCCCGGTGACCCTGCGTCCTATTCGCCCCGAAGACGAGCCATTGGAATTCGATCTGTTCGACACCTTTTCCGAGGAAACGTGGCGTCAGCGCTTCTTCGGACCACACCGCGATGTCTCTCACCGTGAGATGACCCGCTACACGAACATCGACTACCGGCGCACGATGGCGATCGTGGCGATCCTGGAAGAGGAGACCGGACCGCGAATGATCGGGGTGAGCCGACTGGTCATCGACCCGGCCACCGAAACCGGCGAGTACGCCGTGGTGGTGGGCGATCCCTGGCAAGGCCTTGGGTTGGGCGAGAAGCTCACCGACAAGATCATCGGCGTGGCGAACGACAAGAAGGTCCGCAGCGTGCGTGCTGCCGTCCTCAAGGACAACCACCGCATGCTCGACCTGTGCCGCAAGATGGGCTTCCAGGAACAGAGCCGCGACGAAGACGCCGTGGAGCTCGTGCTTCATCCGTCGTGATGCCCGGCCGAATGGATGCCGGGATCAGCGGCCGGCCGACCACCCCAGCGGAAGGACGTTGCTTCCGGGCTCGATCCGACTCATGCGGTAGATGGCTCGCCGTAGACGCCCGCCGGGATCGAGTTCGTTCCAGAACTCCCAGACGATCTCACCAGCAGGGGTGACCTCGATGACGCGTCCTTTGTCGCTCACCGTGATCAGTGTGTTCTGGTTGCCCAGTCTCTGGCAGCTGCCACGAAGTCGCGAGAAAAAGTCACCGCGCGCCCGGGGCCAATAGGTCCAGACGATGCCCCCGTTTCGCGGGTCTACCTCCACGACGCGACTGGACTCTCTGCGATTGCGGTTGTCGAAGAGAAGAATGTGCCCGTTCTCCAGAAGCGAGGGATGGTGCTGGCGCCAGAGCGTGCCGGCTCCCCATTGCCAGCGAACCTGGCGCTGGGCCGGGTCGATGAAAGCGATCCGGTTGAGTTGCCGAATCGAGATCAAGAAGTCTCCCGCACGACAGACTCCCTGAATGTCTTGCTGCACATACTCGATGGAGTTGGCATGAAACACATCGCAAAGAACCCCGAGGGAGTCGTAGGTGGCGATCGTCTTGTCATGTGGACGCGAGTGCAAGAAACGGCCGATGGCCGCCAGCGTCGTGTCCGCCACCTGGTCACCCAGCAGGTCCCACAACGAGAGGCTTTCCTGCCGTTCTCCGCTGGGCGACAGGGTCACGACGCGCTCGTCGAGAATTGGCACGGTGAGCCCATGGAAGAGAACGCTACGTTCCACGCGCTCCAGCGCAATCAGGTTGCCATGTGGATCGAAGCCGATGTCGTGGTGGAAGCGTCCCGGGCACGACCACAGCAAACGTGAGTCCCAGTCGAGCTTTAGGAGCATTTCATCCTGCACGATGGCGAAGAGGGCCCCCCTGTCGCCAGGTTCCGCGTGATGCCAGCCCTCGCCGGGAACCGACCAGGTATGCAGAACACGCCCGCGCATGTCCATGAGCTGGGCGGTTGGTTCCCCGTCGATGTTGAAAAAGTTGAGACCGGGCGCGGTGCTGTCAGGCTCGTAGAGGGTGATCCCGCTGGCCGGGCGGTCGGCCGGTTCCACCGCCTGCCAGCTCAGGTAGGGGATCGAGCGGATGCGCTCGATGTCGAGCGCGGCCAAACCGCTGTCCCGCGTAGCTCCTGGCGAGCCGCCGGGTGTGTGGCCAGGGGGGGCGTCGCGATCCTGGCAACTCGTGTGGAGAAGGGCCAGCCCAAAGAGTATCGGCGCCGCGAGCGCGACGCACCGAACCCGACACATCGTCAGATCCTCCTGGGCCATTGTATACGTCCGACACCATTATGTTATCTATCTACTATTCAAATTGCAAGTTGCGTGAACGGTCACCTTGCGGGTAACCTTGACTTGCTGGCCGTTGTGGTCGATTGTGGAGGCGTTGCGACGTTCGCCAGGAGAGAGTGTGATGCCGGCTGGCCGTGGTGGTTCCAGGCCTTGGATCCGATCGGACATGCGCGCCTTTCGATATGCTCCACCCGGGTGGTTGCGATGGGGCACCGTTCTCGTCGTTCTGTTCCTGGCGGTTGCTTCCCGCTGGGCGCTGCTTGCCGACGGCCACGACAACTTCGATGCCGATGAAGCGCTCGTGGCTCAGCAGGCCGCCGATATCCTGATGGGTCAGCGTCCCCTTTTCCTGCCCGGCCAGAGCTACATGGGTTCGCTTCAGAGCGCTGTGGCTGCCGGCGGGATGCTGCTCTTCGGCCACAGTCCGACGGCCGTGAGGATGGCGCCCCTGCTCTGGGTGCTGCCCGGCTTCGGCGCCCTTCTATGGCTACGGTCCTCGGGCGCGGAACGTCACCGCCGCCGCATTCCATCCGTATTGCTCTTCTCTCAGTGGATGCTGCCCCCTGCGGTCTTGTTTCTCTCGAGCGTCAAGCTACGGGGCGGCAACCTCGAATCCTTGGTGCTGGTGCTCGGATGCACGGCGATCGTCTGGCAAGCCAGCGCCCCGGCTTGTGTTCGGTCTTATCCCCGTCTGCTTCTTGCCGGCGCGCTCATGGGCGTGGCAGTCTGGACCCACGACCAAGCCCTGCTGGGCCTGCCCCTGATCGCGTTGCTCCTCACGATAGGTACGGTCAGAGGGCGCTGGCTGTCCGTTCCGGTTTTTGGAGTGGGAGCCGTTGCCGGATACCTACCCTTCTGGTGGCCACGGGTGGCCTCCGCCGCGATGGGACCACCCGGGCTCGAGGGCGCGGGGGCGGCATTCGGTGGCCCGGGTGCATTGGGTGATCACGGCGACGTGTCCAAGCTGCTCCGAGAAGCCCTTCTCGCCGGAGGGGATCCCTCAGGTGCGGCCGGGGCGGGAGCGATGCTTCTGATCGTCGTGACCGCGATTGCATGCCTGTGGCTGCTCGCCGACGTGGGACAGGATCTGTTCCGGCGGCGTTCGCCGGACCCGCTGGCAGCCACCGTCCTCTCTCTGGCGCTGGCCAATGCGGCAGCCCTTCTGCTTCAGCCGGGCTACTTCGAGGACGTCCAGTGGTTTCGCTATACGCTCTTCATCGCCCCCGCCCTGGTGGTAGCGAGAGCCGGCATGCTGGCTCTGCTCGGCCGCTGGCCGCGCATCCTTCTCCACGGCGCCCTTCTCGCGCTCACCTGGATGACGTATGCGCATTGCCAGCCGGGTTGGCCTATCCCGCACCGCGAGCGTGACGTGGATCTGGTGGCGCGGCTGATCGACCAGGACATCGGCTACGTCCAGACGGACTGGACGCTGGCGTCGCCGATCAGGTTCTGGAGCCGCGGGCGGATTCTGGCGGTGGGCGACACCCCCGAGCGCTACCCTTTCGACCGGCTTCTCATCAGCTATCATCCCGAGTCCCACAACGTACGCCGGCTGATACGGCCTCCGGCGTTGCCAGGCGCCGACATCGACATCAGCAGTCTCTATGAGATCGAGCTGCGCCGGCGGCGCCCGCCTCCCCCCGGCTTCCTGAGCGAGATCCTGCGTCTGGAGCCGCACACAACGCTCATTCCTCACTACGAGCCGTTTCCTCTGCTGGAGCCGGGCCAGTGGGAGTGTGATTGGCGCGGGTGGCCTCCCCAGCGACCCCTGCAGCTGTTCGAGGCCATTGTCTGGCGGCCGCGTCTTGCGACGCACGTTGGCGTGGATTGGGAGGCGCTCGAGCGCCGGATCGAGTCTCTGGTGGCTTCGGGGACCTTTGTCGAGATAGAACGGTGGAGGGATGATCGCGTGTTCCGGCGGGCGGGGCCGGCTGAGGTCGCCGGCCAGACGGTGAAATCGTCCGAGGTCCGGCCGTAGCGGACGTCCCGGTTGCTCCAGCTCGCCGGTTCGCAGTGTTTGCCTCGGGCCGAGGAGAGATCAATGGAGGCCAACCAACCTAGGGCATTATGGATGAAGATGAGCGACAGCGAACTGAGGTCTCTGATCGGGGGCCAACAGGATCCGGAACCGTTCTCCGGTGTCGTTCGATTGAGCTGCGGGGATGAGGTGCTCTTCGAGGAGGCCCGCGGGATGGCTCTTCATGCGGAGTCGATTCCGATCACGACGCAAACCCGCTTCCAGATGGCCTCGGGCTGCAAGATCTTCACGGCCGTGGCGGTGCTGCAACTCGTCCAGGCCGGCAAGCTCAGCCTGGATTCCCTGTTGGCCGAGTGCGTCGCGGAAGACTTCCCCCGCTACGACCCCGGCATCACGATCCGTCACTTGTTGACGCACAGATCCGGGATCACTTCCTACTTCGAGGAGGATGTGGATCCCGACTACGAAGCGCTTTGGCGGGAGACACCCGTGTATCGCATGCGCGAGCCGGCGGATTTTTTGCCGCTCTTTCGCGAGAAACCCATGAAATTCGCCCCGGGAGAACGCTTCGACTACAATGACGGAGGCTTCATCCTGCTCGGATTGGTGGTTGAACGGTTGGCGGGAATGCCGTTCCGAACCTACGTCGAGCAGCAGGTCTTCGCACCCGCCGGCATGAACGACTCGGGGTATTTCGCCAGTGACCGTTTGCCGGGGCGAACCGCACGCGCCTATATCCAGGAGGAGGATGGGGGGTGGCGAACGAATGTGTTCGCGGTGCCGGCCGTGGGGGGCGCTGACGGAGGCGCCTATACGACCGCCGGGGATATGCAGCGGTTTTGGCAAGCGCTGGTTACCGGCGTGCTTCTCGAGCCTGATGTTCGCGCCGCGATGTTTGAGCCCCAGGCGGCCACGGGATGGAAGCCGCCCTACACGCATTACGGTCTCGGCATGTGGATACGATGCGAAAGCGACGACCCACCGGTCCCTCGACAGCACTTCGTTGTAGGATCGGATCCCGGGGTTGCGTTCAGCTCGATGCGTCAAGACGAGCACGGGCTCGTCATGACGCTGCTCGGGAACACGGGCCGAGCCTTGTGGCCGTTACGCAAACGGTTGGGAGAGGTTCTCGGGTGGGAGTAGTTCCGCAGCACTTCTCCAGTATCTACCATGTATGACCAGCTACTATACAGCAACGAAAGGAGATGGCCATGAAGCTCAGTGCACGCAATGTGTTGAAGGGGCAGGTCACATCGATCAACCTGGGAGCCGTCAATGCCGAGATCACAGTGGAGATCGCCCCAGGGCTGGAGATGGTCTCAATCATTACCAAGAGATCCTGCGAGAACCTCGGCCTCGAGGCGGGCAAGGAGGTCGCGGTCGTCATCAAGGCATCGAATGTGATGATCGGAGCCGACTGAAAGCAGGCCATTCCGGGCTCAGGTTTCGTGGGTCGTGTTCCGAAGAATCGGATTGGCACCGGCTCTGGGTTGCCAGACAAGGAGATACGTATGCCCTCCGACCGCCTCGTCATCGCCGTGGCCACCGATGACGGAGACAGCTTCATGACGCGTCACTTCGGAGACGCGGCCTTCTACGACATCTACCACCTCGGTTCTGAGACCTACGAACACAAGAACCGCGTTCACAACGGGGTAGAGGACACCGAGGGGCACGCCGAGGGGCACGCCGAGGGGCATGCCGAGGGGCACGCCGAGGCTGAGAAGGCTCAGGGCATTGCCGGCATCCTGCGCGCGCACGACGTGCAAGTGGCGGCGGCCCCAGTGTTCGGACCGAATCTGAAGCGCATCAAGCGTCAGTTCGTCTGTGTGCTCTGTCCAGCCGGGCCGGTCGAAGCGGCCTTGGACCTCATGCGTGCACGGCGGGCCGAGATCCTCGAGGAATACGCGCGGGGGGCGGGCCGGGGTTTCCTGGATTGGCGGCGACCCTGACGATCGGTGAGCCCCATCCCCTGGACTCGCCGGTAGCCTCGCCGGTAGCCTCACCGGCAGCCCGAACCAACTCGATTCAATGGCCGGATTTCCCGCCTACGAGTGCTTTCGCCTTGCGAAAAACTCCACGCCCAGCACCAATGCCGCGCCGAGGACCATTAGCGCAAGCGCAATCCCCAACTCCGTGGTCAGCCCCGACGGCAGGGTGTTGATCTCGTGGGCGAATGTGTCGCTGACGATCTCGTATCGTTTGAAGGGCCAGATCTTGCGCAACGCCCCCAGCATGAACCCGAGCAGGATGGCGACGGTCAGATCGTGGTAGTGATCGAGCAACCAGCGCAAGATGTTGGAGAACGAAACGATCCCGACCGCCGCCCCGAGGAGGAAGACAGCGATGACGGGAATGTCGAGCGCATTCAGCGAGCCCAGCATGAACTCGTATTTGCCGAGCAGGAGCAGAATGAACGCGCCCGAGATGCCGGGCAGAATCATGGCGCAGATCGCGATGGCGCCGCTCACGAAGACGAACCACAGATCATCCGGCGTTTCCGCGGGGGTCAGGCCGATCAGGGCGTACGCGCCCAGGGTCGCCAGAGCGAAGGCGACCAGGTTGATCAGCCCCCAGGCCTTGACGCGTTTGCGGACGACATAGAGCGAGGCGAGGATGAGTCCGAAGAAGACCGATAGAACGTACTCGCGGTGAGCCTCCAGCGCCCAGTCGAGGAAACGCGCCAGAGATGCGATGGCGGTTGCGATCCCCAGCATCACCGGCAGCAGGAAGCGCCAGGGCAAGATCTCGAAAGCCTCACGCCACCGCCGGGTGATGAGGCGTTTCAAGAAAGGCACCACGGCGCGAATCGAGTCGATGAGCTCGTCATAGATGCCGAGGATAAAGGCCATCGTGCCGCCCGAGACGCCGGGAACGACATCGGCCGAGCCGACAAAGATCCCGCTCAGGGCTAGACGCAAGAAGTCCCTGCGAGTCCTGCTCTTCGTTTGCATGGTCCCCCGCGGAAGATGGTGTTCCAACACAAGGCGGTCATTATACTACTCCTTCATCACGATCCCAATCAGCTTCACAGGGTCGCCTTCGGGGCCTCGCGATCCATCCTCCGAGGCCACCCACCAGAAAGAGCGAACAGATGACGACCGGCACCGGGGGGAGATCCAGGGCGATCGAGCCCAGGAAGCCCAGCGATACGCTCGACACCCCGATCACGGCCACTCCCCCCAGGAGCGGCATGAGTCCGTGGGCGCGTGGCTCGTGGAGCATGGTGGGGACGGCCAGCAGCCCGATCGTCAACAAAGGTCCCACCCAGATCACACCCGCCGCGATGATGACGGCCGAGATTCCGCGGAATCCGGCCAGCGTGTACCGGGCCTGCCCGCGATTGCGGATGAGGAGGCCTTCCTCATCGACCGCCAGGGCCAGCAGAAAGCCGCGGTAGCGATAGCCCAGAGCCAGGACGACGGCCGTCAGGGCGCCGAAGGTGGTCAGGCCGGGCAGGCCGATGGCCAGCAGCTCCCCGCGGAGCAGGTGTTGCATGTGGGCTTCCACGCGTGTCGAGGTCGCACTGATCAGGATCGTCACCGCCTCCGCGGCGCAGAAAACCGACGCCAGGTAGGCTGCCCGCCAGCGGGGCGATTCGCCCGCGCGCCCGCTCCTGCGCGGCAGCAACAGGCTCACCAGCAGGATGCCGGCTACCGCGACGAGATAGAGCGCCCAGGTGGCTTCATCCGGGACGCCGGCCCAGACCGCGGCGACGATGGCGGCCGTGCCGACCGGCGGCAGCGCCAGGCCGAGCAGGATCTCGTCGCGCAGCGAGAGCATTGCGCCCAGCGGAGCCGCGGCCGCCGAGAAGGTCAGCGCCCCGACGAGCGGGATCCAGGTGAACGCCAGAATCGCGAAGAAATCGGTCATAGGGCCACCTCCCGGCCGGCTGGCACCCAGTCGGTGACGTGCGAGGTCACCAGGATTCCGAGTCCTTCCGCGGCCAGGCGTCCGAGGAGTTCGCCCAGACGCCGCGCCGTGGGTGAATCGACCCCTGCCGTCGGTTCATCGAGTAGCAGCAAGCGCGGCCCGCCGGTGAGGGCACGGGCGACAAGCACCCGCTGGCGTTGCCCGCCCGAGAGGCGCGAGAAGAGCACGCCGTGGCGGTCGGCGAGGCCGACCTCCTCGAGCGCACGAAGCGCATCGCTCTTCCCATGGGCCCAGTGGCGTGGACGTCCGGTTCGCACGATGTCGAGCACCGTGGCCGGCAGGGAGTGATCGATGGCCGACTCCTGGGGGATGTAGCCCACCTCTTCGTGAGATACGTGCCACTGAACCTGGCCCTTGTGATGCTCCACCAGGTTCAGCAGGCCCCGCAGCAGGGTCGTCTTGCCCGAACCATTCTCGCCGGTGAGCATGACAAGATCGCCCCCGCGAACCGCGAAGCTGACCTCAGGTGCCGGATAGAAGACTTCCCGGCCGGCAGGGTATCCCCACCGCCCGCGGTCGACCTCGAGGAGGAGCGATCCATGGGGCCGGTGCGCGTGCATGGGCATGGTCGAGTTACTGGGTCTCGGCGAGTGCATGTTGAAACACCTGCAGATTGTGCTCTTGAAGATCGGTGAACGTGCGGATTTCGCGCGTGGCGCCCACCATGTTGGCGAACTGTACCGCCACGGCTCCGATCTGGCGCGCGAACCGCTCGGGCAGCTTGCCCGATTGGGCCTGGTGGTAGATGACCAGTCTCACGCCGGCACTCTGCGCCCGGCGGGCCAGTTCGGCAAGATGACCCGCCGTCGGCTCGATCCCGGCTTTCGGCTCCAGCGCGCCGACGACCACGAAGCCGTAGAAGTCGGCCAGATAGGCGACATCGGGATGGTAGCTCACCACCGGGATCCCGCGCAGCGCGGCACCCTCGGTTGCCAGCCGGGCGGCCAGAGTCTCGAGCTCACTCACATAGGCTTCGGCGCGAGCGCGGTAGAACTCGGCGTCCTGAGGATCCGCGTCGGCGAAGGCCTCGGCGATGTTGCGCGCCATGACCGGTCCGCTGGCCGGGCTCACGTTGTAGTGCGGATTGCCCTCGGGGTGCTGTTCTCCCTCGGTGCGGCTCAGTTTCACCGGCACGTCCAGGATTTGGATTCCGTGATGGAGTTCGATCCAGCCCTCGTGATCTTCCATGACCGCGCGGTTGCGCGACTCGGCCGCCAGGGCCGGCAACCAGGCGTGCTCCGCATCCAGGCCGAGCGTGAGCACGAGATCGGCGCGGTTGAGCTTGGGGATGAAGCTGGGCCGCACCGGCACGCCGTGCAGGTCCTCCCGGCCCGAGGCCAGCGTCGTGACCTCGACGCGGTCGCCGCCGATGCGCTCCGCCATGACGCCGATGTCGGGAATACTGGCGACGACCTCGAGGCCGCCGGCGCCGGCCGGGGCGGCCAGGCTCGGGATGAGCAGCGCGAAGATGAGCCAAACCAATTTCAGGGTCCGGAATCCGCCGGCGCCCAAGCCTGTCGCCTGACACGTAGGACGGGTGAATCGAAGATCGACAGCTCGCGTATTCATCGTTGCCTCCCATGGGTGTGGTACCCAATCACGCCGTCGTATTGCAGCACGAAGCGGTGAACGGCATCCTCGCCGGGCACCCTTTCGTCGCGCGAGAACTCGAGGCGCACAAACTGGAAGTGGCTGATGTTGTAGGTGGCGAAGGCGCCGAAACGCTTCCGCCGCTCGGCGCTTCCCCGGCTCGGCTGGAATGACTCGCCGAAGATTCCCCCCGACCAGCTCCGGCTCGCTCGATAGCGCGCATAGGCGAATGCCCCCGACCGCGTAAATGTGCGGCGGAGGTACTGCTCGTCGTCATGGGTCTCGAACTGCTGGTCGTTGGCCAGGAACTCGATGCCGACGTCGAGACCCCGGTAGAGGTTCTGCTCGGGCGGTGTCCAAAAGACGGTCACATCCGCGCCGTAGGTGGTCTTGGCGTAGGATTCCCCCGGGAATCGCCGGGAGTGACTGTACCGGTCCTGGTGGATCACACTGGCGCCGAAGTCGATGCCCCAGCTCAGACCCAGCTCGAGCGAGGTCGCGACCCGCCCCAGGTAGGCCAGGTCCTTCCACTCGCGATTGGTCTTGCCGAGCGTCGGTGCCTCGGGATCGGCCTGGGAGGCCAGGTAGGCTTCCTCCAGCTCTGGATTCCCGGGGCAGTGGATCTCGTCGCCGTGAAAGTGACAACCGGGAGGCGGATTGTTGGGTCCCCATGCCGCGCCGGCTGCCGTGGGGTCGGTGTCGTGGGTGTGGCCTTCGATGGCGTTGTAGAGTCCGCCGGTCACCTCGACGAAGTGCGCAAGCGGGACAAGGTAGGAGAGTTCGAGTCCGGTGGGCGCCAGGTGGCCTCCAAGATACTCATGTAGGATGCGGGGTTCGGATGAGAAAGGCATCGCATGCGAGTGGAACTGGCTCCAGCGCCCGAAGTCGGCGAGGAAGTGGCCGCCCTTGACCGCCAGATTCCCCGGCAGCGCGGGGAAGCGGAAGAAGAGTTCGTGAATCTCGGCCCCGGTCTCACTGAACATGACATTGACGTCGATCCGCCCGTAGGGGTCGACTGGTGCCCCCACGGATAGTTCGGCGGTGGACAGTTCGAATCCGCGCGTGGTCCAGAGCGCATCGTCGGCCTCGTCGCGTTCGGCGTCGTGAAGATCGGTCTTCAGATCGTAGACGAATCCGATGTCGGGATTCATCCAGGCGCCCAGTCCGCCGGTGGAGGTGGCGGAGCTTTGCTGCGCCTGAACGGGCCAGGCGGCTGCCAGCGCGAGCGCCCAGGCGATCGCCCATGGCGGGACGCGTCCGGTGTGGCGATGGGATGTCGTCATCATCGGTCCTCCTCAAGCCAGACTAGAAGTCTTTCAATACCTCGATGCCGGATGGATACGAGGTGGCGAAGATATAGTCGGCCGCGCCGTCGGCCGGCCAGGTGTTGTGCAGTTCTCCATCCTCGGGGTGATAGCAGTAGACGGCGCCGCTTCCCTTCTCGAGCAGCCAGATGTGATCTCCCCCGTAGTTGATTGCGCAGGCCATGTCCGCGGCCGGAACCGTCAACGATTCGACGCTGCGGTAGCCATCCGGATTGCTGGCATCGATGCAAATCCAGTAGGCCAGGGCACGGTTCAGGTCGGTGGCCACGAGCATCTTTCCATTCTCGGAGAGGGCGAAGCTGCCGCCGCCGTTGTTCCAGGCCAGGCTGGCGCCGGAGATCCCGAGGGCTTCCGCCGTCTGGGTCGCCATGTTGAGGAGCAGGATCGACTCGGCGTGCGCATCGGGCCCATCCAGCTTGTGGGGTCCGAACGCCACCGGCGCCTCGCCGGCGTGATAGAGGAAGTTGACCCGGCCGCTCCCGGGATAAGGGATCCGGGTTCCCAAGGTCTGGCTCTCCAGGTCGAGGACCTCGATGCCGCCCAGCGTGGCGATGAAGAGGGTCTCGGTGTCGTGGTGGAAGGCGTCGCCGTGGGCCAGGGTATCGATCGCAACCTCGAAGACGATCTCGCCACTCTCGCCGTCGATCCCCCGCGCCCACTTGGCGTGCATGTCGGTGGCGACGAGCATGCCGTGCGCATAGACCGCGGCCGAGTGGCCCGAGCCCTGGCCGACCGTGCGGGTCGTGCGGTCGGCCACGTTGATCAGGGTGAAGGTGGAATCACCGTCGTTGGCGTAGATCACATACTCGCCGTGATCATCGACGCCCTGGTGAACGTTGTTCGGGCCGGTCGGAAAGACCCCCAACGCCTCGGGTGCCTCCATGTGGACGTGATCCCCGTGAGTCGCGAACCCGCGGGTGAAGCCGTAGGCCGAGCCACCCCGGCCCATCCACACCGTGGGTTCGGCGGCCGGACCGGCAAAGACCTGGCGCATATAGGGGTGGGCTTCGCCCGGCAGGGTCGCCTCGAGGCTGCCGGTATCGGCGTCGTGGATCCAGATGGTGCCGGTGTCATCGTCGATGACCCAGATCCAGGTGTTGAGGTCGGCCTCGGGCTCGGCTTGACTCCCGAGGATCTTGTCTTCATCGTCGGAGCATCCTCCCAGAAGCAATCCGGCGAGAAGCAATGTGTACAGCAGTCGATATCGATGCATCGTCGTCCTCCTCGTCCCGGCGCGGCGGCATCCCGGTGTCGGGGGCATCCCGG
>CAZZIF010000003.1:38206-64800 GCA_964654025.1 uncultured bacterium
ATCGTCGTCCTCCTCGTCCCGGCGCGGCGGCATCCCGGTGTCGGGGGCATCCCGGCGCGCCGGCAACCCCGCGCGGGAGCATGTTGGCGCGGCGCAGATTTGTGCGGGACCGTGTTCGTGCGGAGTCACGGCCGTGCAGGTCCATGGGTTCGGTCGGACACGCCACCCTTGCGCATCGAGACGTGCGCTCGGCGTTGGCCGCTCCGGCCCACGAACGGTGATGTACCCATCAGGCGTGCTGAATTAGGCTGGGAGGAGAACGGGAGGTGCGCGCGGCCGCTGGCGGGCGATCGCGGGCACCGGCTTGGCCTGTGCAGAGGGGCTGGGCGCGAACGGGACGGTTGTGTGGATCAAGATGAGCTGAGGAATGACCGGCGTCACCATCACGCTCATCAAGGCAGCCAGGTGGCAGATAGGGCACTCGGCATGAGTATGATGATCACCGTGATGATGCAACCCGGTGGCAACCGTGGCCATGACGAGGAGGAGCGCCAGCAGAATCGGGAGCCACTGTGTCCGTGAGCCATGCACGCGACTGCCTCCGGCCAAGGGGTAATACAGAATATTACCAACCTATAGCGATTACGTGCCCGGCTGTCAAGAGGGTTTGCGCCCGAGGGGAGAAGGGGACTCTGATGAAACGGCAGGCCGTCGATTCCAGTCCAGTGATCACGATCAGGCCCATCGGGATCGTGCACACGCACGCGGCCGGCCTGGCCGATCTCGATGGCTTCTCGCACATCGTCTTGCTCTATCACTTCCATCGAAGTAGCGGATATGATCTGAAGGTTGTGCTTTTCATGGATGACCAGATACGGGATGTGTTCGCCACGCGGGCGCCCCGGCGGCCCAATCCCATCGGTCTCTCGGTGGTCGAGCTCGAGGGGATCGAGGGCCGCATCCTGCACATCCGCAATCCAGACGTCGTCGACGGCACGCCCCTGCTGGACATCAAGCCCTATGTGCCCGCGTTTGGTGAACCAACCGGCGTTCGCACGGGTTGACTTGAGGCCGCCCGGGAGAAGGTCGACGGGATGCGCGCGGATGGGCGGTTTGGGCGCCGCCCCCGTTGAGCCGTTCGATGTCGTTGCTGACCAGGAGGAATGCATGAAGATCCCGACGCCGCGGAGCGGTCTGACGGCCGCCCTACGGACAACCCGCACAACCCGGACAACCCGGCGGAATCGGTTTCATTGGATGCGTGTGCCCGGCGTGAACCGGAGTCCGAGTACGAGCCCGAGTGCGCGCCCGAGTCCGAGCCCGAGCCCGAGCCCGAGTCTGAGTCCAAGTCCGAGTCTGAGTCCGAGCCCGAGTCTGAGTCCAAGTCCGAGCCGAAGTCCAAGCCCGACCCTCTGCCTGAGCCTCTCCCTCAGCCTATGCCTACTCGTTGGACTCCTCGGCTTTGGGGGCACCGGGTGCAGCCGGTCGTCCAACAGCCAGGGCGAGGCTGCCGGCGACCACGCGGGCTCGAAGGCACAGGAGGTCGTTCTCGAAGCCGAGCGCATCGGTGCCTCTCAGACCCAGATCGACGATCGCCTGGCGCCGAAGCCCGAGGTCGACCAGCTCATTGCGCCCTACCGCGACCAGATGGAGGCGCAGATGAATGAGGTGCTGGCCTATTGCCCGGCCAACATGCGCACCGGCCGCCCCGAGGGGGCACTGGGCAACCTGATTGCCGATTTCGTGCTGGCGCGCGCCAAGCTCGACAGCCGGGTCCCGGCGGATGCCTGCGTCATCAACAACGGCGGCTTGCGGGTGCCCTGGTCGGAGGGGCCGATCACCTTGGGACTGGTGTTTGAGGTGATGCCCTTCGACAACGACCTGGTGGTACTTCGGCTCACGTCGGAGCAGGTTCGCCGGTTGGCCGATGAGATCGCGGCTCGCGGCGGCGAACCGGTGGCCGGCATGGAGTTCGTGATTCAGGGCGAGCGGGCGATGGACCTCGAGGTGGCCGGTGCGCCGGTTGAGGATCGGGACTACTGGATCGCGACCAGCGATTACCTGGCCGATGGCGGGGGCGGGATGCCCACGTTGTGGGATGCGCAGGAGCGCGTCTCCCTGGGCCTCTTGATCCGTGACATCATTGCCGATGCGGTGCGCGCCCATGGTGAGCGGGGCGGCGATGCCGGGGCCGGCCGGCCCGGCACGTTGCCGATGCCCGAGATGGGACGGATTCGAGAGGCTCGTTAGATGAGTGCGCGCGATTGCCGCGCGCCTCGTCCGGCCGGCAACCGCCGGCGGATGGGGCCGGGAACCGGCCATGGAGACGACCGGCGGCTGGCCACGGACATGGCCGGGAACCGGCCACCGATCCCGAGTTTAGGATAGACAACGCGCGGCGTATCCGCCGAATCGACGGGGTGATTCCGAGAGAGGATGACGCGATGGAAACGATGCACAGACGCAGCTTCCTGAAAACCACTGCCCGCGGTCTGGGCCTCTTGGGCACGGCCGGACTTCTGGACTCCTTGGGTGGCTGGGCCCCCGCGGCGGCGGATCCGGATCGCGCCATCATCACGATCCTGCAGACCAACGACGTCCACTCGCGTATCGACCCGTTCCCCGACGGTAGCGGCCGCAATGCGGGCCGGGCGGGTGCGGCGCGGCGGGCGACCTTGATCGACGCCGTCCGGCGCGAGAACCCGAACACTCTCCTCGTCGACGCCGGCGATGTTTTCCAAGGTACTCCTTACTTCAACCTCTTCAAGGGTGAGCTGGACTTCAAGGTCATGTCCGCGCTGGGTTACGACGTCATGACGATCGGCAACCACGACTTCGATGCCGGGATGGACGGGCTCGCCCGCGCGGCGCGATTCGCCGACTTCAACATGATCAGCGCCAACTACGATTTCTCCGGCACCGTCATGGAGCGCAAGGTCAAGCCGCACGTCATCAAGCAGGTGGGGCCGGCCCGCGTGGGGTTCTTCGGCCTGGGCGTGATCTTGCAGGGGCTCGTCCCACCCGATCTCTGCAAGGGTGTGGTCTACAACGATCCGCTCCAAACCGCTCGGAGCCAGGCCAGCTATCTGCGCAACGAGCAACAGTGCGACCTGGTGATCGCGCTTTCGCACCTGGGCAATACGGGCTACGCCGGTGAGGCGGGCGATCAGACCCTGGCGCGCGAGGTGCCCGAGATCGACCTCATCGTCGGCGGTCACAGCCATACTTTCATGGACGCCCCGACACGCTACCGGCATGGCGAGCGAGAGACGCTGGTCTTCCAGGTGGGCTTTGCCGGCATCAACGTGGGACGCGTGGACTTCCACATGCGCGCTGGCCGGGTCACGAGCGCGAGCGCTCGCGTCTTGCCGGTGGGCGAGCAGGCGGGCGAGCAGCTTGGCGAGCAGCTTAGGGAGCACGCGGGCGTCGCCGAACTCACGCGCGTGTGATACGTTGGGCTAGTGGGGCGGCCATCCACCAGGGGCCGCTTGCGCTTGCGCAATAGGGATCGGCGGCGGCTCCTGGCCCCTTCGAGTCCATGGATTGGCCACCTGACCGAATGTACCCGCACTATGCACCCACACGATCGGATTGTTGTGCAGTTCTGTTTCATTTGCAGCCCCCCCCGGTAGTTCCCCGACCGAATGTGGGACCTTCCCCCATTCCCTATCCCCAGGCCATTTGTGCAGGCTTCCATTCATCGGCAATGCGTCGGCGATAATCTCTCGATGATCGCAAACCGTGAATGTTCTGCACGGGCGGGAGTGGGCAAGCCAGCTGAGGATGAATGTGCGCGGGCGTGGCAGCATGACTGGCCCGATAAGGGGAGAGAGATGATCAAACACAATGTGACATCGCAGGACATCGACCGGCACCAAACGCTTCGCATCATGCTCCAGGCGCGGGAGGTGCCGATCCGATTCGTCTCGGACTACGCAGATCCAGGACAGCTCTCGCCCGCGCGCCGAATGCAGCTACAAGAGACGAAGAACAAGCTCGGGCGCCACTTCTACTCCCATTTGCTGTTCAGCCTCACACGATGCTGGTTCGATCCGATCAAGGCCGAGGTCCTGTGGGAGTACATCCTGGTCAACAAGCGTCGTATGGAGGAGAAGCTCGAGCGCCCGGTTCATATCACGGCGGCCGCCTACGACTTCCTCTCGAATCGCGACAAGGGGCAAGACCTATCCGAACCACTGCTGGACGGATCGGACCTGAAGGCCCTCATCAACCTGGCTCTGCGCGACTCGCTGACCGGCTTCTACAATCTGTCCACCTTCTACGCGCACGTCCAGACCGAACTCAGTCGGTTCAAGCGACACGAGACCCCGTTTGCAGTTGTGATCGTGGACATCGATAACTTCAAGCCGGTCAACGACCGGCTCGGCCACGTCGAGGGCGATCTGGTCCTGCGCGGGGTTTCGGAAGCGATCCGTGGGGCGGTTCGAGAAGAAGACGTGTGCGCCCGCTGGGGAGGCGACGAGTTCGCGCTTCTCTTGACCGCCACGGACGCTGAGAAGGCGATGGAGATCGCCGGGCGGGTCGTCGCCGCCGTGCGCTGGAGGTCGCATCAAGGCGTCCGGGTTACCGTGAGTGCCGGTGTGGCCGGATGCCCGGGCGACGGGACTTCCGTTGACGCGCTGCTACAGCACGCGGACGCCGCGATGTACGCCGCAAAGCAGGCGGGGGGAAATCGGGCGGCCTCGACCGAGCACACTCGAGCAGGTTCCACGAGGAAGAACCGCACGGCGAGACCGATCACCAAGATCCAGTCTGCCCAGGTGCTCCGGACGCCCCGCGCACCCAGGTCGGACGAACCGCGCAAGGTGCGTACCACATCCTAGTCTCCCCAGGGCGCCGACACCCGCGGCTCGATCAACAGGTAGCCCGATAGGCGCTGAAGCTGCGGGCTTTCCCGATCAGAGTGCCAATGGACGGCATCCACCAGGAGGCGCACCCGCTGCGAGTCCTCATCCGCCGTCACCGTCAGGAGACTGTCGGGGAGTCCCATCTCACCGCGGCTTTGGAGCCGACCTTGCAGTTCGATGAGCATCGGTTCCAGATCGAGTTCTAGCAGGCGCCGGCGCGCTTCGTTGGGAGACAACTCGATCAGCGTGATCCTGTTCCCGTCGTGACCTATCTCCAGCGTTCGATCGGATGTCGTAAAGGTCGGGGGATGGTCGGCTGCGGCTGGAAGGCGCAATGAGACCATGTGGCTGCGGGCAGGAATCTCGATGGCCGTTCCGTCGTGGCGACGCTCAGCGAAGTAGTCGAGACGGTCCGGCCCCCGTGCCTTGTCGGCGTAGGTCGTGCCCAGGTAGCTCATGACCTGCTCGCTGAGGGCGCGATCACCCGAGCGCGGCCCATCGGAGCGACTCATGCGGGCCAGCTCGCGATTCTGCTCGGTGGACAAGTAGCCCCTGACGGATCCCGGCCCGTGAACCTCCATCAGGTAATCGAGGATGGCGCTCATCTCGCGGCGGGCTTCGATGTCGACTTCCTGGTCCGTGACCACGATCCGGCCGTCTTCGATCAGGTCGGCCGAGTTGAGCAACCGCTCAAACCGCCCCAGCTGACTGCTGCGAGCCGTGGCGTAGGCTCCCCAGGGACCAAAACTGGTCAGCAACGCGATGAGCGCCAGGGTGGCGGGCAGGACCTCGAGCCGTTTCAGACGATCCAAGGCTCCGGCGACGGCCACCCCCAGAAGCCATAGCGTGAGCACGCCCATGAAGTACCGATTCTCTGTGACACCGTATTGCCCGATCCGTTTGCCGAGAGCCATGAAGAGCATGCCGATCGAGGGCAGCATGAGCACGAAGTAAGCGCGGGCGTAAGTCGTGATCCAGCGCTGTCCCGGCCGCCCGATCATGGGATGCAGCAGGACCAGTGAGAACAACCCGGCCGCGGCCACACAGCTCACGAGCCAGCCGATCCAACCGCTGGGCCAATCGGTGGTCACCAGCACCTTCACCAGGTAGGCCAGAAGCAACCCCAGGTAGAGTGCCACCAGAGGAGCCAAGATGTATTGGGCAAACACCATGAGTCCGCGGGGGTGGTCACGGCGCGCTTCCAGGGGAGCCAGCTTCTCCGGTACGCCGCCGAGAAAATAGCAGGTATGGAAGACAAACAGCAGGATCAGAGCTACACGGGCATAGAGCTTCTCATCGATCGCCAGACCGAAGAGCTGATCCAGGGCCAGAATCGCAACATCGATCCCTACGATGAGGACCCCCGTGAAGACCAGGGCCTTGAGCAGGTGCAGAAACAGCGCCTTGTTGAATTGCCAGAACCCGTTGGGCTCGTCGTGCCCAAGGTAGGGGAGGTAGGCCACCAGCAGGTGGGCCGCGACGTTGAACTGGAAGAACCGCGCGAGCGTGGCGATCGTCATGCGATCGGGCAAGGTGAGTGCGTAGAGCAGCACCAGGACGAAGCCGGCCAGGCCGAGCGGCCACCGGAGTCGCGGGCGGCGTTCGCCGGCCAACGCCAGGGCGAAAGCCACGGGGATGCCCAGTTGCGAGCCCATCAAGATGCGTACCCACCAGCTCGAGTCGGGATTGCCCACCGCAACCACGGCGCACACGCCGGCCGTGCACCCCGACGCCACGACGAAGGGGAACCGCGCGCCCACGTGACGTGTCTGGGCAGCCAGCGCGCTTAGGGAAGGCAATTTCATGCGGTGTCCTCAATGGGTCAGACGTTGATGCCCCGTATTCTACCAAGGACTCCGTCGACTACCAGAACGTTCGTGAGAGGACTGTGAGAAGACTGCGAGAGAACTCCGAGGGAACTCCGAGAGGACTCCGAGAGGACTCTGATCGGGCACCGAGGAGCACGGTATGGGAGGGGCGGCCCGGCAAGATCGAAGGCCGCCCGCGTGACCGAATCACGCAAGCGACCTTCGCTGTCTTGCTGCGGCAACAGCACCAGATCCCCCATCCACGTGCCGTTGATGTATTCAACGCGTTGCCGCAGCAGAATCATGGCGACCGCATCATCACGGTCAGGTCGTCGCGGCCTTGCGATCATCCGACTGCCATCACGGCCTTGCGATCACCCGACCGCCATCGCGGCCGCGTCATCGCAACAGGATCACCGGCTGGCTCATGGTCGCCTCCGCCGTTCGCAGCCGGGCGTAGTAGACGCCGCCGGAGACGGGGCGGCCCTGGTCATCCCGGCCCGTCCAGAGGGCGTGGTGCTCGCCCGCCGCCATCTCTTCGGCCATGACCGATCGCACACGCCGGCCGCCGACATCGTAGATGGCCAGCTCCACCCGCCCGGCGTGTGGCAGCTCGAAGCGCAGCTGTGTGCGGGCGTGGAACGGGTTCGGCCGTGACGGAAGCAGCCGGGTTACGCGGAAGCCGAATACATCGTCCCCGGCGCCTTCGTCCCCCGCGCCGTCTTCGACCGATGCGGTCCCTCCGCTGAAGAGGGCCTGCGCGCGATCGGCGTGGATCAGCAGATCATTCTCGGTCATGCCGCCCACGATGGCGAAGGTCACCGCGGCCGAGTCGCCCGGCGCGAGCGAGAAGGGTCCCGCCGATACCAGCACGCTGTAGTCGTCCATCGTTGGGGCATCCGAAAGCACGTAGCCGCTCGCTGCGGCCAGCAGCCCGAACTTGTCGGCGTCGAGCACATACTGATTGGGCCAGACGTAGGTGGGATTCGAGACCAGGGTGACGTTCGAAACCGCAAGCCCACCCCCGGCCGGTTCGAGCATTCGCACGCCGGCATGGACGCCACTCGAGTCCGCCAGATAGGCCAGGCGCCGGTTCGCGTCGGTGCCGCCGGTATCGGTCTCGGGCTGGCCCATCATGTCGAAGTCCAGGAAGAGGCCGGCACGCAAGCCGGTCAGGTTCGCGCCACTGCCGTTACGGATGACGTAGCGCACGATGACGAAGTCATCGTCACTGGCCGGCGAACCATACGACCAGGACTCCTGGGCCACCTCCAGGCCCAGAGGCGTTGTGGCCGCCCGGTCGCCGAAGGCCGCCGTGATCCTCTGCAGCGGGCCTTGCGTGGATTCTTGTACGCGTCCATCGGGACAGAGACTCACGTCCCAGTCGGGCTCGGGATCGGCGTCGTAGTCGCGGCCGGCCACGTAGGCGGCATCGGCCCCCACCCACAGACTGCCCAGATAGAGCTGGTTGGCGCCCCCGCCGGCGGGGTAGATGAAGCCCAGGCCTTCGGCCTGCGTGCCGTCGGTGAAGCCGACGATGCCCTGATCGGTCACGGTCAGATGAGCGGCGGCATTGTCGTGATCGGCGAGGTGGGGGAGCGCGGGCCCACAGGGATAGGGGTCGCAGTCGGTCCCCGTGCCCTGGAACGTGCCGCCCAGCGCCGCGCAATCGGAGGCGGTGAGCATCTGGCAGCAGTTGCTCGGGAGGCAGCACGCGCCGGCGCCCGCCGCCGGATCGACGACGATGACCGTCGTGTCGGTATCGCTCGCCCCATTGGTGTCGCGGCCGGTGAAGAGTACCAGGTGAGAGCCGAGGTCGCCCGAGCCGGGCGTCCAGTCGAAGTCCCCCGTGCCACTGCCTTGTTCGATGAAGGTGGCGCCCGCGGGCAGACCGGTGGCGAAGAGTTGCACCGGATCGAAGTCGGGGTCGGTGGCGGTGACAGTGAAGTTCACCTGGGTTCCCTCGATCGTCTGGACCGTGTCGGGGCTCGTGACCGTGGGCGCGCGGTTCTGACCCCCGCTGGTGACCGGCGCGATGTTGTTGACCTCATCCAGCGTTCGGACCGAGACGTAGTGCAACCCGCCGGTCAACCCCTGCACGGCCATCGTCTCGGCCGTTCCGGGCGGCGCGGGCACCGGCAGGGGCGGCGCCATCTCGGGACGCAGCCAGAGCGAGTGCCGCCAGTTGGCCGACGTGATCGGCTCGGGACCGTAGCGCCAGTTGTAGAGTTCGGCGGTGCGGATCGGGCCGTCGTCCCCGGGAGCGGTCCAGTCGACGATGGCGGTCTCGAGCGAGGTGGGAGTCACGCTGGCTACCGCCGGGTCGGGGGCGATGCGGTCCTGGCCCCAGACGAAGAGGTTGTCGATCTTCCAGTCCTGCTGCTGCGGAATGGGTGTGCCGCAGGGATCTCCGGGATGGGTTTCGAGCGCGATCACGACGTCATCGAAGATCTCATCGCAGAAGGGCGTCAGGTCGGCGAACAGGGTGTCCACCTCGGCACAGGGCGGATTGCTCAGCGGGTGGTAGATGTCGGCCAGGGTCATGACGAACACGCCCCGGTTGTACAACTTCACGCGTCCGGTGGCGAATTCGAGGCCGCAGTACTCGAACTGCAGGAAGGCCTCGGTCAGCTCACTCAGGTCGAAAGAGGGCGTGAGCACCGCGGCGTGGCTGTCGCCCACGTACTGGGGGTGATACCACTCGGCGCACATGTATCCGTTCGTACCGGCGTCGGGCGTGAAGGCCGGGTGGCAGCCCCAGGGCAACTGACTGCCGTCGTAGTAGTGCCACACCGGACACATCTCGACCACGCTGACGTTCGCCGCGCCCGAGTTGAACATCTCGACGTAGTTCAGAAAGCGGTCGTCCTCGACCTCACCGAAGTCGGCGATCTGATCCGCGCCCGTCAGGGGCTGGTCGTAGGTCACGCGCGTGCGAACGTGGAGAAAATCGCCGGGACTGTTCGTCTGAATCAAGAAATCGATCGGCACATCGGGCACCAGGAAGGTGTGCGTGAAGGTCTTCGTGCGGACTCCGCCCCAGGTGGAGGGATCGATGACACGATTCTGCAGGACCCAGTCGTGAGCGTTGTTCCAGTCGTCGTCGGCCTGCCAGTCCATCCAGATGTTCACGTAGAGCCGATGGCTCTGGTACCGATCACTGGATGGGTTCTCCACCGACACGGTGTAGTCGATCCGGCCCATCCGGCCGGGGATGTAGGGCGGGTAGTAGGTCACCCCATCGTCGAACGCGTCCCGGCCGCCGGCATTGGGTGCACCGTCGGGATCGGGCGTGCCGCCGCCGGCGCGCTCGGGACTGTACTCCTCGCCCAGCCACTCGTAGGCGGCTGAAAGGTGGTAGGTGTAGGGATAGGTGCCCCACTCGTCGCTGTCGTCCTGATAGATGCTCGGGTCGGCCGCGCTGAAGGTGTCGTCCACCTGCGGCTTTCCCGACAACGCGCGGTACAGGTTCACCCGCCCGTGGCCCAACTCGTCACACCGGCCGGAGAGCGCGTTGTAGGCGTAGCCGCCCACCTTGTCGCAGGTTTGCTCGATGCGGCCCCGCACCTCTCCAGCGGTATAGTGGGGAAACTTGCAGATCACGAGCGCGGCGATGCCGGCTACGTGCGGGGTGGCCGAAGAGGTCCCGTTGAAGGTCAGGAAGTAGTCGCCGGGATCATAGCCCCCGCCGCCCTGGATGTCGGTCGTCGGGATCTTGACCCCCGGGGCCGACACATCGAGGCCCGGCCCATAGTTGCTGCCCCACCAGGACTCGCCGTCGCAGCTGCCGGGACTCTTGCGCTCGTCGCAGGGGCTGGTGGCGCCCACGCAGAGGCTCTCCTCATGCAAGCCCGGGTAGCTGGGGGGCGAGCTGTTGTCGTTACCGGCCGCGAAGACGACCACGCTGCCCTTCCCGCCGCGCCCGAAGAGGGTCGCGTTGGCGATGGCGGCGCGGATCTGATTCGAAGGCGGGCCTCCGCCCCAGCTGTTGCTGAGCACGTCGGCGCCGTTCGCATAGGCCCACGTGATCGCATCGGCCAGCCACTGGGTCGTCGTGATCCATGGATCGCCCGGCGCCGGGGAGTAGGCGATGCGAATCGGCATGATCTGGGCACCGCCGGCCACGCCGGCTACACCGCGGGCGTTGTCGGTGAGCGCGGCGGCCACACCCGCGCAGGCCGTGCCGTGGCCATCCCAGGCATTGGGGGCCGGAATGGAATCGTTGCCTGGGAAGTCCCATCCCGCGGTGAGATTGGCATCGTAGTCCGGATGGGTCATGTCGCAGCCTTCATCCAGGATGGCGATCGTGACGTCGTGGCAGCCCTCCTGGATTTCCCACCCTTCGGGAGCGTCGATGTCGACATCCCGCGGATAGCTGGGGCCACCCGGGTTGTGAAGGCCCCACTGATTCCCGAAATGGGGATCGTCCGGGGCGCTCATTCGCTCGAGCCGGCGAATCAGGTCCGGCTCGCTGAAGACGACGCCGGGTTCAGTGCGTAGCGCGGCACCGATCGCGACCGCGCGGCCGGCGCGGCCCTGGTCGCCCGCGGCATCGCCCGCCGGCTCGGGACGAACGATGAAGTTGCCGGCCTGCACGGGCGATTCGGCCACCAGCTGAAGATCATGCAATTCGAGCAACTCCTCCAGGCGACCGGGCGAGACCGATGCGTCGAGCTGAAGGAGAATGTTCCCCGTGGGGACCAACTCGATGCCCATCGAGCGGTAGACGGGTGCGGCGTTGCGTGCCGCTGGATCGGCGGCGATCGCATTCATGGACCGGCGAAGCGCTCCCGGATCAAGCGGCTCGGCCAGCGAGTAGACCGATACCGCCGGCGTGGGGATCTCCTCCACGGCCTCGGCCGCGGCGAGAACGGCGTGTCGCGTCGCCACAGCCCGCCGCTCGGCAACGCTCGTCCCCGGCAGATGGAAGACAGCGATCCGGTCGGGCACGATGGTGAGATCAACCGCCTCATCGCCGAAGTAGAATGTGCTCCCGACGAAATCGCTCATCTCCTGGTATCTCGCCGCCGGTTCGGCTGGGTGGGGTGTGGAATCCTGAGCCCACCCCAGGCCCGGATGGGCAGGTAGCGCCACGACGAGCCCTATTGCGAACAGGGCCCAGGCCCTGATCCGTGTCCGACCCAACTCCATGGGCGACTGACGCTGATGCCTCTGTTCCTCCGGTCTATTCCTCATCTCTGAGTCCTCCCGTGTGTCCATCAGATGTTCCCTTCAGGCCTTCCTGCCCTTGCGAATGATCACCCGTAGCCGTTGCTCCGTAGCCGCTGCTCCGTAGCCGCTGCTCCGTTGCTGCTGCTCCGTTGCTGCACCGCAGCTGATGTTCCGTAGCTGATGATGACTGCGGCGCGACAGCTGGTGCTGGGAGTGCCAAGTTGTGTGCCGTGACGGAGGGCAAGAGGGTTGTTCAGCTAAACCATTCCATTCGTGGAGGTTGCGAGGAATGGGCCGGCGGGGATTCCGGGCTGCGATGTCCCGTGTGGGGGCGGAGGACTCGCCACGGGTGACGAGGACGCATAACTTGTTTTCATTGAAGACATTACGCGTTCGGTACCAAACGCGAGTTCCCGGCGGGTGCGATGCCTGCGATGCCTGCGAAACTGGATCCCGGGATCCACACTCAAGTCATTGAAATGTAAATGATTACAGGCTTGAACCGTGTCGAATTTCCGATCCGGTCTCACTTTCTGGACGATGGGTTCGTTGCCCTTGCCGGAGTTCCGACGCGGTGCGCGGCCGCTCGTCGTCGCCGAGTGGGAGGCAGAGCGCTTGCCTTTCTCACCGCGCTATGGTTTCATCGCAATTCTGTCCGTTCGCCTTGCCACATCTCATAGTGTGCGGCAGGTCCTTATTCAGGCCCCAGGCACGCTCGGCCCCAGAGACATTCCCGGCCTCAGGCACGCCCGGCCTCGAGTGGGTGCCGACATGTTGCTGATCTGGCCCCGAATTGGCTATGTAGCGGTGAAAAGCATCCCAGTGTCCCAAGAAGCGTAGGTAGACGGCAGGGAGGACTGGCCGAACCCATGTTCTACGACGACGATCCGCTCCAGGATGAAGAACGAGATGTGCGGCATCTGCCCCTGAAGCAGATGCTGGCGCGGATCGTTCCTCTGTTTCGCCCCCACCGGGCGACGCTCGTGCTGGCGGGGATCATGATGCTCGTCGTGGTGGGTGCCGAGCTGGCCGGCCCCCTGCTCGTGCGCCACGTGCTCGATCAGGACATTCCCAACAGAGATGGCCAGGGTCTTCTCATCCGGGCCATTGCCTACGCGGCGCTCTACATCGTGGGCATGAGCATCGCCTACCTGCAGGTCGTCGTCCTGGCCAAGATGGGCTTGCGCATCGTGACCAAGCTCCGGCAAGACGTCTTCGCCCACGTCCTCACCCTGTCGCTGGCCCACTTCGACAAAAACCCACCCGGCAAGCTCATGGCCCGGGTGGAGAGTGACGTCGAGAAGCTCTTGATCCTCTTCTCCGAGGTGGGTCTGGCGCTGTTCCGCAACATCATCCTGTTGATCGGAACCTTCGCGGTCATGTTCTGGACCAATGTCAAGGTGACCGTTGCGGTGCTGCTGCTGCTCTTGCCCATTCTGGTGGCCACCTATTTCTTTCTGCAGTACATCCGCAGCCGCTGGCGCGTGGTTCGCCAGCTCTATGCCAAGATCACCGGTTTCGTCACCGAGTACGTGCAGGGCATTCCCATCCTGCAGCTTTACGGGTATACCGAGAAAGCCCTGCTGGATCTGAAGCGGATCAACCAGGAGAAGTACAAGAAGGAGGTCTTCCTCTCCTACGCCGAGTACGGCTTCTGGGGCGCCTTCTTCGCGGTCGAGATCGTGGCGGTGATGGTGATCATCTGGGTCGGGGCGCGTCAGGTGCTCGATGCCACCATGACTGTCGGCACGCTCGTGCTCTTCATCGAGTACACCCGCCGCCTCTTCTGGCCGTTGCTGGCCTTCTCCGAGCAGCTGAACTTCATTCAGCGCGCGTTTGCCTCGGCCGACCGGGTCTTCGCCTTGCTGGATACGCCCTCACGAACACCCGATCAGCCTGGGGCCCGCCCGGTTGTGCCGGGGGATTGGCAGCACCTCACCTTCGAGAATGTGATCTTCGAGTACGACGGTGGCGCGCGGGCCTTGGATGGCGTCGACCTGACCATCCGTCGGGGGGAGAAGGTGGCGCTGGTCGGGCTCTCGGGTGGCGGCAAGACCACGATCACGAACCTGCTGCTGCGCTACTACCATCCCACATCGGGGCGCATCACCCTGGATGGAGTGGACATCCGCAGCTATCAGATGGATGCCTGGCGCGAGAAGATCGGCCTCGTGCTGCAAGACATCCACCTCTTTCCCGGCACGCTGGGCGACAACCTGCGCGTCCTGCGCGACGAGATTCCTCAGGAGAAGCTCGATCACGCGCTCGAGCTGGTGCAAGCCGAGCACATGCTGGCGCGGATGCCCGGCGGCTACGACACCGAGCTGTCCGAGGGCGGCACGAACCTGTCGATGGGCGAGCGGCAGCTGGTCTGCTTCGCCCGGGCGGTGGTCGAGGATCCCGACATTCTGATCCTGGACGAGGCGACCTCCTCGGTGGATCCGGTGACCGAGCAGCGATTGCAACGGTCGCTGGACCATCTGATGAAGGGGCGGACCTCGCTCATCGTGGCCCACCGGCTCACCACGATCTCGAAGGTGGATCGGATTCTGGTCATGAGCCACGGCCAGCTCGTGGAGCAGGGCTCGCACGAGGAGCTCTACGCCCAAGGCGGGATCTACCGCGACCTGTTCGATCTTCAATTCGCGGCCCAAGCGGCGGGGGTGAACTAGCATGAGCGGCCCCGAGACAACCGGACTGACCCTGGGCGAACCCCGGTTGCAAGGTGTGCGCGAGCACCTGCGGTGGCTGTGGGGCTACTGGGCGGGCCACAAGTCGATTCTGGTGTTTCTGGCCTTCTTCACCCTGGTCTCGACCGCGGTCTCGGTGGCCTATCCGCTCGTGTTCCGTTGGGTCATCGACCGCCTGAACGAGACCCTGGGCACCGAGGCGGCGACAGTCTCCTCCGAGAAGATCGGCATGGTGATGCTGGTGCTGGCGGGGATCGCCGTGGGGCGCATGATCGCCGGGTTCTACCCCGCCACGCGCGCGCTCATGAACCTGCGCCTGGATCGCGATATCCGGGAAGACGTGTTTGCCGAGATCCTGAAGAAAGACTATCGATTCAACAATACCTTCCGGACCGGGGATGTCGTCACCCGCTTGACCGACGACATCTATGAGTTTCCCAAGATTTCCTGGTTCGGCTGTTCGGGGATCTTCAGGGCGGTCGAGTCGAGCTCGAAGCTGATCTTCTGCATCGCGGTCATGATGACGCTCAACTGGCAGCTCACCCTGCTGTCGCTCATACCGTTGCCGATCATGATGTGGTTCTTCTACCTGCTGCGGCATCGGCTGAAGGAGTACGTCCACGGTGCGCAACGGGCGATCTCGCGCACAAACGACTTGCTCGAGGCCGCGTTTGCCGGCATCCGCATCGTCAAGGCGTTCCGTGCCGAAGAAGGCCAGAAGAGCCGGCTGGCGGCGCTCATGAAGGAACGGCGGGAAGTCTTCCTGAAGCAGATGAAAGTGATCACGGTCCTGTGGTCGCTCGACACCTTGGCCAGCCGGCTGGGCCAGATGGTCGTGATCGGCGTGGGGGGCTACATGGTCATCCGCGGCACGATGTCGATCGGGACGCTGTTCGCCTTCTACGTGTTTCTCGACATGCTGACCCACCCGATGATGGATCTGCCGCACCTGTTCTCTACGGGCCAGCAGGCCTTCGTCTCCATCGACCGCGTGGAAGAGGTCCGTTCCTTTCCCGTGGAGGTGACCCGTACCGCGGGCGGGCAATTGGATGGAGTCGATGACGTGGCCTTCGACCGGGTGAGTTTCACCTACGGTGGGGACCGGCCGCATCTGCGCGATGTCTCATTCCGCGTTCCGGCCGGAGGCCGTGTGGCCGTGGTGGGGCCGGTGGCCAGCGGGAAATCCACGCTCCTGAAGCTGTTGGCCGGTGTCCTTCAGCCTGAGGCGGGCAAGATCCTGGTCAACCGCCGGCCGCTCGAGGAGTGGAACTGGGACTCTTACCGATTGCAGCTCGGGTATGTGCCGCAGGAAGGCGTTCTCTTCTCGAAGACGATCGAGGAGAATGTGCTCTTCGGCCGTTCCGCCCCCAGTTCATTCGACCCGGACGACACCGACCGGTCCAGTGGATTCGGCACGTCCGGCGAATCCGGCGCGGCTGGCGCGTCTGGGCACAGCGGCGAATCCGGCGAATCCGGCGGGGCCGGTGAATCGGCCGTGGCGGAACGGCCGGCCTCGGGCGCCGTGGACGGTGGGCTGTCTCTCGACGAGGCCTGGAGCCGGCGCTGTTTGTCGGTCGCCCAGATGGAACGGGATTTGCCGGACTTACCCCAGGGTTGGAAGACGGTCGTCGGCCAGAAGGGTTCACTCGTCTCCGGGGGGCAGAAACAGCGCATTGCGATCGCCCGTGCGCTGGCCGGACGGCCGCAGCTGCTTCTGCTCGACGATTGCACGGCGGCGCTGGATGCCCACAACGAGGATCAATTCTGGACCCGCCTCTACGACGAGCTACCGGGGGTCACCTGTTTCATCGTCTCCCATCGTTTGGGGACGATCCGGCGTGCGGATCACATCCTGGTGATGGAAGACGGAGAGCTGGTGGATGAAGGCACCCACGAGCAGCTCGCGATTCGCTGCGCGACCTACCGCGAGTTCCTGCAGACCGAGCGGCGCAAGGCCAGTCTGGAGGAAGAGGCCAGCGGCGAAGCCGAAACGGCCGGTGTGACCTGAGCCGGCTGCAACGCCGGATCAGCCGGCGTGACCTAGGCCGGCTGCAACGCCGGATCAGCCGGCGCGATCTGGGCCGGCTGCAACGCCGGATCGGCCGGCGTGATCTGGGCCGGGCGCCAAGCCGACGCGGTGAAGGGGGCCTAGCCCTCGATCTCCTCCGGGAAGATGAACCACAGCACGAGCTCCTGGCGGTTGAACGGTCCGTTGGGCAGATGCTCGCCGCTGAGGCCGATCTTCTCGTTCAGCCGCACCCCCTGGGCGAGAAGCGCACGGTGCAAGGGGCCGATCAGTGTGGCGCGGTGATCGGGACGCCCCGGCTGACCGCGGTTGCAGTAGGCGAGCCATCGCCCCTGGTAATCATGCGGCTGCCAGAGGGGTCGGGCCCAGAAGCCGGGATAGACCTGCTCCATGCAATCGTGAATGGCGCCGGCCAGTTCGGGGTTCTGGATCTCCACCTGGCAGACCGGCTTGCTCTTGATCTCGCCCTCGACCTCGCAGGCCCCCCAGGTTACCCGCAAGTAGAGTTCGACGTCGGGCGTGTCGCCGGGCTTCCGCGCCACCACGCGGGCGGTATCGCCCATCATGCTCGTGTGGATGTCCCAATCGGTCCCGGGCAAACCCAGCATGATCGGAACGATGTCCTCTAACCTGGGGTCGGTTGCGGAATCCCGGCTGCATCCGGCCAGCGGAAGCGCGCCCAGCATGAGGAGGATCACCGCAACTACTGTGACCGGGATTCTCGGGACGGCCGTGTCTGCGGCCCAGGCGACAGCGCCGGCCGTAGTCGTGACCGTGAAGTGTGCGCGGCGGTTGGGCTTCATCGCGACCTCCTTTGGGGTGTCCGCATCCGGGCGATCAACGCCTCAGCTCGAGATTGCGTTGGGTCACCCATTCGAGCAAACCGCTCAGGCTGTTGTGGATCAGCACGGGTAGGCCTTCGACCGCCAGCGCCCGGGGTGGGGCGTCGCGGAAGGCGTTGAACAGCACATCCTCCCACGTGATGTCCGGTGGCGGGGCCTCCCCGGGCGCGAAGTTCCACTGCAGGTTGTCGGCCCAGTAGTGATTCGCGTCCGCCGGCGCTGGATCGGCGAGCAGGTCCCCGCGGCGCCAGTGATAGACCTCGTCCTCTCCGTCTCCGTCCTGATCCGAGAGCGTGAAGCGGTAGATGATTTGCGGCTCTCCGGAATCGGGCCGGCGGAATAACACCAGGGCGACCCGCTCGCCGACCAGGAACTGATGTCTCCCGTCGTGACGGATCGTGTGCTCCCCGGGAGACAGACACGAGGCCCCCTCGAGTGGGATGCAGGATTCGACGTCCAGGCGCATGAAGGCCTGGGTCACCCAGACCGGTTCCTCTTCGTGTTGCTCTTGGAACTGCGCTTCGGTCACGCGGCCCACCACCACCAGGTCGGCTGGGGTCGGGTTGCTGTGCAGATCGCGAGGACTGCAGGCGTGTGCTTCGGGAAGCAACGACCACGCGGAGAACGGCACGTGAGGGATCAGACCGGCCGCCAACAGGACGGTGCACGACATCAGGGTTGTCTTCCGGGTCCTCTTCATTCGTGAACTCCTTTTACATGGAGAAGCTTTCCCCGGGCCAGGGGACGGCCGTCGTTCGGACTCACGGCTCGCCACAGCATCGTTCCCTGTGGGTGGCCGTTCAGCGCCTGGCGCATGTGCCGACTCGTTCGGAAGGCCGTAAGATCGCGGGCGGTCTCCTCATAGATGAGTCGGCCTTCGATGTCGAAGACCTGGAAGATCCGTGGTCCAGAATGCGTTGCCGCGGGATCGGAAGCGGCCCACCCGCCGCTGCCCGGTGCCGGTCCACTCTCGCCCCCGGGCTCGCCGACCCCCTGCACGGCGCCATATAGCTCGAAGTAGACCAGGTACATTCCGTGCTCGGTTCCCCAGTGCCCCAGTTCGTGAAGACGAACCTCGAAGAAGCGGCCCGAGTCGCCGGTGAGATCCACGAACACCTCACCGGGATGGTTGTAGATGGCGTACTCGGTCTGGGCGGGTTCGGGGCCGGACTCGGCATCGACGGTGAACTTGATCGTCGAGTGGACATTCTCACCCACGTCCACGAAGACGTGGAAGAGCCAGGCGCCGGTGGGGTCGTAGTTGAGCTGCAGGCTGTAGTGATCGTGATCCATCACGTAGAGGTAGACGTCGTGCAGCCCGAACCCGTCGTAAGCGCCGGTCTCGAGGCACATCAGCGGACCGAGGTAGGTGGGGGTAGTGGGGTAGCTGTTGGCGTCTTCTCCGACATCAAGCCCCAGGTGCAAGTGCAGCAGATCGAGGTAGGTTTGGTCCCACGCCAGAGGGCCGTGCGCATCCTCGCAACAGACGCGCGAGTAGGCCGCCATGATACTGTGGGCGGCGTCGCATGGATCGGAGTGGTCGGCGCCCAGAATGTGCATGAGTTCATGTCCCCAGACCGTGCCGATGTCGATGTCGTCCGGGTCATTGGTTGGAGCCGTGCAGATGCGCCACTGGATGCCGAGACCGGAACTCGTGTTGAAAACGCAATCGGCCACCTCGGTGCGCCACCAGGCGTCGGGGTGGCCGCCGTGGTCGGTGATCATGGCGCCGACACCGCCGATGACATCATCCCACCAGATCCAGTTGGTGTCATCGTAGGCATTCCAGGAGCCGCCGCCCTCGGACCCCATCTCGATGACGACCGCGCCGGGCGCGCCGGCCTGGGCACAGATCATCTCGGTCCACGACTGGAGTTCTTGAAGCAATGCCCAGCGATCGACGCCTTCGGGTCCACGCCCCAACGTGAAGACGAACGGGGCATCACGGGGGATCGACAGCTTGCCGACGCGATCCTCGGAGGGGGCACAGGCCGAGAAAGGTGGCACATAGGGTGGCTGATAGTCTGCCCGGGCCGCAGGGATGGCCAACAGCGCGAGAGGAGTCGCGATCGACATCGCGCACGGCAGCATGGTCAGCAGGGCGCAGGGCCGCGTGGTCAGCAGGGCGCAGAGCCGCGTGGCCAGCAGGGCACAGAGCCGCGTGGCCGGTCGAGCGAACCGCGCCGCCAATACCCGGACGAGCGGAAGGCCGGAGCGCTTCATGGCGTGCCTCCTCAGATCGGTGGCCCCGGCGGGCACCCATCCCCTTCATCGTGTACGAGGGTGCTGTCGGGTGCCTCCTCCATGTCGAGGATGCATCCGGCGATCAAGGCCGTGCCGGCGACGGGAAGAGCCACGCGGCCCCCGAACTGGGCGATGCCCACAGCCAGCAACCAGATCGAGCCGAATAGGAGAGTAAATCGTTTCAGGAGGGTGGTTCGTCTTCGCATACCGCGCACCTCCTTGTGGCGGGGAGGGCAGATCGCCGAGCCTTCTTGCAGGTCCCGCAGGCTGGCTACTGGACACGGATGCCACATGAACGGTACTGCGCGATCGGATGCGAACACATGCTGCGTCAGCAGGAGGGTGTGTTCATACCTTCATCTGATAGAACGAGCGGGCTTGCCTGTCAAGGCTTTCTCGCCGCAGACGCCATCGTGGCAATGCGGTCCTGACCGGTGGGGCAATCCCGTAGTGCAAATCGGGCGGCCGCTGGTGGCCACAGCGAAGAGGCCCGGATATGTGCCCGGGCCTCTTCGAATCTCATGGGAGGCGAACCGCCTCCCGTACCTAGATGGCTCACCCACCGCTGCTGCAGGAGGGTGCTGCCCCACCGCTGCCCCGTCCGTAGGATCCCTCCGAGATGCCCGCACAGAAGCTCGAAATGAGCCGGCGCGGCCGGCGCGTGCCGCACTCGGGGCAAACGAGCTTCTTCTCTTCCTCGTCCCGGCTGCTGACCGAAAGCATCATCTCAAAGTGGTGACCGCACTTGGAGCATTCGTATTCGTAGAACGGCATCGCCTTTTCCCTCCTTCGGCCGGATGCACACCGGTTGCAGCCGGCAAGTTCCCACTCCGCCGTCCGGAATCCGCCATCTGAGCTGGACCGAGGGGATTCCGGTTGGTCCGCATCCCTGGCCGGCCGATATCGGATGCATGGAGCGTCCATGATGCTCGGCGGATCGCGCCAGCGGATCGCCCCAGCGGATCCCGCCAACGGATCCCGCCAATGGAGCGCCCCGCGGATCACCGCCGCGAAGAGACCCGGTAGCAGGAGAGAAGACCCATGAAGAAGGCCGTCCTCACGGATCATGAATTGCCCCGGACCTGGTACAACATCGCGGCGGATCTGCCCGAACCGCTGCGGCCGCCCCTGAACCCGGCCACCGGCGAACCCATCGGCCCCGAGGCGCTGGCGCCGATCTTCCCGATGTCGCTGATCGAGCAGGAGGTCTCCACGCAGCGGGAGATCCCGATTCCCGAGGAGATCCTGGACATCTACTCGATTTGGCGGCCCACGCCCCTGATCCGGGCCACGCGGCTCGAGAAGCACCTCGGGACCCCGGCCAAGATCTTCTACAAGTACGAGGGCGCCAGTCCCGCCGGCAGCCACAAGCCCAACACGGCCGTCGCACAAGCTTACTATAACAAAGCCGCGGGTGTGAAGCGGTTGACCACCGAAACGGGCGCCGGCCAGTGGGGGTGCGCGCTTGCCTTCGCCTGCAGCCTGCTGGGTATGGATCTGAAGGTCTATATGGTCAGAGTGAGCTACTCGCAGAAGCCCTATCGCAAAAGCATGATCCAGACCTGGGGCGGAGAAATCGTGCCCAGTCCGTCGCCGGATACGGCCGCCGGGCGGCGCATTCTGGAGGCGATGCCCGACACCCCCGGCAGCCTCGGCATCGCGATCAGTGAAGCGGTGGAAGATGCCGCCGGCCGGGAGGACAGCAACTACTCCCTGGGCAGTGTGCTCAACCACGTCCTGCTGCATCAAACGGTGATCGGCCTGGAAACAAAGGAGCAGCTGGCCCGTTTCGGCATCGAGCCCGACGTGGTGATCGGTTGCGTGGGTGGCGGGAGCAACTTCGGCGGCCTGGCCCTTCCCTTCGTGCGCGACCGGATCCACGGCAGCAAGGTTCGGGCGATCGCGGTCGAGCCGACCGCCTGTCCGACGATCTCGCGCGGCCACTTCCACTACGACTTTGGCGACACCGCGGAGATGACCCCGCTGATGGCCATGCACACCCTCGGCCATCAGTTCCTGCCCCCGGGCATCCACGCTGGTGGACTGCGCTACCACGGCATGGCGCCCATCGTGAGTCATCTCGTGCAGCTCGGACTGGTGGAGGCGCAGGCCTATGCCCAGACCGAATGCTTCGAGGCGGCGGTGACCTTCGCGCGCACCGAGGCGATCATTCCGGCGCCGGAGACCTCCCACGCCATCCGGGCCGCCATCGCCGAAGCCGAGCGCTGCCGCGAGGAGGGGAAGGAAGAGACGATCATCTTCAACTTCTCGGGCCACGGCCTGGTCGACATGTCGGCCTACGACGCCTACTTCGCCGGGAACCTGAGCGACTACGTCCTGCCAGACGAAGAACTCGAGAAGGCGTGGGATCTGATCAAGTCTCTGCCGAAGCCGTAAGCTCGAGAATCATGGCCGTACTGGACGGCTCCGGCGAGAGGATCGAGTCGGCGTCTACTCGATGCCGAGGATTTCGATCGCCCACTCGCCCGGTTTCGTCTTCCAGTCCCGTCCCTCTTTGATGTTGTAGAGCAGGAACCAGATGACCTTCGGCTGGTCGAACTTGAAGTCATCGTTATCGCTCACGAAGGCTTTCTGGGGCTCGGGGATCAAGAGGCGGCCACGAACTCGGCAGCGCGCGAATGCGTAGTCCTGGCTATTGGCGGCGATGCTGAGCACATACTCGATGTTGTCCGAATAGTAGCGCACCGAGCCTTCGAGGAGACTCGGATCGAAGCTCTTGTCGTGCAATTCGAGAACCTGGCACTCATCCATGTTCATGAGACCGGTCGGCGAGAGCGTTGTTGGATAGGAGACATTGATGAGCTTGTGGGCGTTCGTGATGATGCTCTTGGCCTCACCCTTTGACATCGAACTCATGTCGGTGGCGACCACCAGTAGAATGATGATGAGTGGAATGATCGTAAGATAGAGCTTTTTCATGGGCGGACCTCTCCTTTTTGGCGTTCCGCCCTTCTCCATCGTCACTTCGGACCTATTGCCTGAGTAGAATCGGACATGGGCCGAGGCGCCGGCAGGACCGCTCGCGCGACAGACGACCGGAGCCCAGTTGGGGCAGTCGATGCCGCGGTTCGGTACCGGCTCGATCAGCTCAAGGTGATTTCTTCGAACCGCAGGACCGACTCGCCAACACGGATTTCGTCGCCAGAGCGCAGCGTGGCCCGTTTCGTGGGGTGTTCGTTCACGAATGTGCCGTGCCGGCTGCCGGTGTCCTCGATGACGTAGGCGCCGGACTCGGGATCGCGTGAGATCCGGGCGTGGTGCTTCGAGGCGGTGGGATCGCGCAGGTCGATCTCGCAGTCTTCGCCGCGGCCCACGGTGAGGGCTTCCTCCAGCAGTGGGATGAAGTCTCCGCGGCGCATGCCGCGGATGATCTGCAGGCGATGACGGAATGGTTCTTTCCACGACTCGGCGGGAGCGTCCTGGGAGACGTGCTTGGTGACGCGAGTGGGATAGGGGACCGAGATGCCGTGGCGCTGGAGGCTGTAGAAGATCTCACGATTGACGTCGCTGGTGATCTCCCATAGTCGGTCGTACTCCTCGATCCAGATCACCACCCAGTAAAGAATCGAGTACTCGTCGAACTTGCGCATGCGGACGACCGGCTTGGGGCGGCGCAGGACCCCGGTCACCCGACCGGCGGCCTCCAGTAAGAGCTGCTCGGCGATCGTCGGCAGCGTGGAATAGGGGAGGCCGATCTCGATGAGTTGCAGATGCGCCCGGGAGGGGTAGTTGACGTTGCGCATGGCTCGCTCGGCCACGATGCGATTGGGGAAGATGAGGTAGTCGTTCTGACGGGTGCGCAGCTTGGTCGTGCGCCAGGTGATGTCGACCACCTGGCCTTCTTGGCCGTCGATCTCCACCCAGTCGTCGCGGCGCAGCGGCTTCTCGACGCTGAGGGTCACGCCGGCGATCAGGTTCGACAAGACGTCTTGGAATGCTAGGCCAACGACCAGCGAGAGGACGCCTGACGCGACCAGCAATGGCGACAGGGAGAAATCCGGCACCGCCACTTTGAGCGCTACGACCAGAATGATGAGGTAGACCGCGAAGACGATGACGTTGCGTAACAGGGGCGGCAAGTCGATCGCGCGCTGGCGGCTGAAGAAGACCGTGAAGATGAAGGAAACCACGACGTGGATCAGACCGCCCAGCAGCGTGGCCACCATCGCCGCGATCGCGTAGCTCTTCAGATGGTCGAGCCGGGCGACGTGAAAGAAGACCCACAGGGCGATTGCCACTGCCAGGAACTGGAACGGTCGCTTGACCCAGACGGCGAACCAGTGGTGTTTCCCCAGTAACCAGGCGAACAGCCAGGCGGCCGCCAGGACGCCACCGGCGACCGCGAAGGCCAGTAGCAATGTGCCGATCGTGTGGGTGTCCATCGTTTACCCTCGGAGTGTTTTGGAATGTGCCTCAGAGCCGTTCCAGCCGCCAGCGCGCGTCACGAACCCCGGGGGATTCGGGTTGCGTCCGGATGAAGGCTTCGTACAAGCGCCGCGCGAGTTCGCGGTCGTCCAGATCGATGCGGGCGATCTCGGCCGCCGTGAACAGCGGCTCCCGCTTCGATTTCGGAAACTCGGCCGCCATCGCTTCGAGCACGGCGATGGCCTGCCGGTGGCTTCGAATCTCGCTCTTGTGCACGTAGAGCTGAGCTAGATGCCAGTAGGCTTCCTCGCGCTGGGGGTTCTGCGGAGACTCCTCCAGCAGCTTCCGGTAGAGCGTGGCGACCTGGCGCCAGTGAGCCTCATCCCCGCCGCTCGGCGGATCGATTTGCTCCTCCATCAGACGAGCTTCGTGGAAGAGCGCTTCGGGTGCGAGCTCGTGAGAGCCGAACTCCTGTCGCAACCGGCGAAAGTAGGCGAGGGCGGCTGCCGGATCCCAGTCGCGCGCCTTGTGGAGCCCCGCCTTGAAGAGCACCTCGGGCATGTGCTTCTTGCCTTCGCTGGTGAAGGTGTCGGCGTAGAAGGCATAGGCGGTGGCGGCCGCGGAGACGTCTTCGCGCATCTCGTGGATGTTCGCGATGCGCCACTGCGCCTCGGCCGCCTCCCGGCCGTGATTGTCTTGCTGGGCCTGACCTCGCAGCTGGCGAAGCAGCGTCAGCGCGGCGTCGTATCGTCCGGCGGCCATTTGCTGGTCGGCTTCCTCGAGGGCCTCGCCATAGTCCAGGCGCTCGGCGCGAACCTCGCCCTCAGCCTGCTCATCTCCCGGTGAAGCCGCTTCCTGTTCCTCGGCCGGGCCCGTGGAACGCTCGTTCGAGCTGGCTGCTTCTGGAAGTCGCGCCACCCGGGAGGCGGACGGGGCGAGGTCGCGGCTGGGCACGAGAATCAGAAGCACGACCAAGAGGACGACAGCCACCCCCCCGAGCGCGTACAAGAGGAGACGGCGGCGAGGGCCGTGAAGGCCGAAGAGCCGTGTGGTCCGCCTGCTGATCGCGGTCTTGGCCTTGCGCGGCACCTTCATGACCGAGTGCGCGGCCTTCGCCAGGGCCTCGCGGTAGACGATCTCCTTCTCGGCGAGCTTCTGGAGGTCGGCCAGCAGCTCTGTGAAGGAAGGATAGCGCTCAGCCGGGTCCTCGTGCAGGCAGCGAACCACGATCCGGCTCAGCTGGGGCGGCGTGTCGTCGCGAATCTCGTGCAGCTCCCGGAAGCGGCCCACCGGCGGCCGGCCGGCCAGCATCTCGTAGAGTAGTACGCCGAAGGAGAAGATGTCCGATCGCGCGTCGACCCGGCGAGCGTCTCGGCGTTGCTCGGGAGACATGTACTCCACCGTGCCCATCGAGATCTGCGCTTGTGTGAGGGTGTGGTCGCTGATGCGTTGTTCGGCCAGATGGGCGATGCCGAAGTCGGTGACCTTCACCGTCCCGGTATCGCCGGCGATCAGGACGTTGGCCGGCTTGATGTCGCGGTGGATGACACCCCGGGAGTGAGCGTGCTCGATCGCCCGCGCGACCTGGATGGCGATGCCGACCGCCTGGTAGATTGGGATGCGGCCGGAGCGGATCATATCGTCCAGCCCGTGGCCGTCGACGTACTCCATCACGATGTAGTAGTGTCCGTGCTCTTCGCCCCGGTCGATGACCTGGATGATGTTGGGGTGGCTGAGCTTGGCGATGGTGGTCGACTCGCGTTCAAAACGGGCGATGAGCTCGCTGTTGCGCGCCAGCTTGAGATTGAGGACCTTGATCGCCACCGGTCGATCCAGCGACGGCTGAATGGCCTGGTATACCGTCGCCATGCCACCCTGGGCGATGGTGCGGGTGACCTGGAACGGACCGATTGCTTGGGGCGCATGCTCGTCGTTCACCGGGTATCTAGCTCCCCCACGCACGCGAGTTCATCTGCCGGCGGTTGCCGGACGCACTTGCCGGACGCGGTTGCCCGACACGGTTGCCGGACGCACTTGCCGGACGCGCTTGCCCGACGCGGTTACCGGATGCGCTTGCTCCTCCCAGCGGGAATCTAGCGTGAGGCGCCGCGGGACGCAACGCCGTGGCCTGCCGAAGGGCGATCCGGTACGGCCGGTCGCGGCCGCGAACCGTCCGCGCCTGGGTTGGTTCCTGCGCCCCGGTCCGCGTTTGGAGGCGGGGGTTGACAACGCGGACAGATGTGCGTTCCGCGTTGACCGACGAGCAACCGCTCGATCTCGGTTCCGCAGACCGGGCAGGGCAGGCCCCGGCGTCCGTAGACCCTGAGCTGGCTCTGGTAATCGCCGCCGCGGTAGATCCAGTCGATACTGGAGCCGTGGCGGCGAATGCCGGCTCGCAGGACCCGGCGGATGGATCGCCACAGCGCCTCGGTCTGGGCGACGGTCAGCGTGTCGGCCGGGGTGCGCGGATCTAGACCGGCTGCGTGGAGGGCTTCATCGGTATAGATGTTGCCCAGGCCGGCCAGGAAGGACTGATCCAGAAGCAGCGGCTTGAGCTGCCGGCGGCGTGATCGCACCCGATCCGTGAACGTCCGCCGGGTGAGCGTGGGGTCCAGCGG
>CAZZIF010000004.1:0-17290 GCA_964654025.1 uncultured bacterium
GCCCCAGTCCCCGTCACCCCCCCGGACCCGGCCAAGGCTTCGGCGAGCACGCCGGCCAGTTTGCGGCCGCGGGCGTACAGGTCGTTCGGCCACTTGAGTCCGGCCTGGCCGGGGGCCCATCGGTTCACACCGTCACGTGCGGCCAGCGCGACCAGAGAGGTCAACACCGGCCACTCGCTCCGAGGACGTGCCGAAGAGAGTACCAGACTGAACCACAGTCCGGCACCTTGGGGAGAGTGCCAAAGATTGCCCCGGCGGCCAACGCCGGCGGTCTGCTCATCGGCCGCGACCAGATACGCCTTCCCCGGCGCCGGGCCTCCCACGGCTTCCCCGTCGCCGACATCAGCCCGACCGTCCGGGACACCACTCACACCGGCGAGTTCCTTCGCCAGCCGCTGGGTCGAGTCCGTGCTCGGCACCCAGCGGGCCTTGACGATGTACCCGCTGCGCTCGGCAATGCGCTCCAGGGCACGTGGTCCAAGCCCGTCGCGGTTGTCGTTCGGAGACCCGCTCATCCGCCCGCACTCACTGTGGCCTCTGGTCCGGTTCGGGGGCCGAGCCGGTACTGATCGGCTCGACATAGAGCGCCAAATCGGCCGCGCGCGCCGAATGCGTCAGGGCTCCCACCGATATGGCGGCCACCCCGGGTAGGGCATAGCGGGCGACCGTCTCGATCGTCACACCGCCGGAAACCTCCACGGCGATGGGGTGGGCCCCACGCGCGCGCTCCTCACGCAGCAGGTCCAGCGCAGCGATCACCTCCTCGGGCTCGAAGTTGTCGAGCAACACCCGGTCAATGGGAAGGTGGGCCGCCAATGCCAATTCATCGAGACTCCCCACTTCCAGGATGATGGGCAGCGCGGGATGCGTCTCGCGCAGGGCGGCCAGGCGTCCGGCGATCGCGCCTACTCCGCCGGCGGCCTCCAGGTGGTTGTCCTTGATCAGGATCGCGTCGTCCAGCCGCATCCGATGGTTCACGGCGCCGCCATCGCGCGCGGCGAGCTTCGAGAGCAGGCGCATCCCGGGAACGGTCTTGCGGGTATCGAGCAGCACTGCACCGCTCCCGGCGATCCGCTCGGCAAAACGGGCCGAGAGGGTTGCGATGCCACAGAGCCGCTGCAAGAAATTGAGCGCGGTGCGCTCGGCGGTCAGGATCGAGCGGGTCGAACCGCGTATCTCGGCGACCGCATCCCCCGAGCGCAAGCGGTCGCCCCCGCGGGCGAGAGCGCGAAAGAGAAGATCCCCGTCCACCTCACGGAAGACTGCCGCGGCGACCTCGAGCCCGGAGAGCACGAGATCCTCCTTGGTCAGGATGACCGCATGTGAGCGATGCGCCGGGGGAATCATCGTCTGGGAGGTCACGTCGCCGGCGCCGATGTCTTCGGCCAGCGCCAAGCGGATCAGTGGCAGGACCTCCCGCTCCCAACGTGCGGTCTGGTCCGCCTCGCCCCGATCCGCGCCACGGCCCGCGCCGGCGGTCTGGTCCGCCTCGCCCCGATCTGCGCCACGGCCCGCGCCGGCGGCCGCGCGATGATTCATGCCAGGATCGTTCCCCGTCATCAGGGTTTCCTCCGAAGGGCCAGCTGGCTCTCGAGCTCGAAGATCCGGTCGCGCAAGCTGGCCGCACGTTCGAACTCCATGGCCTCGGCGGCCTCCAGCATTTCGGCCTTCAGCACCTCGATCACCTTCTTCGCCTCGCCGCCCGAGGTCTCGACGGCAGAAAGCAATTCCTCGAACTCCCGGTCGGGAGCCCGCTCGCGAACCTGGTCCCGGTTGGCGACCACCGTCTGGCCACGGATGTCTTCGATCGACTTGACGATCGTCCGCGGCGTGATGCCGTGCTGGGTGTTGTACTCGAGCTGGCGGTGTCGTCGCCGTTCGGTTTCCTCCATCGCGCGCCGCATGGATCCGGTCACGACATCGGCGTAGAGGACGACCTGACCGCTCACATTGCGAGCCGCGCGCCCGGCGGTTTGGATCAGGGAACGCTCCGACCGAAGGAAACCTTCCTTGTCCGCGTCCAGAATGGCGACCAACGAAACCTCGGGTAGATCGAGGCCCTCGCGCAGTAGGTTGATACCGACGAGCACGTCGATCTTGCCCATCCGCAGCTCGCGCAGAATCTCGACACGTTCGATGGCATTGACATCGGAGTGGATGTAGCGAACCTTCACGCCCATGCCCACCAAGTAGTCGGTGAGTTCTTCGGCCATCCGCTTCGTCAGCGTGGTCACCAATGTCCGCTCGCCCCTCTCGGCGCGGCCGGTGACCCGTCCGAGCAGATCCTTCATCTGGCCCGAGGTGGGCTGCAGTAGAATTTCGGGATCCACCAGACCGGTCGGCCGGATCACCTGCTCGGTCACGATTCCCTGCGTCAGATCGAGCTCGTAATCGGCCGGTGTGGCCGAGACGTAGATCGACTGGGAAGGGAGCCGCACGAACTCGCCGAAGGTCAGGGGCCGGTTGTCCAACGCCGAGGGCAAGCGGAATCCGTACTCGACGAGCGTCGTCTTGCGTGACCGGTCGCCCTCGTACATGGCGCGGATCTGCGGGATCGTGACGTGGGACTCGTCGAGGACCAGCAGGAAGTCGTCGGGGAAGTAGTCGATCAAACAGCTTGGCCGTTCGCCCGGAGCCCGGCCGGAAAGGTGGCGCGAGTAGTTCTCGATACCCTGGCAGTAGCCCATCTCGCGCATCATCTCCAGGTCGTAGCGCGTGCGCTGGGCCAGTCGCTGTGCCTCGAGCGCCTTGTCGATCGACTTGAGCTCGGCCACCCGCTCATGCAGCTCTTTCTCGATTCCGGTCGTGGCCTCCTTGACCCGGTCGCGCGGCAGCACGAAGTGGCTGGCCGGGAAGACGGCCAGGCGCTGCTGTGTGCGCTTGCGGTCGCGGGTCAGCGGGTCGATCACCGTGATGCTCTCGATCTCGTCGCCGAAGAGGCTCACCCGGAAGATCTCCTCGGCGTGAGCCGGCAGGATCTCGATCAGATCGCCCCGCACGCGGAAGGCGCCGCGCTCCAGGACCATGTCGTTCCGCTCGTACTGCATGGTGACCAGGCGGTCCAGAATCGCCTCGCGGCTGATCTCCTGCCCGACGTGGAGGATCATCGTCTGGGCCCGAAAGTCCTCCGGCGCGCCGAGACCGTAGATGCACGAGACGCTGGCGACGATCACGACATCGCGGCGCTCGAGCAGAAGCCCGGTGGCCTGCAGCCGCAATCGGTCGATCTCCTCATTGATGCTCGCGTCTTTCTCGATATAGGTGTCCGACTGCGGCACGTAGGCTTCGGGCTGATAGTAGTCGTAGTAGCTGATGAAGTAGCCGACCCCGTTCTTCGGGAAGAACGAGCGGAACTCTCCGTAGAGCTGCGCGGCGAGAGTCTTGTTGTGCGAGATGATCAGCGTGGGACGGTTCACCCGGGCGATGACGTTGGCGATCGTGAAGGTCTTGCCGCTTCCGGTCACGCCCAGCAGGGTTTGATGGGGATCGCCACGTTCGAGGCCGGCGACCAGTTCCTCGATCGCCTGTGGCTGATCTCCGAACGGCTCGTAGGATGAGACGAGTTCGAACCTATCCATGGGCTGTTTGCGCGCGGCGGCCGCTTCCCTTGGGGGACGCGCCCGCCGCCTTTGCTCCCCTACCTGTGACGGCGTTGCTTGCGATGAGACCCTCTGCCGGAGAACCTTTCCGTACCGTGGCGCCGCGCCCGGCTGCTTACCAGGTGGTGCGCACCGTGAAGGTCACCGTCTGAACCTCGCCGGCCTTGACCGGCACCAGGAACTCGATCCGCTGGGCGCTGGCCTTCTCGAACTCGTGACTGGCGTTGCGGATGGTCCAGTCGCCGTAGAGGTCCTCCTCGACCACCACGGCCACATCCTCGTCTGTCTTGCGGTTACGCACCTCGATCTCGACGTCGATCTCGCGGGCCCGCGGGCCGATGTCGCGCCGGTTGGTCTCGGTGCGCTCGACGACCACGTCGAAGGCGTGGCCCACCAGGATGCGCATCTCCTCGTCACGCGGTGTGTGATCGATCAAGTCCTCGCCCACGAACTGCAGACGGCCCTTCGAATCCTCTTGGAACACCCGCACCTTGCCCTTCGGCAGCGGCATGCCCAGCCCGGTGTCCTCGCTATTGACCATCTCGAGCACGACCCGGACCTTCGAACCGTAGCGACGCGGGTTGGCCTCGTAGGTCTTCTCCACATCCGCGCGGGCCGGCGCGAAGAGGGTGAGCTGCTTGGTCTCGTTGTTCTTGATCGTGCTGGACCGGTCCAACGTGTAGAGATGGTACTCGAAGAAGGCCTCTTCCTCGAACGGCGCCTGGGTGGCCTTGTCCATCTCGGCGGCCATCAGGGCGCGCCGCCGGTCGGGACGCGGCGGCTGCACGAGATTCGGCTCGCCGGCCACGAGTTGCAGCTCGGCCTCCGGGTAGGTGGCGCCCGAACGATTCTCGATGCTCACCCAACCCGAGAGTCCCAGGCTCTCGTCATCCTGGGCCACCACCGCGACGTACTCGGCGTGCCACTTCATGCCACTGGTCATGTAGCTCACCTCGAGCCGCCGGTCGGCACCGTTTCCGGCGATGAGCCACTCGAGCGTGGGACGGGTGATCAGCCCCTCGGGCAGCTCGGGAAACTGCATGTCGGTGATCTTGTCGGTCATCAGGATCGTGATGCCGTGGGTGCCGGTCTCATCCCCCAGGAGGATACGACCGCCGCTGTGGCTCAACAGGGCTCCCTCATAGAGCCGCCCGTCCTCGGTCACGACCTGGATGGTTCGCTCCAGATACCGGTCGAGGATCTTCTCGGGGCTGATGAGGTCGTAGACATAGTTCTGCTCGAGCACGCCGAGCGCCCCCTCATCGACCGGGGTCAGATGGACCGAGGTCGGATCGATCCGCTCGGGCACATCGCGAAAGCGCAGCCAGTCGGTACCGTCGGGCACGGCCATGGTGCGCTCGTCACGAACGACGGCCAGGTCCTGATTGTAGACGGTCAGCGAGATGGCCCGGTCGTTCCCGGCCGGTGTCTGCGCCGAGGCGGACATCAGTGTCGCCGGCGCGGCCACCAGGGCTGCAAGGCCCAGCAGAAGGCCACGGATGGAGCCGCGGGTGGGGCCACGGATGGGGCCGCGGGTGGGGCCACTGTCCGAGTGGCCGACGGTGTGATCGGTGGTGCGGCGCATGGTCACTCTCCCTATGGTGATGGTGCAAAGAGTCCAGTTCTCGAATCCGGTAGCGTGTCTTCGGCGAATCCGCGCGGGCCGGGGGCGCCAAGCACCCGAGTCCGGGCGCCACGTGCCGCGAGCCACGAGCCGCGAGCCACGAGCCGCGAGCCACGCGCCGCGAGCCACGCGCCGCCTGCCGCCTGCCGCGTGCTTCGAGCCGCCTGCCGCATGCCGCGTGCCGCATGCTTCGAGTCGCAAGCCGACGGTTGCAGATTCGTCCGTTCAATAGCGTCTACACGGCGGGGGCGGTTTCTATTCCCTCGCGCGGCGGATTCCGGGCGCCTTCGATTCCGTGCGCCTTCGATTCCGGGCGTCTTCGATTCCGGGCGTCTTCTGGCTAGTCCTCCAGTGCGACCAGAGCCCGGTCGATCTTGCCGCGCGTGGCCTCCCACTGCTGCTGTTTCTGACGCTCCAGTTCGACGACCTCGGGCTTGGCTCGTTCCAGGAAGTCCTGATTGGCGAGCTTCTTGCGCGATCCCTCCAACGCCTTCTCCACCTTGGCGAGCTCCTTGCGGAGCCGCGTGCGTTCGGCGTCGAGATCGATCACGCCTTCCAGGGAAACGAAGATCTCGGCCTCGCCGGCGACGCCGGAAGCCGAGTGATGGGGCTTCTCATAGGCCGGGTCGATCGTGAGGTCGGCGATGCGGGCCAGCGCCATGAACGGCTGTTCCATCGCCCGTAGGATGCCGGCCTCGCGGTCCCCGGCCTTGATCCCCACCGCCACCTGTTTCGCCGGCGTGATGTTCATCTCGCTACGCATGTTTCGGATCGCGGTCACAGCTTCCTGGAAGAACGCCAGGATTTCCGCGGCATCCGGCGTCGCCGCTCCGGCCCCACGCGCTGCTCCGGCCCCGCGTGCCGCTCCGGCCCCACGCGCCGCTCCGGCCCCGCGCGCTGCTCCGGCCCCACGCGCCGCACCAGTCCCCGGCACCGCACCAGACCCCGGCGCCGCACCAGATCCGGCCACCGCGCCGGCCAGCTCCTGCTCCGGCGTGGGCCAGGGGCCCAGGATCAGCTCGCCGTCCTTGCCCGGCAAGTAGCTGTAGATCTCCTCGGTGATGAACGGCATCAAAGGATGCAGCAAGGCCAGGATCTGACGGTAGACGTGAACCAGCATCCAGCGGGCCCGGTCGCCCTCTTGGGGCGTCCCCTTCTGGATCCGCACCTTGGCGATCTCGAGATACCAGGCACAGAACTCCTTCCAGGTGAAGTCGTAGAGCAGCCGACTGACGTCATTGAAACGGTACTCGGCCAGAAGCTGATCGGTCTCGCGCACCACCTCGGAGAGGCGCGACCGGATCCAGCGATCCTCCGGCGGGGCCCCGGCCGCGTCGGGCTCGGACGGAACTTCGCCGTCGCGCAGGTTGAAGAGGATGAACCGGCCCGCATTCCAGAGCTTGTTGGCGAAGTCGCGGCCCACCTCGACCTTCTTCTTGCCGAAGAGGATGTCGTTGCCGGTGGGCGTGAGCATCAGCATCGTGAAACGCAAGGCGTCGGCGCCGAACTCCTCGATCAGATCGATCGGATCGGGCGAATTGCCCAAGCTTTTCGACATCTTGCGTCCCTGCTCATCACGCACCACCCCGTGCAGGTAGATGTCGGTGAACGGCTTCCGGCCCCGGAACTCGTAACCGGCCATGATCATTCGAGCAACCCAGAAGAAGATGATGTCGGGCGCGGTCACCAGGGCGTCGGTGGGATAGAAGCGCTTCAGGTCGCCGGTCTCCTCGGGCCAACCCAGCGTGCTGAAGGGCCACAGCCACGAGGAGAACCAGGTGTCGAGCACGTCCTCGTCCTGCTTCCAATCCTTGGCGCCGCACTTCGGGCACTTCGATTCGCGTTCCTCGGAGAGCACTGCCTCGCCGCACGACTGACAGTACCAGACCGGAATACGATGGCCCCACCAGAGCTGCCGGCTGATGCACCAGTCGCGCACGTTCTCCAACCAATGGAGATAGGTCTTCTTCCAGCGCTCGGGGACGAAGCGCACTTCACCTTGCTCGGCCGCCTCGATCGCGGGACGGGCCAGCGGCTCCATCTTGACGAACCACTGCTTGCTGATCGACGGCTCGACGACCTGCTTGCAGCGATAGCAGTGGCCCACGGCATGCCGGAACGGTTCGGTCTTGACCAGCAGGCCCTGCTCCTTGAGTTCGGCGACCACGGCCTTGCGCGCCTCGTACCGCCCCATTCCCGCGAAGCGGCCGGCGGCCTCGTTCATGTAGCCGTTCTTGTCGATCACCGAGATGACCTCGAGGTTGTGCCGCTGTCCGATCTGGAAGTCGTTGGGGTCGTGGCCCGGGGTCACCTTGAGCGCCCCGGTGCCGAATTCGGGGTCGACGTAGTCATCCTCGATGATGCGTATACCGCGATCCATCAAGGGCAACCGCAGTCCGGCGGCCTTGATCTTCTGGTAGCGCTCGTCGCCGGGGTGGATCGCGACGGCCGTATCGCCCAGCATCGTCTCAGGCCGCGTGGTCGCCACCACGAGACCCTCGGCCGGATTCTCCAGCGAGGGATACCGGATGTGCCAGAAGTGGCCATCGATCTCCTTGTGCTCGACCTCCTCGTCGGAGAGCGCCGTGTGGCAGCCGACACACCAGTTCACCAGGTACTCGCCGCGGTAGATGAGCTTCTTGCGGTAGAGATGCCGGAACACCTCCTCGACCGCCTTCGACAGCCCCTCATCCAGCGTGAAGCGCTCGCGCTCCCAATCGCAGGAACATCCCAGCAGACGAAGCTGCCGGATGATCTTGCCGCCGTATTGCTCCTTCCACTCCCAGATGCGCTCGATGAACTTCTCGCGTCCCAGGTCCCTGTAGTCCACCCCCTGATCCCGCAGATGGTTACGCACCCGGTTCTGCGTGGCGATGCCGGCATGATCGGTGCCCGGCAACCAGAGCGTCTCGTAGCCCTGCATCCGCTTCCAGCGGATCAGAACGTCCTGGATCGTGTTGTTCAGGACGTGGCCGATGGTGAGGGCCCCGGTGACATTCGGCGGGGGGATCACGATCGTGTAGGTTTCCCCGCGCTCGCCCGGCTGCGGACGAAACTGACCCGCCTCGACCCAGTGCCGGTACCAACGTTGCTCGAAGCTGCTCGGATCGAACGCCTTGGGCATTTCTTTCATGGCCGTCTCCCCGTCACCCCGTACCTGTACATGTGACGCATCTACCCGACTCTTGGGGCCGGAGGCAGAGCGAATTTCAATCCGTGGAGGGTAGCAGAGGCCCCGCGACCCGGTCAATCGGCGCCACGGGGCCTGGATATTGGACGGCGTCACCCATCCCGTTGATCGGCGCGCCGCTAACGGGCCACGAGTTCTCCCGCTTCCTCGAGCACCTCGACGTGGCCGCTGTTGCTGAGCGAGCGTTCGACGGCCTCGAGTACGCGCACCACCCGCAGCCCACTCTCACCGTCAGCCGTCGGGCGACGGCCTTCGGCGATCGCGCGCAAGAAGTCGGTGACCTCGGCCTGCAGCGGCTCAAAGGTCTCCATCTTCGGCGAGACGATATCACCCGCGCGGTAGCTCAGGTGATACTCACCGAAGGTGTCCGGATCGCGGTAGTTGACGCCCTTATCGTAGATCTTGACCGCTTCGAGGTTCTGGGTATCGTCGTAGACGAGCATCTTCTGACGGCCGACCACGGTCGTGCGCCGCAACTTCGAAGGCGCCAGCCAGCTCACCTGCACGTGGGCGATGGCACCGCTGCGGAAGCGCATGTGAATGAAGGCGACGTCGGGAATGCCCGGCTGCACGAAATCCTTGCCGGTTCCCATCACCTCGTAGGGACTCTCTCCGAGCCAGTAGAAGAGCATCGAGAGATCGTGGGGCGCCAGGTCCCAGATGACGCTCGAGTCCTTCTGATGCAGGCCCAGGTTCACACGCGTCGAGCTGATGTAGAAAACCTCGCCCAGGTCCCCGGCGTCGATGATCTGCTTGATCTTGCGCACTGGCGGGCTGTACTCGAAGGTGTGGCCCACCATCAAGACCTTGTCGCGTTCGCGAGAGGCGCGGATCAGATCGCGGGCGTGCTCACTACAGAGCGTGAAGGGTTTCTCGACGAAGACGTGCTTGTTGTTGCTGAGCGTCTTGCGCGCAAGCTCGTAGTGCGACTTCGGAGGCGTTGCCACCATGACGGCATCGACCGCCGGAGAGACCAGCACATCCTGGGGATCGGTCGTCACCTGGACGCCGGGATAGCGCCGGAGAATCTTCTCCAGCTTCTCGGCCTCGAGATCACACACCGTAACGCTAGAACAGAGGGGGTTTTCAACCAGATTACGAACCAGATTCGGTCCCCAGTATCCAGCTCCCAATACGGCCACGTTGACCATAAACATCTCCTGAAGTTGACCGCCAGCCTCCCAGCCGGCGTTGGACTAGCGCGCCCCCCTGGCGTACAGGACCTCGGGTATCGTACGACCCAGGAGCTTCACGTCCAGTGCAAAGCTCCAATTGGCCCCGTAATACAGATCTAACAATATCATCTCTTCGAAACTAAGCAAACTGCGGCCTGACACCTGCCAGAGGCCCGTCATTCCGGGCATCACGTCCAGGCGACGTTTGTGCCACTCCTCATAGAGGTCGTACTCGAACGGCAGACACGGACGCGGCCCGATCAGGCTCATTTCGCCCCGCAGCACGTTGATCAGCTGGGGAAGCTCGTCGAGGCTGGTTCGCCGCAAGATCCAGCCCAGCCAGGTGACCCGTGGATCGTCGACGATCTTGTAGATCGGCCGTCCGGACGGGTCGAGCCCGGCCGCGTCGCCCTGGCGCATCAGGCTCGTCACGTACTCACGATGGTGCGAGTCATCGTTCGAAACCTTCATGCTGCGGAACTTGAGCATGTTGAAGTGACGGCCGTCCTTGCCGACCCGCTCCTGCGCATAGAGCACCGGCCCCGGCGAGGTGAGCTTGACGAGCAGGGCAACCAGTAGCATCACCGGCGCGAAGATCAACGCCATGATGGCGCTCAGAGCGATATCGAAAGCCCGCTTCGCGCGCAGCCCGATGCCGTCCGAAACCACCCCCCCCACGCGCAGCAGGGGCACGCCGGCCTCGCGCGTCACCGGGGCCGCATCCACGTACATGCGGGTCAAATGCGGCACCACCATCGTCTCGATACCGCGGCGATGCAGGTCGTAGGCCTGTTCGACGGCCTCGCCGCGCTGGATGCGTTCGGTGGCGATCAGGACCTCGTCGGCCGCCAGGGCATGGGCCAACCCGGAAAGCTCCTGCCAGCAGGATAGGCGGAATCGAGGCCACCGCTGTCCGGGGCCCTTGACCCACGGCTCGGTTTCGGCCAGCCCGATCACGACCGACTGGCCTGCGGGCTCGGCCTCCAGAGCCGCGGCGGCCCGGCGTGCTTCGGGGCTGTTCCCCACCACCAGAATGCGCCGCGGGGCGAACGGCCCTACCTCGGCCAGGCGCAGGATCAGGCGGGAGAGCACCGGCCGCACGGTGAAGACGCCGGCGGTCAGGATCAGCGCGTGGGCCACCAGCAAACGGCGCAGATCGCCGGGTGGATCGAGCGCGAGCAAGAAATCGAAGACGACCGCCACGAGCCCGCTCCAGAAGAGCGCCCGGCCGGCGGTCGCCAGAGCTCGGCGGGGATTGTGAAGGATGCGCCGGCTGTAGAGGCCGAACATGCCGCCGAGACATAGGAAACTGGCCACCAGCACGACCATCAGGGCCACGAGCGGGATGGCGACTGCGGGCGTGAGCTGGTGAACGGCTTCCCGCGCTCCGGGTGTGAGTTCGACCGCGGCGAAGAAGCCTCCGGTCACCATCAGAACGTCGAGCAGGGCGAGGCCGGGCAGCACGAGGGCGATGGCTCTACCGGGGGAAATACGTGTGTGCTCGGCAGTGGCATTCTGCCGGCCGGGCAGGTCGCTCCCAAAGGCGGTCCGCGCCGAGGTTGGATGAACGGCTGTTGAACGCAACATCTACTCCAAGAACATCTTGGGACTCATAGTTCCCAGCTGCTCTCAAGCTGTGTCGGAGTCGCGCCCCCGAACCCCGAACGGGACTGCCGGGCGTCTTCGGCCAGGCACACTATAGAATGGGCGGCAGTGGCGCAAGACAATTCCCTTGCATCCCAGGCTACCTGGCTCTCGCACCGCCGCCGGCCAGGGCTCCTCCCCAGAACCACAGCTCCAGGCGGGCGAACCCTGCATACAGATTCTCCCCGGTCCGATAGGCGCCGGTCAAGCTCTGCCCTCCGGCCGAGAACCGAATCTCTCGACCCGCAATCCGTTGGCTTACTCCCACTTCGACGCGGATCAACTCTCCCGGCTCCACCGGTAGCCAGTTGGCGTCCGCTCGGTGGACCCCCTGCACTTGCCGCAGCACTTCCAGCCACAACCGCCGGCCAGCGGCCACCTTCGCCTCGGCCGGGCCAGCGGCGCGAGCCGCCCCCCCCACCGCCGGCCCCCCGCTGAAGCGCACGCGCCAGCGGCGGGCGTCCCCGCCCATCGGATGCCCCAGGATGAACCCCCGGTACGTGTACCCCGACCGGTAGACCTTGTGGTAGTACCAGAGGTTGTGATCGTCGGCGTTGTTGGTGTACTCGGCCTCGATCCGCAGGCCTGCCCGCGGCGCTACCCGGAGGCCGTAGGTACGGCCCGGGGCCATCGGCATCCCGTCTTCGAAGCGATCTTCCCCTCCATAATACCAATACAGCTCCAGCTCATGGAGGCCGAGGACGCGTCTCGCCCAGGCTCGCGGGGTGAGACGCACCAGGTAGGCGAACTTCTGATCCGAGTCGCTCGGGGCGTAGTCGGGACCACGGCCGCTCTCGCCACGGCCCAGAAGGATGTCCACCCAATCGGCCAGCGAGAGCCGGTCGCCACGCCCGGCTCCCCCCATCATGATCGTTCGCTGCGCCTCCAGGTGCAGCCAGTCGGCCGGCTGCCAGTAGCCGCGCATCCCCCACAGCAAAGGATAGGGTATCTCTCGGTGGGCGTCATCGAGGTAGGCCAGAAACGATTCGGCCCGGGCTCGTCCCCCCGCCCAGGGCAGGCGGCCGGGACCGAGGGCCAGATGGACCTGGTCGAGCACCGGAGCATGTTCGGAGACGAGCAGTTTCTGGCCGGGGGCATCGTTCCAGCACGGGGAGAAACGGCCGGCCGCCAGCTCGGCCGGGCCCCAGGCCGCCGCCAGGCGGGCCGCCAGAAGATCTCCGCTCGCCGGGCCATGTTCACCCACGCGACCGCGCCAGGCGACCGTGGCATTCGCCCAGGAGCTACGCCAGTCGACGCCGGCGGTCAACCGCCCGGCGGTTCCGGCAGGCCACACCCCGCCCCGGTCGAATTCGGCCTGCCAGCTGTCGCCGGCAGCGGCGGCCGACTGCTGCACCTCGAACCCGGCCCAGTAGCCGAAATCAGACGAATGCGAAGCCGCGGGCCGGCTCGAGGCCGCCCGCGGCAGCATGACAAGAACGATCAGCAGTCCTATGTGCAAACCCGAGAAGGTCTGCATACGGATCGAGTTCCGATGCGTGCCCATGTCCGAGAAGCTAGTCTAGCCACCGGGTGGGCACAAGACGGGATCGGTGCCCCAAGGAGCCCGACTAGGCCGCTTCGATCGGGGCCAGGACGTCACCGAAGGCACACGCCCGGTTGCGACCGGTCTTCTTCGCCATGTAGAGCGCTTCATCCACCCGCCCCAGAAGCTGGTCGCTGTTGTCGCCGTCCCCGGGATAGGAGGCCACCCCCACGCTGACGGTCAGCTTCTTACGCCGGTAGAAGGTGTGCCGCTGAACGCGCGTGCGCAGCCGCTCGGCGGCGGTGACCGCGCGCGGCTTGTCGGTCATCGGCAGCAGGACGACGAACTCCTCGCCCCCGTAGCGCGCCACGATGTCGGAGCTGCGCGCCCAGTGTTTCAGGATCGAGGCCAGCTCGGCCAAGATCTTGTCGCCGACCTGATGGCCGTGGTTGTCGTTGAGTTCCTTGAAGTTGTCGATATCGATGAACATCACGCTGAAGGGGGTGGCGTAGCGACGGGCGCGGTCGATCTCGCTCTGCATGCGATCGAGGAAATGGCGACGGTTATAGATGTTGGTCAGGTCGTCGGTGATCGCGAGCCGGCGCATGTCGGCGTAGAGCAGCAGGCGCTGGATCGTCGCCGCCGCCTGGCCGGCGATCAGGGTCAAGAGGCGCAGCTGATCTTCGTTGAAGGCCTTCGGCTTACCATGGCTGATGTTCAGGACCCCGATCAGCTCGCCCTGGACCACCAGGGGTACGGACATGAAGCTGCCCACCAGCGTATCGTCGGGACGCCGGCCGCGGTGCAGCTCGGACAGGAGCACGGGACGCTTCTGCTTCGCCACCCAGCCGCTGAACCCGCTACCGTGCTCGAAGTGCACGCCGCCGATCAGGTCGACGTAGGCGCCCCGCTGGGCGGTCGGAATCAGTTTGCTGTTCTGCTTGTCCCACAGAAAGAGGGTGGCGTTGTCGTACGGGATGGCCTGGTGGATCAGATCCAACAGCCGCCGGTAGACCTCCTCCTTGTCGAGGGTCGTCTGGATCATCCGGCTGACCTCGAAGAGAATCTCCAGCTCCGAGTCCTGCCGCGTGGCGTCGGCGAAGTTCTCGCGGCGCAACACCCGGACGACCTTCCGGTTCAGACTGAGCGCAGCCGAGAGGACGTCGGAGGAGCGCTTCTGCGCCGCCGCCCGCTCCACCTGTCCGGACAAGGTCGAGGCTTCCTTCTGGGTGATCAGCTTCTCGGACTCCAGGATGCCGATCAGCTGGAGCTGAGCCTTGCGGAACTTGTCGGTGGCGTCCACCAGTTGGCGCGATCCTGCACCGTTCCTGCGTCTCATGCGATGGTCCTCCTTCTCGCAAGTCGCCTATCGAAGCGAACTCCGTCTGTCCAATGCTCGAGAGAGCGCGCCGCGTTCCTACGCAAGCTGGAACACGTCCTGCCCCTGCTGAATGGCTTGGTCCAGTCGCTCGGCCAACCCCTCCAGTTCACCGAACTCATATCCCATGGCCGCCAGTGCCGGCGGCATCGTCTCCGGCGGTTGCTCGAGCTTCGCCGCGCCGAAACCCTTCAGGCGCACCAGCTCGTCGGACGCCCGCGCCACGAGCACATGGCCTGGCATCTCTGCGGGCGGGCGGTGGTGATCCCGAGCCACGGCCACCAGTTCCTCGGGGAACGACCATTTCTCGAGAACGATCTGGCCGGCGATGGTGTGATCGGCACCGAAGCGTGCCTGCTCGAGCGCGAGCGACTCCCCTTCGCGGTTGTAGATCGCGCGCATGACCGGCTCGTAGTCGTCGGGCATCATCAGATTCATGGCCAGGCGACCGGCATCGTGCAACAAGCCGCTCAGGAGCGCTTCCTCGGGATCCATCTCCCCGTGCTCGGTCGCCAGCATGCGACCCGCCATGGCCGCCGCGGCCGAATGCGTCCAGATGACCTGTTCGGCGAAGGTCGGCGACGCGGCCCGCTTCCAGGGCAGGGAGTGAACCAACACGAGGTTGCGCACCGCCTTGAACCCCAGCAGCGCCACGGCGCGGCTCAGCGTCTTCACCCGGTGCGGCAACCCGTAGTAGGCCGAGTTGCAGGTTGACAGCACCTTTGACGCCAGCCCCGTATCCATGCCGATCAGTCGCGTGACCTCCGAGACCTGCGCGAACTCCGAACTCGCCACGCGCAAGATCCTCGTAGCAACCGAGGGCATCGGGGGGATGTCGCCGAGCAGGTCGATCATCCGTTCCAGTTCTCGCCTCGCCGCGTCCGCAGCCATGAACCTTCTCCTCCTCTAGAGACCCTTCGAAACTCACGTATCGGAGGCGACCGTCAGACGGCCCCCTTGTCCATGTTCAAGCGCGTTCGTCAATCCAGCTTCCCCGCCGATCGGCCGCCTTCTCGCGCGAGGCGTCGACGATGAGGTCCAGGGTGCCCTCATCGCGCGGCCCGAGCATCCGAAACACCGGATGGGATCCGGACCGCACGACCTCCATCCGGCCATAGCCCAACCGGGGCCGCCCCCCGCGCGCGCGAGCCCAGAACGCGCCGGGTCCGGCAGCCACGCGCACGTCTTCGCCGGCGATCTGCACCACTCTCACGGCAATCACCTCGCCGCGGTCGAGCGCCCCCAGATACCGCCGCAATGTGGAGGTCGGAGAACTCATCACCCCCGCCTCCTACCCGGCTGCCAGCGGACGAGAACTCAGTCCGCGCGCCCGCAGTTCATGAACCAGCCGCACCTCTTCCCGCGAAACACCCAGGCGACGGGCGATCTCGCCCTCGGTCCATCCCTCGCTGGAGAGGTATTCGATCTGACCCCGGATGCGCGACCGCGACTCCGGCGTGGTTCCCTCCGCGCGTCGGCGGGCGGGTTCGCCCCACGGGCCGTCCACCGAGACCCTGCCCGCATCCTGGACCGGAGGTTGCCGGCGGCCGGGCGCCGCGGTGAAGGGATCGCCCGCCTCCTCGTACGCTTCGTCCGGCTCGAGAAAGCGGCGGGCCCAGCTCGTGCCGGTCCGATCGCCGGCTGTGTCGGCTGAAACCGTCCCGCCCATCGGTTGCGCGTTCGCATTCGGACCCGGTGCGGCAGGCGCGCCGCCGGCTCCGGCCCCGTCGCGCTCGCGCAATTCGCGGAGCAGGGACTGGCGGGCGGTTTCCCACAAAGCGTCTCGTTCGGCGAAGAACGAGGAGGTCGGCGCGGGATCTTCCTCCGCCGCGTCACGTTCGGCACTGAAGAAGGAGCCCTCCTCGAGTGCGCCTGGATCGGTGGCCCGGGACCATGGACCGGCCTCGGCCGGTTGATCCGCTTCGGCCGCAGGCGCCGCTGAGGCTGGAGTCGTCGGCGCGGCGCCGGAGGCACTTCCCCCCGGCATCGTGCGCTGGGCATGCTGCAGCTTGCTCTCGAACTCCTCGAGGGCCCCAATGACGGCCATCTGCAAGCTGCGAAGCCGGGTCTCCTCCGCCCGCCGGTCGGTCTTCAGGAAGCCGCCACTGCGCACCCGCCACAGCACGGCACCCACCACCACCAGCGCGAGACACACCGTGGCCACCGAGACGGCAGCCTGGCGTTTCCAGAACGTCTTGAGCAGATCCCGGCGCAGCGCCTCTTCCTGGATGCCAATCGCCTCGGCCCGGCGGGCGAGATCCCCTCGCAGAAACTCGAGTTGTTGCCGGCGCCTCGCCTCGGGATCGGTGCCAAGTGCCGCACGCGAGGGTGCGATGAGCGTCGGGTCGGCGACCAGATCACCGCGGGCGGTCAGATCACCGCCGGCGACCAGATCACCGCGGGCGGCCAGATTACCGCCGGCGGTCAGTTCGGTCTTCTCGGGCGTGCCGCCCGCAGTCTCGCGCAGCCGGTCGAGTGCCGCGGGCAGCAAGCCCAGCAGGGCTCCCAGCATCGACCCGGCAATGACCATGCCAAGCAATCTGCGGTAGCGCTCTTGCTTCGCCATGTCCCTGCCCCTTCCTGTGGGTGTTGAATCCGCCGGCGTTCAAGCCGTCACATCGATGACCGAACCCTTGCCGTCGTCCTCGTCATCGGCCCGGCCCGGTCCGCCCGCGGCGGCGTGCGTGCCGTCCTCGGTCAGATCCAGCCGCACTCCCTTGCCGTCCTCATCCAGTGCGGACGCATTCGAGTTCTCCCGCAGATCCACCGCATGCTCCTCATCATCCACGGGCGGAGGCTCTTTCTTCGACGCCTGTTGCCGTTGCCGCTCGCGAGCGTCGTGGTGTTTCGAGGAGCTGGGCTGCTCGCGCCCCGCGTCCGGATCGATCCGCGCTCGGCCAGGCTCCCGCGCCTCCTCCACATGGCGCCCCCGGATGTCGACCTTGTCGCGTAGCTCCCGGGTCTTGGCCTGCTGCTCGATCTCGCCCCGCCGGCGCGCATTCTCCTGCTGGCGCTGAGCGGCGTGCGTCTGCGCCAGAACCTGTCTGAGATTGGAGACGTCTTGCATGTTCGCCTCCGCCGCGGGGGCCACCGCGCGGTCCGCCGCGCGGTCCCCCGCGCGCTACCTCGGCCGTCGCCAAAGCCACCCGCCACCGCGCGGTCCGCCGCGCGCTACCGTGGCCGTCGCCATGGCCACC
>CAZZIF010000004.1:17390-35527 GCA_964654025.1 uncultured bacterium
CCACCCGCCACCGCGCGGTCCGCCGCGCGCTACCGTGGCCGTCGCCATGGCCACCCGCCACCGCGGGGGCCACCGCGCGGTCCCCCGCGCGCTAGGCGGCCATCAACCGCTTTCGCATACGCGCCCGCAACCGCGACACCGCCTTGGTGTGGATCTGCGAGACGCGCGACTCGGAGATTTCCAGCGTCTCGCCGATCTCCTTGAGGGTCATCTCTTCGTAGTAGTAGAGCGCGACCACCAGACGTTCCTGCTCGCTGAGGATGTTGATGGCCTCGAGCAGCAAGACCTGGGACTGCTCTTCCTCGATCCGCTCGAGAGCGTTGATCGTGGCGTCGTCTTCGATGAGCTCGCACAGGCCGGTCAGGTCGTGCTCGTCGTCGACCGACACGGTCTGGTCCAGGCTCAGGAGCGAGGCCCCCCGCACCTCTTCGAGCAGGCGCAGGTACTCGTTCACCGGAAGATTCATCTCGGCCGCGATCTCCTCCTCGGTCGCCGCCCGGCCGAAACGCTGGTCCAACAACCGGCAGGTGCGTTCGATCTCGCGAGCCTTGCGGCGCGTCGTCCGGCTGGCCCAGTCGAGCGAGCGTAACTCGTCGAGCACGGCGCCCTTGATCCGCCAGATCGCGTAGGTCTCGAACTTCGTCCCGCGGCTCTCATCGAACTTCTCGAGGGCATCGAAAAGGCCGATGACAGCCGTGTTGATCAGATCGTCCTTCTCGATCGACTTTGGCAAGCTGCTCGCGATTCGATCCACGACGTACTTGACCAGGGGCGCGTAGTCGCGCAGGGCTTCCGCCTTCGTGTGTTCATCGGGCGCCAGGCCCGGGGGAATCGGGCGGGCCGCCATCCGGAGTAGGGAGGCCGTATCATGCATTGTATGCGTCGATCTCCTTCTGGGTGGTGAGCCTACGAACTGTCCGGCATCTCGGGTGCGCCATGGGCCGCGCGCCGGGCTACCGGGGGTGACCGGTCCTCGTCCCGCCGGTGCCCGCGGAGGGGGCACGGGCGTTCTACGCGGCGGCTTCTCGAGCCGCGGATGAGTCCTCCTTCCCTTCGTCGATCTCCGGGACACCGGCCTCACCAGCGAGCGCACGGACCGCCACGCGAGTGGCGGCATCGGTGTCCACGCCGGCTGCGACCGCCCGGTCTGAGGACGCGGCGCCCTCCTCTTCGGCCGCCTTCGCGGCCTGTTTCTTGGCGAGATTGTGTTCGACCGCCAGGCGCAGCAACGCGGCGCCGACCAGACCGCCCAGGATCCGCAGACCCAGGTACAGCACGGCGCCCACGACGACGCTGCGCAGCACCATCGTGGACGGACCAATGCCGCTGGCCAGCCCGACGACCAGGATCAGGCAGGTGGCTCCCACCCCCAGTCTCAGTGCCCACATGTCGGCCCACGCCTTCATCGCCGCTTTTCCTCCAGTCCCTACGCCGCCTCGAGCGACCGCTGCTGCGCGGTGCCCTCAGCGTCGAGCGGATGCGGCTCCGCGGTGGATTCCAGGAGCCGTCGCATGAGTTCGCGCAGCCCGGCGGTGGCGGGACCGTCGGGGAACTTCTTCACGAAGGATTGCTGGCTTTTCACGGCCTTCGGCACGGATTCGTCCTGGGGAATGACCCCGTAGAGCTGTGGCTCGAAACCCAGGAACTGGTCGGCCACCCGCGCTACGCGCGCGGCGACACGACCGGCTTCGGCCTCGGTGCGGGCCATGTTCACCACCAGCCGGGGCGGGTTGGCCAAACGGCGAGAGGCCAGCACCTTGATGGTGGCATAGGCATCGGAGAACGCCGTCGGCTCGGGCGTGGTGACGACCAGGATCTCGTCGGCCAGCTGGGCCAGACGAATGTTCTGCCGGTGAATACCCGAACCCGTATCAATGAGCAGGACGTCGCGATCTCGGGCCACCGACTCCAGGGAACGCACCAAGACCTCTCTTCGGTAATCGTCCAGTCCGGCCATCTCCTCCACTCCGGAGGCGGCCGGAATGATGCGAATGTCGTTCGGGCCGCGCAGGATGATCTCGCTCAGCCGCTTCCGTCCATGGACCACATCGTAGAGGTTGTAGCGAGGCGCGAGCCCCAGCAGCAGGTCCACGTTGGCCAGGCTGAGGTCGCCGTCGAGCAGCATGACCTTGAGGCCGCTTTCAGCCATCAGCATGGCCAACCCGGTCACCAGGTTGGTCTTGCCCACGCCGCCCTTGCCGCTGGTGACGGCCACCGCAAACGGCTGGGATGCGGCCGTCTCGGGCTCGGCCTCCGGCGCCGCAGCCGGGTGCCGGGGGCCCGAACGCGCTTCGCGCTCGGCGGACGGCGCCATCGGGTCATGCCAGGGCGATTCGAACCGGTCGCGACTCATGGAAGAACCTCCTTGATCGGAACGTGGGTGGACCCGCGACCGTGCCGAGGGTCGAGTTCGTCCGCGGCGGCCGCCGCCGCGCACTGCTCGACCACCAGGTCCACCAGGATCCGAGGCTCGGCCGGATGCAGGTCGGTGAGGATGTTGCGGCCGAAGCCCAGGTAGCTCACCGGCAGCCGGCTCTTCAGAGCCAGGCTGAGAATCCCGCCGTAGCTTCTTGTTTCATCAAGCATTGTAAAGATGAGCGCTTCTGGATCGGTTCCCGCGAACCTCTCGAGAACCGCCGCGCCGTCGGCCGCTTTGCTCGTGGCCGGAAGCACCAGGTGCACGGCCGGCTCGGCCAGATGCTCCGAGAGCGAGCGGATCCATCCGTAGATGTCTTCGTCTGCGCCGCCGGCGCCGGGGCTGTCGACGATGAGCAGATCGCAACCGGCCATGTCGGACCGGGCGGCCGCCGCGGTGAGGTCGGCAGGTTCGAAGGCGGTGGCGAACGGCACCTCGAGGATGCCGGCGTAGGATTCGAGCGCGCTTGCTCCGGCGGCGCGGAACGCATCCGCCGAGACGAGGGCCGGACGGCGGCCGCGGGCAAGCGCCCGGGCGGCCAGGCCGGCCGCCACCGTCGTCTTGCCGCTCGAGGTCGGGCCCGCCAGCAGGACCACCCGGTGCGCCGCCGCCTCGACGACACCCCTGGCCGCCGGCAGTACCCGCAGCAAACGCTGGCGCAGTCCCTCGAGCGAGGGCGGGGTGAGAAGACCGGGGCGCTCTTCACGGGCCAGGTCCCGCAGCAGGGCGAAGGCCAGGTTCGAGTCCACCTCGGCCTCGACCATGCTCAGATAGATGTCACGCAGGGGGATCGGAATCGCCGAGAAGTGATCGCTCGTCACCAGCCGGTTCAGATGCTGGATGCGCGCCCGCAGGCGATCGACCTCTCCGCGCAGGTTGTCGGTCTCGTTGGTCATCGGCGGCGCCGGGGTCGCCGTGCGCAAGGCCACCGGTGCGGTCAGGGGCGCTTCGGCCGCCCGGGTACCGAACGTCAGGGGCGCGCCGGATTCGATGTGCGGGCCGGGAGCCGGCGGTGCGTCGAACGGATCCGGCGCGCGGCGGATCGCGGGGACCGGCGGGGTGCTGGAACGTAGGGGCGAGCTGCGGCGGCCGAACTGTGGCGGGCCGTCGGGTTGGGTGGCCGGATGCCGATCAACGGCGGCCACGACCATGACCTTGCCTCCGCGCCCCAGCCGGCCGGACGCTTTCTTCGTCTCGAGGATGACCGCCTCAGGACCCAGCGTCTCACGCACCTGGCGCAGCGCCTCGGTCATGTCACCAGCGGTGAAGCGTCTGATCCTCATGCCTTCGAACTCCTCTGCCTGACCCATCCTGCGGCCGTCGCCGCGGTATGCCGCGTCTCGGTCCCCACCGCGGAACGCCGCCTCCCGGTCCCCACCGCGGAACGCCGCCTCCTGATACCCGCCGTCACGGCATTGCCCCGTGGACCCATCAACTCAACACCTCAAGCCGATCAGGCCGACTGGGCCTGCCGCACCGGCACGGCCTGCAACCCCGGGCGGCCCTTGCCCGGGCGGCTCTGCGCCTGGCTGTCGGTGGCGGTGGCGGTGGCGGCGCCGGGGCCGGGGCCGGGGCCGCCGACACGGGGCCTCTCCTCGCCCGCCGCATCGCTCCCGATCGCGGCCACCGTGCGGACGGTCGCCAGACCACCCACCTCCGCATAGGAGAGGACCACCACCTGGGGAACGAAACGGCCGATGAACTCCTGCAGGTAGGGCCGCAGGAACTGACTGCACAGAATCACCGGATGCTGGGCCACCTTGAGTAGGGTCTGAATCGACTCGGATACCTGGTTCATCAGAACCTGGGCGGTGCCCGGATCCAGAACGAGGCGATTATGCCCCTCCTGCCCCGGCGCAACCGACTCGACGAGCCTCTGCTCGAGACGCGGGTCCAGCGTCACGACCGATAGATTGCCCTTGCCATCCTTGTAGGGTCGGATCAGCGACCGGTTGATCGCCACCCGGCACCGCTCGACGAGCGCGTCGAGGTCCTTGACGGCTCCCGCGTTGTCGGCCAGCACCTCGAGGATCGTCACCATGTCGCGGATCGACACCTGCTCCTTGAGGAGGCGCTTCAAGACCTTCTGCACGCCGCCGACGGTGAGCAGGTTGGGGATGAGTTCTTCGACCACCGCCGGGTGGGTGGTCTTGACTTGATCGATCAGGGTCTGCACGTCCTGGCGCGTGAGCAGCTCATGGGCATGCGTCTTGACGATTTCGGTGAGGTGAGTGGCCACCACGGCCGACGGTTCGACGACCGTCACACCGGTCATCTCGGCCTCGCCGCGGCGATGCTCGGGAATCCAGACCGCCGGCAAGCCGAACACCGGTTCGGTGGCCCGCAGGCCCTCGACCTTGCCCTCGGCAACACCCGGCCCCATGGCCATCAGGCTGCCGGTCATGAGGCTGCCTCCAGCGACCTCTTCGCCGCGCAGCTTGACGCGGTAGTCCTCGGCGGAGAGCTGGACATTGTCGCGAATTCGCACCGGTGGCACCACGAACCCCAGTTCCCCGGCGATCTGGCGGCGTGTGCTGGTGACCCGAGCAAGCAGGTCCCCGCCGGCGGCCTCATCCACCAGCGGAATGAGGCCGAACCCCAGCTCGAGCTCGAGCGGGTCGATCTCGAGCAGGCTTTCGATCTTCTCGGGTCCGGACGGCTCCTGGCGCTCCTGCGCCTCGCGCTCGGCCGAAGCTTGGCGGCCCGCGCGGCGGGCCAGTAGGCCCGCGCCGGCGGTCAACCCAGCCAACATCCAGAAGGGCAGCAGAGGCAACCCCGGCACCAGGCCCAAGATGGTCAGGATACCGGCGGCCGCAAACGGGGCGCGCGCCTCGCCCAGCATCTGGGTGAAGAGTTCCTCGCCCAGGTGGCTCTGGCCCTCCGAGCGGGTAATCAGCAGGCCGGCGGCGGTGGAGATGATGAGCGCGGGGATCTGCGCCACCAGGCCATCACCGATCGTCAGCAGCGTGAAGGTGCGGGCCGCTTCGGGCAGGGGCATGCCGAGCTGGACCATGCCGATCACGAATCCACCCAGGATATTGATGACGGTGATGATAATGCCGGCCACCGCGTCACCGCGGACGAACTTGCTGGCACCGTCCATGGCCCCGTAGAAGTCGGCCTGCCGGGCGATGCCGGTCCGCCGCTCGCGGGCCTCGGTCTCATCGATCAGCCCCGCGTTCAGGTCGGCGTCGATGGCCATCTGCTTGCCGGGCATCGCGTCCAGGGTGAAGCGGGCGCTGACCTCGGCGATGCGGGCCGCGCCCTTGGTGATGACGACGAACTGGATGACGATCAAGATGAGGAAGGCCACCAGCCCGACGGCGTAGTTGCCCCCCACCACGAAGTTTCCGAAGGCCTCGATGACCTTGCCGCCGTAGCCGTTCAAGAGGATCTGCCGGGTAGTCGCCACGTTGAGCGAGAGGCGGAAGAGTGTGGCCAGCAGCAGAACCGTTGGAAACGTATTGAATTGCAACGGCTGGCGCACGTAGATCGTGAGGGACAGGGTTACGAGGGCAAAGGCCAGATTGGCGATCAGCATCAGGTCGAGCAGCACCGGGGAAACCGGAATGATCATCACGCCCAGCAGCAGCAGCACGCTGCCGGCCAGGAGCACATCCGATCGCTGTTGCCAGCTCGACACGCCGCTCATCTCCCCCTAGGCGCCCCAGCGCCCGCCCTAGGCCACCCCGGCCGCCCGCGGGCGGCGGTCCTTCACGCGATAGACATAGGCCAGCAGCTCGGCGACCGCCCGGAAGAGGGCCACCGGCACTTCCTGATCGATCTCCACCTGCTTGTAGAGCAGCCGCGCCAGAGGTGGATCTTCCACGATCGGCACACCGTGCTCGGTGGCCAGATCGCGGATTCGGGCGGCCATCTTGCGGGCGCCTTTGGCCACAACCTTAGGCGCCTTCATCGTTTCCCGGTCGTACTTGAGGGCCACCGCGAAGCGCACCGGGTTGGTGACGACCACATCGGCGGTCTTGACGGCGTCCATCATGCGGCGCGCGGCGGCCTCGCGCTGGATCGACCGCTGGCGGGCCCTCACGCGGGGATCTCCCTCGGTCTGGCGGGATTCTTCCTCGATCTCCTTGTGGCTCATCATGATGCTCTTCTCGTAGTCCCAGCGCTGGAATGCGTAGTCGAAGAGCGCGAGGGCCAGGAGCGCGATACCGATCTTGAGGCCCAGCTTGACGGCGACGACCGCCACGTACCCGAACATCGGGATGGGGTTGGTGCCGATCATGCTCGCGAGGCGCCCGATCTCGCCCTTTAGGCTGAAGTAGGCGATGCCGCCCACCAGGGCGACCTTGAGCAGCGACTTCGCCAGCTCGGCGAAGCTCTGCTTCGAGAACATGCGCTGAAATCCCCGGACCGGACTGAGCTTATCGAGCTTGGGAGCGAGCGGCTTCCAGGTCAGCATGAAGCCGACCTGGGCGAAGTTGACGAGCAAGCCCACCACCAGGACCGCGCCGGCCAATGGGGCCAGGATCAACAGGACCTTGGCGATGCCGCCGCTGAAGTACCCGTAGAGCAGGTCGCCGCGCAGCTCGATCTGGCCGCTGCCGGCGAGCAGCAATTGGAAGAGTTCCATCATCCGCTCGAGCATGAACGGCCCGGCCACGGCCAAGAGGCCCATGGCCGAGAGCAGCACGAAGGCCGAGCCCAGCTCCTGGCTGCGGGCCACCTTACCCTCCTCACGCGCCTGGCGGCGGCGCCGGGGGGTGGCCGGCTCGGTCCTTTCCTGAAACTGCTGGTCAGCCATCGAATGCTTCCCTTCCCTGCGGACGCGGCACCCGGGCGAGAGGCGTCCGGCGAGAAGCCATGCAACCTACATGCCAGCGAGGAGAACGAGGAAATCCCGCTCGAGACCCGAGATGAGCTCTTCGACGGTTCTGAAGAAATAGGGCAGAGTTAGGCCGATTCCGAGCAGCCCCAGGGCGATCTTGATGGGGAAGCCGACGATAAAGATATTCATCTGCGGCACCGTCCGGGCGACAAATCCCAAGGCAGCATCGGCCAGAAACAAGACAGCGATCAGCGGCCCCCCGACCGCCAGGGCGGTGAGGAACATGGTGCCGGCCAGGCCGATCAGGTGGCCCGCCAGCCCTGTGGAGAGCTGGGCGCCCCCCAGGGGCACCAGTTCCAGACTGACCCCCAGAGCCCGGATCAGCAGGTGGTGGCCGTTGAGGAGCAAGAAGAGCACCAGGGTGAGCATGTGGTAGAAGCGAGACAGAATCGGGTTCTGGCCCCCCTCCTTGGGATCGATGACGTTGACGATCCCGAAGCCCATCTGGATGCCCACGAGGCTGGCGCCCAGACGGATGCCGGCGAACGGCAGGGTGGCCGCGAACCCGAGCAGCAGGCCGGCGAAGGTCTCCCCCGCCACGGCCAGGCCGAAGCCCCACAGGTCGGCCGGCGGCGGTCCGGCGGTCGTGACCAGGGGCATCAAGGCCAGGCTCGTCACCACGGCCAACAGGAGCTTGATCTGGGACGGAATCGTGCGCTGGGCAAAGAGCGGCCCCGCAATGTAGAAGCCCAGACATCGGGAGAAGAGAAGCCCGAATATCTCTGCCGTTTCAGCGTTTATCGGCCACATACCCTCGCCGGCCCTTTCCCGATCACCGCAACAGCGCCAGGCCGCCGAAGAGGTTCGTGCTGAAATCCAAGAGCTGGTTGACCATCCAGGGCAGGAACAAGAAGAGACTCAACACGACCGCCAGGATCTTGGGGATGAAGGTCAGGGTCATCTCGTGGACCTGGGTGACCGCCTGGAAGATCGAGACCAGCAGCCCGGCGATCAGGCCGAAGAGCAGCATGGGCCCGGCCAAGGTGAGGGTCAGGAAGATGGCTTGCTGGAAAAGCGCAATCGCGTCGGTGGTGGTCATGAAACCTCCTGGACCATGAGTTCCTGGGACGTGAGTCCCTGGGACGTGAACTCCTGGGACGTGAACTCCTGGGACGTGAGCTCCTGACTCATTCTCAAGCGAAGCTCGACACGAGCGACTTCACCACCAGGTGCCAGCCGTCGACGAGCACGAAGAGCAGAATCTTGAACGGCAACGAGATCATCGCCGGCGGCAGCATCAGCATGCCCATCGACATCAGGACGCTGGCGATCACCATGTCGATGATCAGAAACGGCAAGTAGATGACGAAGCCCATCTGGAAGGCGGTGCGTAGCTCGCTGGTCATGAAGGCCGGAACCAGCACGGTCATGGGCAGGTCCTCGGCCGTCTCGGGCTTCTCCTGCTTGAGCATGCTGACGAAGAGGGCGAGATCCTTCTGGCGGGTTTGCTTCAGCATGAATTCGCGAAGCGGGGCGCTACCCTCGCGCAGAGCGTCGGTGGCCGAGATCTCGCCATCCATGTAGGGCTTCATGGCCGTCTCGTGCATGGCCTGGTAGGTCGGCGCCATCACGAAGAAGGTCATCAGAAGCGCCAGGCCGACCAGCACCTGGTTCGGTGGCATCTGCTGCGTGGCCAGGGCCTGGCGGACGAAGGAGAGCACCACGACGATCCGCGCGAAGCTGGTCATCATGAGCACCAGCGCCGGCGCCACCGAGAGGATCGTCATGAGCAGCAGAATTTGCAGCCCGGTCGAGATCTTCTCCGGCGCAGCGGGGTCGCCGTCTGTATCGTCCAGACTCAAGGTGAGCGAGGGACCCGCACAGGCCACCGTCGCGATACCGCTGAGGAAGAGCCCGACGAGCAGGCCCGCGACGAGCCGCGAGAACGGCCCTGGGTGCCGGAGGGCGCGCTTGCCTTCTGTTGGGTATCCGAGCATCGGCAGCATCCTCTTCTACCGCTCGGCGGTGTTCAGCCGGCTCAGTGATGTGACCAGATTCTCGCGAACCCGGCGGACCTCACCGGCCAGTTCGTTCTCGAACAGGGATTCTGTGCCCCCATCCAGGGCCAGGGACGCCGCGACCGGATTCGGGCCGCCTGGACCGGCCGGGCCGGCTGGAACTTGCGCCGGGGCGTTCGAGCGGGCCGCTTCGCGCCGCGCCTGGAACGGCGCATTCGAGACGGTCGAAGCTGGATGCCCCGTCACCGACACGGCGCTCGCGTTCGTGCACGAGTTCGTGCTCGTGCTCGTGCTCGAACTCGCCTCGCCGATGGGCGTCAGTAGACGAATCTGGTTCGGGGTGATCCCCAGCAGCAGGGTCTCTCCGGCGACCCGCACGACGGCCAGGGAGCTCTTCTGCCCGATCCCCCGCTGGGTCACCACCTCGATCCCGTGGCGCGTGCCGCCGCCCAGCGATCCCCGGGTGGCCTTCTTGTAGAGGAAAAGCACGCTGCCCAGGATCGAGAAGACGAGCAGCAGGCCCAGCCCCACGCGCGCCAGCATGCCGCCGGCAGAGAAGTGCAGCGACTCCTCCAGCGCCTGGCCGGCCGTCATCGTGGAGCCGGCCGTCGTCGAGCCGGCCATCGCTGCGGAGCCGGCCGTCGCCGGGGAGCCGCTCACCGTCGCCAGGCCGGCGAGCCCGGCATCCGGGCTCCCGGAGGCCTCCGAGCCATCCTGGCTCCAGGCAGGTCCGGCGCAGATGATGCCGGCCGCTACGAGCAGCATCGCGAGGGCGGTGCGGATGGCGTATCGATGCGAGCGCCTCGTCATCACGCATCCCCCGCCAGGCTGCGGATCCGCTCCTTGGGCGAGATGAGCGAGATCAGACGCACGCCGAAGTGCTCTTCGATCACGACCACCTCGCCGCGAGCTACCAGCACCCCGTTGACCAGGATGTCGACCGGTTCGCTGGCCATTCGACCGAGCTCGACGATCGACCCCGGACTGAAATCCAGGATCTCCTTCACCTGCACGTCGGTGCGACCGAGCTCGACCGAAACCGGCAACTTGACGTCCAGGAGCAGATCGATGTTGGCCCTCTCACCGGCGGCACCCGAGCCGTCGAGCTGTCCGAACTCGACCGGTTGGACCTCGGTCTCTTCCTCTTCACCTAGATCGAGATCGCGGGCGGCGTTGCCGTCGAAACTCTCGCTCCCGACGTCCCCGGAGGCTCCATCGCCGGCGCTGCCGACCGCCCCGCCGGCGGCCCCAGCGTCACCGGCACCGGCCGAGCCGGACGCATCCTCGTCCCCGGAGCCCGAGTCGGCCTTGAGCATGTCCTGGGCCTCGTCGCCGTCGAAGAGATTGTCGATCTCATCCTTGCTCATTGCCCGTTTGGGTTCTTGGGGATCCCCCATCATCGGCTTCTCCTCCTTCGTCGGGGTCGATCACGGGCTCATCCTCGGGCTCCGCGATCCGTCCTAGGATTTGTACCGCCAGCTTGCGTTTCACCTGTCCGGCGCGACCGGCAAACTTGTTTTTGCCGCCGACCTCGATCCGCACCGGCTCCTCGATCCTGGTCTTGAGGCGCAGGATGTCGCCCTTGCGCAGGTGAACGAACTCGCCGATCGTGATCTCGCCCTCGGCGAACTGCACGCGCAACGGCACGCGGCCCTCTTCGAGGCCCTGGCTGAGCCAGTGCACACCCTGCTCGGTGCGCCGGGGCCGGATGGCCCGCACCGCATAGGCCCCCGCGCTGGCCTTGTTGAGCACCCGTTCCAACGAAACGAACGGGTAGCAGAAGGTGAGCGCGCCGTTGATCGTCTGGGTCTTGATCTCCAGGGTGACCAGCACGACCGTCTCGGGATCGGGCAGGAGCTTGAGCATGTTCGGGAGCTTCTCGAACCCTTCGATCTCCGGCCGGATCTCGGCGACGACGCCCCAGACCTCGCGCAACACCTCCAGCGACTGGCGCGAGACCTGCGCCAGGATCGTCTCCTCCAGATGCGTCAGCTCGCGCACCCGGTCCAGCGAGGACCCTTGCCCGCCCAGCAGGCGGTCGACGATCGAGAGGCCCAGGGCTTGATTGAACTCGATGGCCCCCGAGCCCTGCAGCGGATGCATGCCGAACGGGAACAGACAGGTCGACTCGGGCAAACTCTGAACCCATTCACCGTAGGTGAGCTGCTCGACCGATAGGATGTCCATCTCCACCATCGTCCGCAGGTAGCCCGAAAGGACGCCGGTCAGCCGGCTGACATAGGTCTCGTGCAACGTCTCCAGAAAGCGCAGCTGATCCTTGGAGATGCGATTCGGACGCCGGAAGTCGAAGACCGCCACGCTCCGGTCGGCCTTGGGGGCCTCCTTCGTTTCGGCTTCCGGCTGGGGTTCTGCGGCTCCGTCCTCCTCGTCGGAGAAGGAGTTGAGCAGAGCATCAACCTCATCTTGAGAGAGAATGTTTGCCACGCCGCCAACCTCGCTCGCGCTACTGCCCTACTGCAGCACGTAGTCGGTGAAATACAGGTTCGAGATCATGCCCGCGGTCAGCGTCGCGTTGATCTCGTCGATACACGACAGCCGGACCTCCTCCCGCACGGTCGGGTCGCTGAGCTCATCGATCGTGCGTGAGCTGAACTTGCGGATCAGAAGGTCGCGCACCTGCGCCTTGCGCAGCTCGAGTTCGGCCAGCACGGCGGCGCCATCATCGGTCTCCAGGCACACGCCCAGCCGCAAGAAGCGCTTGCCGCGGCTGCCGGCCGGATTGAGAACGATCTCGTCGATCACGTACTGGTCACCGGGAGGCGCCACCACCGGCGGCACCTCACCGTCGGCCGTCGTCCCCCCCACGCTCACCGCGTCGACCGGTCCCACCGCCGGTCCGATCACGTCGGTGACCAGGAAAAAGGCGCCCACGGTCAGGCCACTCAGCACGAGCACGCCGATGCCCATCCGTACGAGGGCGTCGGGGACGAGCAGGGCGCCGAGTTTCGATCGCGATTCGGGTTCGGACGCGCCTTCGGCTTCCCGGGTATCCTCATCCAGACCGCCGTCCTCGGCTCCGGCTGCTTGTTTGGGTTCTTCTTCTCTCGCTGCCATCGTTCCTCACGCCTCCTTGGGCCGCCCGGGCCCCCACGCCCGGCTCGGCGGCCGGTCGCGGGGGACCACGGGCGAGGAATCCGGACGAACCTAGTGCGTCAGGCTACCGCTTGATATTGATCAGCTCGGTCAGCACCTCGTCGGTGGAGGTGATGACCCGCGCGTTGGCCTGGAAGCCGCGCTGCGCCACGATCATGTCGGTGAACTCGGTGGCCAGATCCACGTTGGCCTGCTCGAGCGCACCCGGGGCGATCGTCGAGCCGATGCCTTCCCCCGAGGCGCCGATCGTAGGCGGCCCCGAGTTCGGGCTCTCGATGTAGGCGTTCGAGTCGATCTTGGTCAGACCGACCGGATTCGAGAACTCGGCGATGGCGATCTTGCTGATCGGACGAATCACACCGTTCGAGAACACACCCATCACGCGGCCCGACTCGTCGATCGTGAACTGCGTGAAGGTGCCCTTGCTGTATCCGTTCTGTGAACTCTCCAGGCTCTGGGTGCCGCGGAGCATGGTCAGGCCGTCGAACGCGCCGCGGGTGCCGACGTCGAGTTCCATGCGCAGAACGCCCTCGGCACCGGTGTCGGGCGCGATCGAGAGCGCGGTCGGCACGGTATCGCCGCTGGCGTCATAGACCAGCGCATCGAGCGAGCCGTCGGCCCGGAAGGCGGCCCGGCCCGATCCGCCTTGCAGGATCTCGGTCTCGCCGTCATCGACCTCGGCCTCCCAGGTGAACTCGTTGAGCCCCTCGAGGCGTGTGAAGGTGAACTTCACGTTGTGGGCGAAACCGAGCGCGTCGTAGACAGTGATCTCCTCGTAGAACTGGCCGGCGTCGCGGGCATCATCGATATCGCTGAAGGCGAGTGCGGCGCTGAAGGTTCCCCGCGCCTGTTCGTTGGCGTCAGAAGCCGAGAGCGTCAGGGTGGCAATCTCGGCACCCGTCCCGAGCTGGTCGGGCGTCTCGGCATAGATGCGGCCGTCGGTCCCCATGGCGACGGTGATGCCGGTCACACCCTCGACCGAATTGAGGGCGGTCTGCATCGCCTCGGTCAGATCGGCGATGGTCGTGCCGGCGGCAACCTCCACGTTGGCGCTGACGGTCTCACCGCCCACCACGGCACCGATGAAGATCGTGTCGCCGGGTTCGGTCAGTGACCCCACCCCGGTCTCCGCCTGGCGCAGATCGACCAGGGCCGTGTCCTCGGTCGCCAGTTCACCCAGGCTGTTGTAGAGCGAGTTGGTCTTCATGTAGGAGCCCGTCGGCTGGGAGTCGGCATCCATGTTCCCACCCAGATTGATCGTCGTCGTGGCCTTGGCCGGCTCGACGTCCTTGAGCGGCAGGTAGATGTCCGAGAGGCTGGATTCGTACGTGTCGCTCACCTGGTCGTAGGCGTAGCCCTGCAGGATGCTGCCGCTGCCCGGGCTCACCAGACGCCCCAGGGCGTCGGCCTGGAACGAGCCGTCACGCGTGTAGATCCGCATCTCACCGTCGCTCAGGACGAAGAGGCCCTCGCCCTCGATCGCCAGGTCGGTGTTGATGCCGGTCATCATCAAACTGCCCTGGGTGTACATCTGCGACACGCTGCTGGTCAGCGAACCGGTGCCGACCTGGATGGCGTTGGTGCCGCCGGCCGTCTCCGACGGCGCGGTGGCCGATTGCTGCACCTGCCCCAAGGTCTCCTCGAAGTTCACACGACCGGACTTGAAGCCGATCGTGTTGACGTTGGCGATGTTGTTACCGATGACATCCATGCGTAGCATGTTGCCCGATAAACCCGACACCGCCGAGTAGAGCGAACGCATCATGGTTCGAAGCCCTCCTCTTTCCTTTCGTTCGTCCGCAACCGTTCCGCCGCGCACGTCCTGTGCTGGCGCGGGGGGGGGGCTCGGATTCCTTCTAGCCCAAGGCCCGGTGCCTGAAGCGACCGGGCCGGATTCCCGTTACCAATCCGTCATACTGCCCGGCTCGTCGGAACGCCCGGCGGCGTCCCCACCGGCTTCGCCGTGGCCCTCATCTTCCTGGGCCACCTCGCTGCTCGATCCGGAACCGGTCTCACCGCCGGGGTCACCACCGATCGGCGGGACATAGCCCGCCTCGCCGGAGAGGACCTGGATCAACGTTCCGATCGGCACCTGCGCGCCGGCCACGCTCAGGTAGGCCGACCCCTGGTCGAACGAGACGCTGTCGACCTTCCCCGCCACGATCGCGTAGGCATCGATCTCGTTGCCGGCCACGTCGGCGGCCTCGACCAGGATCGAGTACCGGCCCTCGGGCACGGCGTTGCCGGCCGCGTCGAGACCGTCCCACTCGATCACCTGCGTGCCGGCTCGAACATCCTCCATGGAGAGACTCCGGACCGTCTGTCCGTTGACGTCGAGGATGTCGATCCGTACCTCGCCGGCCGCGCTCGGCAGGTAGGCGCCCACCTTCGCCGTCCCGGCCTCCGAGATCCGGAAGGTGTCGCTCGAGACGACGACCTCCTGGCCCACGAACGAGGCGGTGAGGTTGTTGTTCATCGACTGGATCAGCGCGCTCTGGTCGACGTAGGCCGAGTTCAGGTTCGTCATCTGTTCGAGCGAGCTGAACTGGGCGAGCTGGGCCACGAACTGCGAGTTGTCCATCGGATCGAGCGGATCCTGATACTGAAGCTGGGTGACCAAGAGGCTCAGGAACTCGTCTTTGCCGAGTTCGGAGTTCACCGCGTCGGTGAGATAGCCCTGGTCATAGGCTCCCGTGACTTCCGAAATCTCCACGTCGACTTCCTCCTACCGGCGCGTGCCGTCTAAGGCTACGCCGTCAAATCCAACATCGAATCGGTCCTGCGGCGCCGGGGCTCGCCGGCTTCCTGGTCACGTCCGGACCGGGTCCGTCCGTCCTGCGCAGGCGCCTGTTTCGACTGAGGGTCTCGCGCCTGCCCCTCCTGCCAGGCGCGACGCGCGTCGCCATCCTGGCTCGCGAAACTGGGCAGCGATTCGGTCCACTGTGCCTGATCGGCCATCGGCGCCGGAGCGGCGGCTCGTGCCGCGCCCGACTCCACGACCAGCCGTTCGACCGGCAGTCCCTGGCGGCCGAGGCGGTTGCGTATCGCGTCGGCGCCCTCACGCAGCAGGCTCTCAACCTCGGGTAGCTCGGCGCGCAGGACGGCCGTCAAGTTCGCCCCGGTGCCGCGCATGCTCAGGCGCATCCGGCCAAGTCCGGGCGGATCCAGGGTGATGACGGTCTCGCGCTGCCCGGCCCGCAGCTGGACGCGCAAGTGGTAGGCGGCCTGGGCCGCGATGTTCGCCGCACGTGGGCTGAGCGCCTGCATGGCACCTTCCCGGGCGGTCTGGATGGGCGTGTCGGACACCGGAACCGCAGCCGCCGGCGACACGGTCGCCTGCGACGGCGAACTCACTGCCTCACCCCGGACCGCGCCGTCGGGCCCGGAGGCGGCACCCGCAGCCGCGTCTGAGGCTGTGCCGGAGGCCGTGCTGGAGGCCGTGCTGGAGGCCGCACCCGGCCATCCGGACGAGGAGGCAGGCTGAGAGGGACGGGCGAGGAACTCGTCCGTGAGTTCGGCAGACGGCCGCCACGAAGAAACCCCTTCGGATCCTTCGTTCCCTGGCCGTACGGACCCGGCATGACCCGGCATCCGTTCGCCCCCGCGTACCCTCTCAGCGCGCATCCCCGTCGCGGAAAGCTCCCGCGCGGAGATTTCCACCGGGACCGATCGTCCCTCCAGGTTCGCCCTGGTGTCCCGCGTCGCGTTGCTGTCACCGGCGGCAGCTCGCTCGGCGCCAGCGCGCCGCTCCACGCGAGCGCCCCACTCAGCGCCAGCGCCCCGCTCCACGCCAGCGCCCCGCTCCACGCCAGCGCCCCGCTCCGCACCAGTGGTCCTCTCCCCGGCGCGACCCTGCGCCCCGGCTGCAAGCTCTTGCCCGCGAGCCGTGGTGTCGCCCGCCACGGCTATCTCGCCGGCAGCGCGTGTCGCCGGCGTGGCCTCACCGCGGAACCACCAGGCACGGGGTTCCGGTGCACCGGCGCTCTCACCGCGCTGCGCGGGTGCCGGTGCAGGTGTCCGGTCCCGCACCGAGTCGATCAGCGTCTCGAGTGGCGCGGCCAGGTCCCGGCCGAGCGGTGTCTCCGGGAGCGCGCCATGGAACCGGGTTCCGGAGGCCTGCCTGAGACCACGCGGTTCCGAGGACCGCGCCGCGGAGGATGCGTCCGCCGGCGCCTCCGCGACCTCTCTGGCCCGGACCGAAACCGGGGTTGACGCCGAAGCCGGACTCCCTACCGAAGCCGCATTCCCGACCGAAGCCGGTCGCGAGCCAGGCGTCGATCCCTGCGCAGGAATCGTCGCCGAGCCCGGCGCAGAGCCCGGTGCAGAGCCCGGTGCAGAAACCGGGGCCCGAACCGGAGCTGGTGCCGGAGACGGTGCCGGCGACTGTGCCGCCGCAGACGTCGCCGCAGCCGGAGCTACCCCCATACCGCGCGTACCGGCAGGGGCCTGCCGCGGGGACGTGGCGGCCGGACCGGGCGCGGCGGGCGCCTGCTCGCTGGGCGCCGCGGAAGAGGATTGCGCCGCCGGCACAGATGGCATCTGCGCCACTCGAACCCCTGCCGCGCGGCCGGCAGGCGCCGGAACCGTGTCGAGCCGGCGAGTCGCTGCGGGGGCGCCCTTGGCGGCGGTCGCGTCGCCGGACACGGAATCGCGGCCAGTCACGGAAGCGTCGCCGGACACGGAAGCGCGGCCGGTCACGGAAGCGCGGCCGGTCACGGGTGCGCTCGATCCAGAGTGCCCGCCGCTGGAGCGAGCGCTAGACCGGGCCGCAACAGGCATGGACTCGGTCGAGGCCGTTCGCAGCGAGGCACCCTCACCCGCGAGGCCACTCGGTCGGGCCGCATTGGCGCGATCCGACTGCTTGACTCCGGCCGGAACGCGGTTCACAGGAGCGGGACCGATCGCGGTCGCGGTCGCGGTCGTGGTCGTGGTCGTGGCGGCCGGCGCCTGCGTCGGCTTCGCAGCGGTCGCGACCTTCGTGTCCGTTGATCGGGACGCCACGAGAGAGAACTCCTCGGCCGGCTGCAGCAGCGTACCCAGGCGGGCCCCGGTCAGCGGAGTCGCGAAGCGGGTCGACGGGGTGGCCACCTCGTGGAGCAATCCGGTGCGCACCGGCCCAGACGACGTCGTCCCACCCGTGCCGTGGATGGGAGACTGCGCTACCGTCGCCGAAGGACGAATCGCGGCAGCCTCGGTCGCCGAAGGACGAATCGCGGCAGCCTCGGTCGCCGAGGCGGGCTTCACGCCAGCGCTCGCCAGGGATGCGGTCACGCGGGGGTCTTGATTCGGCGTGACGAAACCGCTCTGACGGCCAGCGGCAGCGGTGGAAGCCGGCGCACCCGAACGAACTACGCGAAACGAGGCTTCTGACGCGCGCCCTTCCACCTGCCGGGGCAATTGCCAGTCGGTCGCCATGGAACTCTCTTGACGCACGGAAACGCGGGAGGCACTGCGATCGAGCGGGGTACGAGCCAGCCTGATCCGCTCATCCTGCTCAGCTGGCACCGCGACTGCACCAGCGGCCTGCGCTACCGGCCGAGTGGAAGCGTTCGCTTGCGGTGAACGCGGCTCACCCACGGGCGACCCGCCTGTGGATGCTGGGAAGAGGGTGGCCCCCGTGCGCTGCGCCGAACCAGCCGTGGGAGACGCCGGCGACGAAGCGTTCGACGAAGCGTTCGACGAAACGCTCGGCGAAACGCTCGACGAAACGCTGGCCGTCGTCGCTCCCGGCGCCACGGCCGTGGGCGTGGCGGTCGCCGAGGTAGAAGGCCGACCAGCCGCCGCGGAGGACGTGGACGTC
>CAZZIF010000004.1:35627-49275 GCA_964654025.1 uncultured bacterium
GGAGCGTGAGCGCCGCGACCTCTTCATACGACGGGTGAGACGATGTCAGAGATGATGCCTGAGACGATGCCTGAGACGATGCCTGGGACGAGGGTGCAGGCGTCACGGCTCCCTCGTTCCCGTCCCGGAGACGAATCTGGGCGCCGGCCTTCAGGGAAAGTGCGGGGAAGAACTGCATCACGACTACCTCTCCTCCGGTCCCTGGGCGCCATCTCCGGCAGCTACCGGTGCGGCCGGCTGTGCGCCCGCCTGCGCACCCGTCTGCACGCCCGTCTGTGCGGACGATACCGACGCCGATTCCGCGGCCGACTGCGCCGCCTCCTCGGTAATGCGCGCCACGCGGACCGGATCGATGTAGGCCAGCGCTTTGGCGGCCTGGCGAACGTTCAGTTGATCGAGCACACGTTTGAAGGTCTCGTCGTCGAGATTGACCATGATGCGAGCCGCTGCCTGAGGCTTCATGCTCGATAGCACCTTCGACAGATCGGCCACCCGCTCGTCGGCCTCACGGTTGGCGGCTTCGCGGGCCGATTCGATCTCTTCGGTGACCTCGGCCAGGCGATCCACCTGCTCCTGCAAACGAAGCTGTTCGAGCCGCACCTGTTGCCGCAGGGCCCGCAAGGAATCGGATGCCGCCGCGATCTGATCGGGCGAGAGGTGTTCGCCGTCGGGGGCTGACTGCTGAGCGTTGCCCGCGGCGGTCGAGGGCGCGACGGGGACGGTCGGCACCGCCTCGGACGAACGGTTCTTCAGCCGGGGCAGGATGCTGCGCTGCGCGACGCCGGTGGCGAAAAGCATAATGAGCGTGATGACGACCGCGGTGGCCAGGAACACGGCGATCATGCCCACTGGCCCGGCCGCGCCGCGCTCCCGCGGAGCCCGGCGCAGGGCCTGGTGGGCCCGGCTCCAGTGGTTCGATCCGGTTCGTGTCATCCCGCGCATCCTCTCGCTCTCCGTCCTCTCGGGCTTCCTCGCCGCCGGCCGGTCAGGCCGCCTGCCGCGCGCGCTGGTGGTTCACGCTGGCAACCTCGTCGATGACGTCGTTCTCATCGCGGACCACATCCTTGATGAACTCCAGGTAGCGGCGCTCGCGAAGCCGCTCGAGGGCCTTGCGCTCACGCCGGGCTTGCAAAAGGCCCTGCCGCTCCCGCTCTACCGAGGCGATCCACTGCTCGAGGCGCCCCATCGCCTCCGAACGTTGACGCCGAAGCTGATGGAGATACGCCTCCTCCTCCATGAGACCACCCACATCCAAGACGCCCTCTCGCGAAGATGCCGTTGCCGCGCTGACCATCGCCTGCTCGAGCCCCATGATGTGCCCCTCCTCTGCCCGCTTCGCCGCCTCGCTCCTGGCCAGCGCCAGCTCGGCGCGGTCGACCGCCGCCTGCCGAACCTTCTCCAGCCCTGCCAACGAAAAGCGAAACGGTCTCACCCTGCCTCCTCACGCCCCGGTTCCCTCCGGGCGCGCTCATCCCTATCCGGCCCTCGCCGCAGCCTCCGCCGGGACGCCGGGGGCTGCGCTGGGCGCCGCCTCCGCTCCCGAACCGGACGGCTCGTGGTGGGCCAGTGTCTCCAGCCACGCCAGCGTCTCCTCGCTGCTCGAGGCGTTCTCCGGCCGCTGCCGCAAGAACTCCTCGATGCCCGGAAGACGAGCGATGGCTTCGTCCACGAGTGGGTTCGAGCCTGCTACGTAGGCCCCCAGGTTGATCACGTCCTCGGCCTCGGCGTGTACGGCCAGCACGCGGCGAATGGCATCGGCGGCCTCGCGATGCTCGCGGCTGGTCACCTCGGGCATCACGCGGCTGATGCTGCTCAGCACATCGATCGCGGGATAGTGATTGCGATGCGCCAGACGGCGCGAAAGCGCGATGTGCCCGTCCAGGATCGAGCGGGCGGCATCGCTGATCGGTTCGTTCATGTCGTCGGCATCGACCAGCACGGCGAAGAGGCCCGTGATGCTGCCCTCGGCGGTAATCGACACCCGTTCGAGCAACCTCGGCAGCAGGGCGAAAACCGAGGGTGGAAACCCCCGGGTCGTCGGCGGCTCGCCCGCGGCCAGCCCGATCTCGCGCTGCGCGGTCGCCACGCGCGAGAGAGAATCCATCATGAAGAGAACGTCGCGACCCTGGTCCCGGAAGTACTCGGCCACCGTCAGCGCCAGCATGGCCCCCTTGACGCGCACCAGCGCCGGCTGGTCGGAGGTGGCCACGACCACGAAGGATTTCGCGAGCCCGCCGGCCAAGTCGCGCTCCAGGAACTCGCGCACCTCGCGGCCACGTTCGCCGATCAGGGCGATCACGTTGATGTCGGCTCGGGCATGGCGCGCGATCGAACCGAGCAGCACCGACTTGCCGATGCCCGATCCGGCGAAGATACCCAGGCGCTGTCCCTTGCCACAGGTCAGCAAACCGTCGATGGCGCGAATGCCCGTGCAGATGGGTTCGCGGATCCGTCGCCGAGCCAGGGGTTGAGGGGCCGAGGCCGACAACGAGCGGTACCGGCTACCGTGCAGCGGGCCCAATTCGTCGAGCGGTTCACCGAGTCCGCTGACCACCCGGCCAAGGAGCCTCTCGCCCACCGGGACCGTGAGCGGGGTGTGGCGCCCCCACACGCGGTCGCCCGGACATACGCCGGCGAAATCGGTGAGGGGCATGAGCAAGACGACGTCCTGCCGGAAACCGACGACCTCGGCCGGTATGCGCGCGGCCCCGCCGGCTCCACTGACGGCGCGGTCGCGGCGCGCGGATTCGAGCAGCTCGATCGCGCAGAGTTCTCCGACGGCGCAGCGCAGTCCGGAGGCCTCGACCAGACCTCCGACCATGCGCACCACGCGGCCGGCCGGCGCGATCGCGTCGACCCGGGCCAGCGCTTCGGCAGCGCCACGAGTCTCAAGCCGCGGACTGACCACCGTTGCCTCCCTCGTCCAGAACCTCTTCCCCGCGGGCCCATTCGGTCAGGGCCTCGGCGCACCGCTGCAGGTACCCATCGAGCGTGCCGTCCAGGTGAAGCTCGGGGCTGTCGACCAGGCACCCGCCGGGCGCCATCGTATCGTCGGCCCGAAGGCGCAGATCGCCTTCGGGGCCCAGCAAGCCTTTGAGTTCGTCACTGCGTTCCTGCAACCGCTGTAGGTCGTCGGGATGTAGCCGGACGGTGATCCGGTCGCTCTCGGCCACCGCCTCGAGCGCCTCGCGCACGATGCCGGCCACGAAATCCGGTTCCACCTCCTGCACGCGGCGGCACATCTTGCCAGCCATCGCCACCGCCAGCGCGACCAGGTCCTCGGCCGCACCGGCCAGCACACGCCGGCGTGCCGCCAGGATCTCGCCCGAGAGCGCTTCGAGCGCATCGGCCTGACCCCGCAGCGCGGCACGTTCGCCGAGCCGCCCGTCGACCTCACCCTTCGCGTAGCCTTCCTCGCGCGTGGCGCGGATCTTCTGCTCCAGCGCCTCGATGCGCGCCTCGTACTCGTGACGCAGGACCCGGACCTGCTCTTCGGAATAGACCGGCCGGTCGTCCCCCACGACGGGGCGTCCATCGGCGCCGAGCACGATGCCCGCACCCTGCCGCTCGAGCAGGTTGACCGCATCACCGGTCACGCGGGCATTCCTGAGCACGCTGGAACTAGGCAACGAGTTCTTCTCCCTCGCCGGCCCGGGCGATCGTGATTTGCCCGCCCTCGTCCAGACGCAGGATCGTGTCGATGATCCGCGTCTGGGCTTCCTCGACGTTCTTCAAGCGCACCGGACCCATGAATTCCATTTCGTCGCGCAGCATCTCCGAGGCCCGCTGCGAGACGTTGTTGAAGATCTTCTCCTTCAGCTCGTCGCTGGCGGCCTTCATGGCCAGCACCAGCGTGGACGAATCGATCTCCTTGAGGACCGACCGGATGTCGGCGTCCGAGAGCTTCAGCACATCCTCGAAGGTGAAGAGGAAGGACTTGATCTTGGCGGCCAGGGTGGGATCCTCCGATTCCATCGTGGCCATGATCTTCTTCTCCGTGGCCCGGTCGAGCAGGTTCAGGATCTCGGCCACCACCTCCACGCCCCCGGCGCTCTCCATGCCCGCCCGCTTCCAGTTGCTGAACATCAGGTTGAGGCTTTCCTTGACCTCGTTGATGACCTCGGGCGAGACGTTCTCCATCGTGGCGATGCGCGAGATGATGCTGGTGCGGCCGTCGGCCCCGATCTGCGACATGATCCGCGCGGCCTGGCGCGGCTTCAGATTGGCGAGAATGAGCGCGATCGTTTGCGGGTGCTCCTTCTGGATGAAGCCCAGGAGCTGCTCATCGTCGATCTCGTTCAGGACCTCGAACCCGGAAGGATCGAGCGCCGCGCGCACGCGCTCGATAATGATCGCGGCCTGCTCCGGGCCCAGCGCTTTCGCCAACGTTTCTTCCGCGAACTCCCGGCCTCTCTGCAAGAATGCGCCCATGGCGTGCTGGATCGCATCGAACTCGCCGACCACGCCCTCGACCACCTGCTTGGGCATGTCGTCCATGCGAGCGATGTGGGCGGTGAGGTTCTCCAACGTTTCGCTATCGAGATGCGACATGACCTGGGCGGCCTTGTCCGACCCCAAGGTGATCGCGAGCACGGCGGCCTTTTCCGCACCACTCAGGTCATCGAGATGAATCTGCTGCTTGGGCATCGATTCGCTCCACGAGCCGCCCAACCGGCGGCGCGGCCTAGCTGGCTTCCTGCATCCACGCCCGGATCACGCGGGCGATGTCTTCGGGCGGTTGCTCGGCAATGTCCTTGAGCTTGCGCTCCATACGCATCCGCTCGATGTTTCTCTCCGGCTTCTCGTCGTCGTCCTCGTCGTCGATCAGACGCGTCGTGGTCGCCGCACGGCCCCCGGCTGCCGGGGCTGCCACACGGCCCAGGAGCTTCCACAGGATGAAGAGGGCGCCGCCGGCCAGCAGCAGGGAGACGGCCACCGTACCGATCTTCTGAATCATCTCGAGCTGGTGGACCTTCTCCATCTCCTTGACCGTCTGCTGCATCTGCGTGTCGTCGAAGGCAATGTTCTCGACGCTGAGTTCGTCGCCCCGCTGGGCGTTGTACCCAATGGCCGCCTTGATGAGCGAGATGAGCTTGTTCATCTCCTCGTCCCCGCGCGGCAGGTAGGCGCGCACCCCGTCCTCACCGGTCTGGTAGGTCCCATCGACGAAAACCGAGGCCGACAGACGCCGAATCGCGCCGGGCTGGTCGATCGCGTGCTGGATGGTCTTCGATAGCTCGTAGTTGGTGATCGACTCCTCGGTCGATCCGCCGTCGCCCTCGCTCTGCTCGGTCCGCTGTTCGCTGCGCACCGCCGGCGTCTCGTTGTCATAGATCTCGCGGGTGGTCTCGACCCGCTCGAAATCGAGTTCGGCCGAGATGCGCACGACGGCCTTGTTGGGCCCCAGCACGCGTTCCAAAGCGCTCTGGGCCTTGCGCACCAGGTCTTCCTCGACGGTGCGGGTCAGATAGATCTGATCGCCGGTGACGCCCAGCAAACCGTCGGCGTCGGTAGGCTTCGAGAGGAGCCGGCCGCTGGTGTCCAGGACGGTCACGTTCTCGGCGGTCAGGCCCTCGACCCCGGCCGAGACCATGTGAACGATGCCCTGCACTTGCGGGTCGCGCACCGAGGCACCCGGCCGTAGTTTGAGCACCACCGAGGCGGTGGTGGGTCGTTCGTCTTCCTGAAACAGGCTGGGCTCGGGAATCACGAGGTGGATGCGAGCCTGGGCCACCTCGTCGAGTGTCTGAATGGTGCGGGCGAGCTCGCCCTCGAGCGCCCGCCGGTACTGCAGCTTCTGGACGAAGTCGGTCCAGCCCATCTTGTTGGTGTCGAGGATCTCGTAGCCTTGACCGGTGGCGTTGGGCAGACCCTCGGAGGCCAGCTGCAGGCGGACCTCGTAGACGTCGCCCCGGGGCACCTCGATCGTCCGCCCGCCGTCACCGAGCTTGTACTCCACGCCCATCGACTCGAGTTCATCCACGATCGACCCGGCGTCCTCGGGCTCCAGCTTCGCGTAGAGTACCGAAAGCTCCTCACGGCTGGCCCAGGACACGACGGCCACCACCAGGATGATGAGCGCGACCGCCACCGTGGCCATGAAGACCCGGTGGGCGGCCGGAAGGCGCGTCCAGATCTTCTTGAGCTGCTCAAACCACTCCACGGAAGCCCTCCTTGCACAGACACCCGGTCACCCGCTGCCTCCGCATGGTTTCACCGCGCAATCCCATGGCTACACCTGCGTCCTCATGAGCTCCTGGTAGGACTGCACGAGCTTGTCGCGCATCGACTGCACGAGTTGGAAGGCAATCGAGGCCTCCTGCTGGGCGATGATCACGTCGTGCAGGTCCTGCACCTGTCCGGCGGCGAACTGCTCGGTCAGGTGGTCGGAGCGGTTCTGCAGCGCGTTGACATCGCGCAATACATCGCTGAGCGTGGTCTCGAACCCGCTCTTCGAAGCGGCCTGGGGACCGGGCGTCAGCGTGAGGCCCCGCTGGGGCTCCACGTCACGCAGGGACTGAAGGGAACGCGCACTGCCCAGATTGCCAATGCGGCCCACTGCATCCGCGCTGCCGAGTCCGCTCATGATTCGTTCTCCTCTTTGCGTCGCCGCCGCCTACCTGCTAGATCTGCGGCCCGCTACCCGCCGGGCGTCGGGCCCACCACCGCTGGGGCACCCGGCCCGTTACCGGCCGGCCCTGCCCCCCCCGGCGCTACTGCTTGCCGATCGAGAGCGCCATCTCCTGCATCCGTTTGTCCGCCCCCAGTGCCGCCACATTGGCCTCGTAGGCGCGCGAGGCCAGGATCAGATTGACCATCTCGGTGACCGGATTGATGTTGGGATACTTGACCCACCCGCCCTCGTCCGCATCCGGATGGGCGGGGTCGTAGACCTGTGTGAAGGGGGTCTCGTTGTCCGCGGAAATCGTGACCTCGACCTGCGGCTGGGCTGAGTCGGTGGGGGCGGCACCGGCAGACGCCGCCATGTGCTCGGGATGGGTCTGGACCGGGGCCAGTCCACCCGGTCCGGCGCCGGAGGAGGTGCCCGCGGGAGCGCTCGCCGTCTCGCTTTGAATCGCCTGGAAACTCACCTGCTTGCGCCGGTAGGGACCGCCTTCGGCCGTGCGGGTCGTCTGGGCGTTGGCCAGATTCTCCGAGATCGTGTTCATCCAGCGCCGGTAGGCCGAGAGCGCCGAGGCGCTGGTGTTCATTCCGCTCATGTAGTTGATCGACATGGCATCCTGCCTCTGTGACCCCTAGGATTCCTTACTCTCTCCGCCAGTGTCCGCCTCTTGCGCCGCCCTCCCGCACCGGCCTCGAACGAAAGCCTCACGCGCCGACCCCGGACTCGGACCTCTGGCACCTACCTCTAGCGGAGCGCGTTTTGAATCCCCTGGTACTTGCGGGCGATCATCTGGCTGAGGGCCTGGTAGTGGAGCTCGTTCTTCTTCAGCTGCACGAGCTCGGCCTCCATGTCCACGTTGTTGATCGCGCCGTCAGGAACCGGTGCGTCCGACTGCATCACGCGCGGGGCGGGCGCCGCCCCTTGCTGCCCGGCACCACGATGGCCGGTTTGGGTCTGATCGAGCTCGATGGCCTGCTTCGCCCGCGTGATGTGCTCCTCGAATTCCACCCGCCTCGCCTCGTACCCGGGCGTGGTCACGTTGGCCAGGTTTTCCGAGATCGTCCGCATCCGTGCGGTGCCCGCGTCGAGGCCCCCTTTGAGGAGGTCCATCGTCCGGGTTCCGAAGAGCACCTTGCCGATCGTCATCGAGACTCCTTCCGGGGCCGCCGGGCTCGTCTTCCTGACTCAGCCCCCTGGCGGCACACCCCTTCAGCCCATGCCCTTTGGTGCAAGGGGCGTGCCGGAAACCGCCCCATGGCAATAAGCGTCCTAAACTATTGTCAGCAAATACGTTCGCCACGCGATCCGCGAGACGCCCCTCCGGCCGGGGTGGGAAGAAGCTGCCCAGGGCGGCAAGATTTTCTCCCGCGGCTCATGCGGCCATACGGTGATCCACCCCGGCAATCCGGTCCCCGCCGGTGGCCACCGGCGATTGCCTCTCATACGAATGCAGCTTGTTGCGAATCGTCCGAACGCTGATGCCCAGCCGCCGCGCGGCCCGGGACTTGTTGCCACCCTCGAGCTTCAGGGCGCCCTCGATACAGCGGCGCTCCACCTCGCGCAAACTCAGCTGGTCCCAGCCGGGGGGCAGCGGTGGTTCGGAAGAGGCGTCGGCACCGGTGGTCGCCATGGGCGTGGGTGCAGAGCCCGGCTCGGTCGCCGGCGACCAGGCCGCCGACCGGATGGGCAACGTGCCCGCAGCCCACGGCGTCAAGCTCTCATCCCACTGCAACAGCTCCGGGCCAATCACCGGCCCCTCGGTCATCACCGCCGCGCGGTGCACCACGTTCTCGAGTTCCCGTACATTGCCCGGCCAGGGGTGATCCATCAGGCGGCTCAGGGCCTCGGGCGCGAAGCCGGTCACGCGTTTCTTGTTCTCCGCGGCGGCCAGTTCGAGGAAGTGCGCGGCCAGGCGCGGGATGTCCTCGCGCCGCTCGCGCAGCGGGGCAATGCGGATCGGGATCACACGCAGCCGGTAGTAGAGGTCTTCGCGAAACCGGCCCGCCCGGGCACGTTCGGCCAGGTTGGCGTTGGTGGTGGCCACGATCCGCAGGTCGACCCGTACCGGCTCGGTGCCGCCCACCCGGTAGAACTCCTTCTCCTGGATGGCCCTCAGCAGCTTCGGTTGCAGGACCAGATCCATCTCCCCGATCTCGTCGAGCACCAGCGTACCGCGATTGGCCAGCTCGAACTTGCCGCGCAGCATCTGGCTCGCGCCGGTGAAGGCCCCCCGCTCATGACCAAACAGCTCGGACTCCATCAGCCCCGACGGCAGCGCCGCGCAGTTGACCTTGACGAGCGGCTGGTAGGCCCGCGGCCCCCAGGCGTGCAGGGCCTGGGCAACGAGTTCCTTCCCGGTACCGCTCTCGCCTTCGACGAGTACGGTGGCCGGCGACCGCGCCACCGTGCGGGTCAGGTCGCGCAACCAGCGCATCGGCGCGCTGCGCCCGATCAAGAGCGGCTCGCCCGGCGCGTCGACGCGGGCCCGCAGGCGTTCGTTCTCGCGCTTCAGGGCTTGCACCCCCAACGCGCGCTCCACGACGACCTCGAGCGTTTCGACGGTGAAAGGCTTGGTGAGGAAGTCGAAGGCGCCCGCGCGCATGGCCGCGATCGCGGTCTCCAGGCTGCCGTGCGCGGTCATGACCACGTACTGGCACGCCGGCCGGCACCCGCGCAGCTCACCGAGCAGGGAGATGCCGTCCATGCCCCCGAGGCGGACGTCGAGCAGGGCGAGGTCGAACGCCAGCGACGCGGCCCGTGTGATCGCCGCCTCGGCGCTGGCCTCGACGACCACCGTAAGGTCCATGCGCGTCAAGGCCTGCTCGAGGAAGCTCTGCATCAGCTCATCGTCTTCGACCACGAGCACGACCGGGCGCGTGCCCGGGCCCGGGCCAGGGCCCGGGACAAGGCCAGGGCCCGACTGACTAGCGTTCGTCCGCATGGATCCTCTCCTGGGTCGTCCGGGTGGCCTGGGGCGTCCGGGTGGCCTGGGGCGTCTCGGTGGCCTGGCTCGGCGAAGCCGTTTGCGTTGTCTCGATCTGCGGGTTGCCCGGCCCGTGCCAGGGCGCCGCGGGCAACGTGAGGACGAACGTGGTCCAGCCGCCCGCGCTGACGGCTTCGATCTCGCCTCCGTGACTGGTCACGATGCTACGGGCCAGGGCCAGTCCCAGACCGGTCCCGCCCGGCTTCTGGGTCTCGAAGGGCTCGAAGATCGAGCGCAGCACCGCGGGCGCCAGTCCGGGACCGTCGTTGCGCACCAGCAGGCGCACCGTCTCGGCCGCTTCGGTGCCCGTTGGGCCGCCTTGCAGCAGGACCTTCACGCGCCCGGTCGTACCGGCCGCCTCACACGCGTTGACCCATACGTTCTCGATCGCCTGGCCGATCTGCCGCCGGTCGGCCTGGACGCACACCTTCTGGGCGAGTTCGAGGTCTGCGCGAGGACCCTCCGGGAAGCGTGCTGCCACCTGCCCGCCAACCTGTGCGACGAGTTCGGCCAGGTCGACCTCTTCGATCTGCAGGGGCCGCGGACGCGCGTAGCAGAGCAGCTCGTCGATGCGGCGGTTGATCTCGGCAAACCCATCGCGAATGCGGAGCGCCAGGCCATGGGCCGGCTCACCGCGCAGATCCCGCTCGAGGAGGTCGGCGAACCCCATCGTCGCGCCCAGGGGATTGCGAATCTGATGGACCGCACTGGCCAGGCTGCGCCCAAGGGTGGCCAGTCTCTCCAGCCGGGTCTGGTGGGCACGTTCCATCCACACCGCTTGCAGATCGGTGACGGCGCAGACACGGCCCAGATGAACGCCGCCGGTGCCGGTAGCTTTCATGACCACCACGCGCACCGGCAGGCGCCCCCGAGGCGTCTCGAGCAAACCGGTGGCATCGCCCTCGCCCACGCGGGCCAGATCGCGAGCCAACCCGCCCAGGACCGTCTCGGCCCTGCGGCCGAGCACGTCTTCGGCCTTGCGCCCGGTCAGGCGTTGCGCCGACGGCGACCAGTAGCTCACGCGTTCGCGGCGATCGAGCACGAAGACCCCGTCGGCGAGCCGCTCGAGGAGTGTTTCAAGAAGCACGACGGTCTGTTGCTCGGCCGGTTCGGCGCCGGGAAGCATGGGCCACCCCGCCACCGGCGGCGAGGCCGGGCGGGCGGAGCTAGGGGCGTGCGGCGACACGAGCGTCTCCTTTCAAGTCGGCCAGATGCATGCGGGCAAACGGGGCCCAGAAGCTCTCGCTGTCCTCGCCGGCCACCTCGGTGAACGCGGCAATGGCGCGTTGCGGTTCCCCCAGATGCATCCAGCAGTTGCCCAGCTGGTAGCAGGCCCACTCGCGCTCGACCGCCGGGACCTCGGGCACCAGGAGCGCCTCGTAGCGCTCGGCGGCTTCACGGTAGCGTCCGGTGCGGTAGCGGCAGTCGGCCCGCAGCGCCAGGGTCCGGAAACGCAGCGTTCCGGTGGCAATCGACTCCAATCGCTCCAGCAGGGGATCGGCTTCCTCCCAGGCCCCGGCTTCCATGCGCGTCGAGGCGTGGAGAAAGAGGGCCCGGGGAGAGATCTCGAGTTCGGGGTGCGCATCGAGAGCCGCGGCCACCCACTGGCTCGCCAGGCTCACCTGCTGTTCCTCGAGGTAGTACTCGGCCAGCCGCAGTGCCTCCCGAGCCCAGGCCGCGGGCGCCGGATTCGCGTTGCGCCAGACCTCGAGCACCTGCGCTGCCAGAGGCGGGTTCTCGGCCCGGTAGGCCTGGTCAAAGAGGAGGGCCAGCAGCTCGTCGGTGAGCAGCGGCCAATGGCCGTCGGAGGCCGGATCGGCCGCCAGAGTCGCTTCGACTTCGCGGCCCAGCAGGCGCAGCACGAGGCTGCGCGCGATCGCCGCCTGCATGCCGGCATCGGTGTCGGCGTAGAAGCGCTCGCAGGTCTCGAGTCGTTCGAGGCTCGCGGTGGAGTCACCGGCGATATAGAACTGCTGAGCCTCCTCCAGCAGACGCGCGGCCGCCAGTTCCCAGGCGGTACGGCGCGAGGTCAGCGGTGAGACCTCGAAAAGGGTACTGTCGGCCAAGAGGCTGTCGAGCCCAGCTTCAGAGAGCTGTTCGTCCAAAGGGGGAGCCCCCGCGGTCGCCTCCACGGGGCGGCTGGCATCGGCCTCACCCAACGCCGGCGACGCCGGCACGGAGGCGTCCGGCGTTGCCTGCCCGGGCGCGGACGTGTCCGGCGCAGACGTGCCGGGCGCAGACGTGCCGGGCGCTCCCTGCCCGGGCGCGGACGCCTCCGGGCCTGCGCCCGAAACATGGGCACCGTCACCGTCGATCCGAAGGACCAGATCCTCTCCCCAGGACGTTTCCTCCGGGGCGGTCATCCGGATCCGGATCACCCCGTCATGCTGGGTCGCCTCGTAGCGGCCGCTCTCACGCAGCTCCAGCGTGACGCGCACCGTGCGGTTCTGCGGCTGATTGCTGAACTGGCTGGTGCGTAACGTCCGTACCGGTCCGTCATCGAAGTCGTGGGCAAACAGCCCGGGCGCGCGCGACAGGGCCGACCGCGCATTGGCGAGGTCGATCACCAGGCGAGACGGCGAACCCATTGCCCAGTGAGACCAAGGACCCGCATGGGGGATCTCGAGGAGCCAGACCTGCTCTCCGGCGAAGACCGTCAGTTCCGCGACGGTCGTGGGATTGGGCGACGCGCGGCCCGCGCCGGCGGCGGCGGCAAGCAAGACCAGCACCACCGCGAACATCCGGACAAGGCCTTGGGCAACACGAGGCCCCCGGTCATGCAGCCGGCCGGGCAACCGGCCCGACAGCCGGGGAGACGGCGGTGCCAGCCCCGGCAAGCGGGATCGCTCCGGGGCCAATGATCCGAATCGTTGCATGAACACCTCCCCTATTGCGCGCGCGCGGTGGCCGGCACGGCCTCCACCCGGCGCCAGATCTCACGGGCCGCCTGGATGTGCAGCAAAACGACCTGATCCCGCCCCACCAGCTTCGTCACCGGCTTGACCCACGAGGGTCCGGGAACGTCGGTTGCCAGAACAGCCAGGCTGCCCCGCGGGGCGCGGGTCAATTCTTCGAGCTGGAGCGCACTCGCGCGCTCCTCGTGGGCGATGCGATTGGAACACTGCCGCGCCTGATAGCCAGCGTGACCGTTGCGTGACAGGTGGACCAGCGACCGCCCCGGGATCATGCGCCACTGGCCGCAGCGCAGCCGTTCCTGGTTCTGAAGCTCGAGCACGGTCCGGTTCCAGCGGCGCGAGAGGGCATCCTGTATGGCGCGGCTCCAGCGCGCCGTGTGGGGCATGCGAATCAGAAGGGGACCTCCGGCGCGATCGGGCAGGAGCAGACCACCGGCCAGCCGCGCCACGGTCGACAGGGTTCCCAGGGCGGTGACGACCCGGAGGGCGCCGCCGGGCATCTCATTGACCGGACCGCCCAGCCCGAGACCACCGTCGGCAGCCAGGACCCGAATCCAGCGCGCGGTGTTGCCCTTCGACCCGTAGGGGCAGATGGGACCGCAGCCGGCCGAGGAGAAGGCCACGGGCCGGGCCTCGTCCTGGACTTCGACGCCGGCCAGGCGGGATAGTCGGCGCGCCAACGCCCCCGCCCCCCCCGAGAAGGCCACGGCGTCCGGACGATACCGCTTGATGAAGACGTCTCGCGCACCGGCCAGCAGTCCCTCGATGGCCGCGTGGGCGTCCTCGCGGGTGTCCCGGGCCAGCAGGGCGATCGGAAGGGCGGTCCCGTCGAGCGTACGCAGCGCCGTCAGCGCATCGAACCCCGGGAAGGCGACATCGATGAGCAGGAGATCCGGCTGCATGTAGGCCAGGCGCCGGAGCAGTTCCTTGGCGTTGCGGAACGGCAGGGCGCGGGCCCGGCCCGGCAGCGACGCGAGGGCGCGCTGGACGGCGCCGGCGGTCGCCGAATGGTCATCGGCCACGAATACGGTCCACTCGGCGGACGGAGCCTTCACCGCAGATCTCCTTTCGACGGATAGGTCAGTGGGTCGCCCTCGACCGGCAGCGGGTCGCCCTCGACCGGCA
>CAZZIF010000004.1:49375-62570 GCA_964654025.1 uncultured bacterium
GGGTCGCCCTCGACCGGCATCATGCCCTGGGCCACCGCCGAGCCCCGCGGCGGCGTCAGGTCCTGGCTTGGCCTCAGGCCTTCGGCCGGGGGCAGGTCCTTGGCCAGCGACTGCATGGCCGCCCCCAGCGACGCGGTCACCTTCGCGGGCGGGACCGCGAAGGCGGCCGCCAGTTCCTCGATGCCGAGTCCTTCGACGTAGCGCAGCGACAAGAGCAACCTCTGCTCGTGTGACAGGCGGTCGAGGGATTCCCGAAGAGCATGCGCGCGGGAGGGTGTGATTTCCTCTGGCCCGCCCGGCGGCGGATACGTGCCCTGTGACGGCGTCCTCATGCCTCGCCCCTTCAGCCGTTGGTCCCCGACGAGCGCAACTCCTTATCGGACGTTGCGCTCACCCCCGACGATTCCTGTGGCGACCGTCTCGGACGGTCCTTCCCCACGGGCAAGGCGAGTGCAACCCTTGTGCCAGGGCGGACACGGGTGGAGGGCGCGCGGGTCAGAAGGTGCCGTAGAAGGTGCCATAGAAGGTGCCGTAGAAGGTGCCGAAGAAGATGGCGGGCTCGAGCACTCCGGGTCACCGGAGGCACAACTAGTCTATGGAGTTCATATTAGAGCATCCGATTCGAGTGGATTGGAGGCGGGGGGGGGTGGACATCGAAACCGGCGCCCCGACCTGCGCCGGTCGCCGGTGACCCGCACCTGTGGCCGGTGGCCGGGCGCGGTCGGGACCTGGAGGGCCGGCCAATTTTCGATCAGCGCGGACCGGACTCCTCCGCACTGCCGGCGGGTTCACCCTCGGCGATCCGGTACTGCTTGACCTTCGCCCGCAGAGTCTGGCGCGAGATCCCCAGCACTTCGGCGGCCCTCGTCTTGTTCCAGCCGAGCTGGGCGAGCGCATGCTCGATGGCCAGCTTCTCGACCTCCTCGAGGGTGGGCACGCGCCCTGGCTCGAACAGGCTGTCACGGCTGCCCTTGGCCTTCGGACCACTGAGGTTGAGTCGTATGTGCTCGGGCAGATCGTCGATGTCGATCCAGTCGGAGCTGCCCATCAGGACCAGCCGCTCCATCAGGTTCTTCAGTTCGCGCACATTCCCGGGCCAGTTGTAGGTGAGCAACAGCTCCAGCGCCCGATCGGTCACGCCCTTCACTTGCCGGCCGATCTCTCGGTTGTAGTGCGCCAGGAACGTCTTGATCAGGATCGGAATGTCATCCTGGCGATCACGCAGCGGCGGCACGAAGATCGGAATCACCGTGAGGCGGTAGTAGAGGTCCTCGCGGAAGTTGCCCTCTTCGACCTCATGAAAGAGGTCCCGGTTGGTCGCAGCGACGATCCGTAGCTGCACTTTGACCGACTCGGTGCCGCCCACCGGCCGGAAGGTCTTCGATTCGATCACCTTGAGCAGCTTGGCCTGCAGCTTCAGTGGCATCTCGGCAATTTCGTCCAGGAAGAGCGTGCCCCCGCTGGCCAACTTGAAGAGTCCCGGCTTGTCGGTCTTGGCATCGGTGAAGGCGCCCCGGACGTGGCCGAACAGCTCGCTCTCGAGCAGGTTCTCCGGCACCGCACTGCAGTTCAGATCCACGAAGGGCCCGGCGGCCACATCACTGTAGAGATGGATCTGGCGAGCGACGAGCTCCTTGCCCGATCCGGTTTCACCCCGGATCAGCACCGTGGCCGTCTTGCTGCGGGCGACCTTCTTGATGCTGCCGAGCATCTGGCGCACACGATCGCTGGATCCGAAAACCACGTCGGCATCCAGGTCCCGCCGCTGCTGGGCCCGGAGCCGGCGCACCTCGCGGGTCAGCTCCATCGTCGAGAGCGCGTTGCGGATCAAGAGCTTGAGCTGATGCAGGTCGAGTGGCTTGGCGATGTACTGGAAGCAACCGAGCCGCGTGGCCTCGACGGCCGACTCGAACTTGCCGTAGGCGGTCATCATGATCACGATCACCTCGGCGTGTTCTTCCTTGATGCGGCGCAAGATGTCGAGACCATTCTCCTGCGTGGCGCTCAGGCGCTGATCGAGCAGGACCAGGTCCACGTCCTCCTCGGCCAGGATGCGAAAGGCCTCGTCCCCGCCGATGGCGGTCGAGACCTGCGTCTCACCGTCCTCGAGCGCTTCGGAAAGCGAGATCCGAATCGACTCCTCGTCATCGACGATCAGCAGATGGCTCTTCAGCTGTGTCTTCGCCGTGGCTGTACTCTTTCCTTCGCTCACCTTGCCTCCGTTCGACCGGTAGGTCCACTTCGAATACGGTGCCCTTGCCCTGCACGCTGCGGGCGGCGATCAGGCCGCCGTGCTCTTGGACGATCGACTGCGAGACCGCCAATCCCAGCCCGGTGCCCTCCGAACGGGTCGTGAAGAAGGGATCGAAGATCCGGGGCAAGACGTCCTCGGGAATGCCTGCGCCCGTATCACCGATGCCGACGCGCACGAACCGGGCCTGCGGTCCCTCGGTGGGCACATGCACGCGGTCGGTGGCCCGCCGTCCGAGGCGCCGCCGCATGTGGAGCCGGCGTTTTACGATCCCGACCTCGGCCGTGAGCAATCCACCCCCGGGCATGGCCTGCTCGGCATTGCGAATCAGATTCTGGAGCACCTGGCGCACCTGTTCCGGGTCCACGTAGATCGGTGGAATGGTCCCGGCAATGCGCACCTCGCAGCGGATGCCCCTCTCCTGGCAAACTGGTTCCTCCATCTGCATCTGATCACGCACCAGCTCGTCGATCCGCGTCTCGCGCAGGCTCGGCGGCCCGGGCCGGGCAAAGCGCAGCATGCTGGTGACGATGCGTTCGAGCCGCTGCATCTCGCTCAGAATCAGGGTGGCCAGCTTGAGGTTCTTCTCGTCCTCCTCGAAGCGCATTTGCAGCACCTGGGCGCAATTGCCGATGGCGGTCAGCGGATTGCGGATCTCGTGGGCGGCGCCGGCCACCAGCTCGCCGATCACCGCCAGCCGTTCGCGGCGGCGTGCCTCCTGGCCCAGCGCGCGCTCTTCGGTCAGATCCTGGAACAACCCGATCAGGCCGCGCATTTCCCCGTGCCGGCCGCGGATGCGTTGCATCCGTAACGAGATCGGCACATCCCGGCCGCTGCGGTCGGTGGCATAGAACTCGATCTCCCCGAGATCCCCCTCGAGCCCCTGGAGCAGTGGGTGCGGCCCATCCATCGCCGGGCGCAGGATGCGGCTGCAGTCGGCACCGAGGGCCTCGCGCCGGTCCACGCCCAGCAACCTCGCTCCGCCGGGGCTCAGATAGGTGACCCGGCCTTGCTGATCGACGGCGATCAGGGCCCGCTGCTGCACCCGGGTCAGCGCATGGGTGTACTCCCACAGGGCCGTGGCCTCCCGCCGCAGGCGCCAGTGATGCAAGATCATCTCGACCAAGTCGTCGGCGCCGCCCTCGGTGGGCGCACCCAGGAAGCCCCCCTGGCGATCTTCGCTTGGGCCGCGCTGCAGGGGATGGGACTCTTCGGACGACAGCAGTGCCCCCAGCAGGCGGTCCTGATCACGATAGAAACGCGCTCCCAGCCGGGGTTCGTCGGGCCAGGAGGGCAGGATCGCGCGAAGCTCACCGGCCGAGTAGTGCCGGCGCGACTCCACGGAGTTCCACAGGAGGGTCGATTCGAGGGCCTCGAGAAGCTGGGGCCCAATCTCGGCGGTCGGGATCGTGCCGCCCAGGTGATGCGCCACCCCCTCGTTGTCGGTCGCAACGAGACCGAAGGAAGCGGCACCGGCGGCATCGGCGCCGGCGGCCAGCAGCTCGGCGAACCAGTCTGGATCCCCCAGCCACGCGGCCTCCTCGATCAGCCCCGGGGCAATCGCCCCCTCTCCAACCAAGGCTTCCGCCTGCCACTGTACATCGATTCCTTGAATCGCCACCGATCATTCTCCCCGGCTGGACCGCAGCCTGCCCGGTCCGAACGCCTGTCGGTGGACCCGGACCGACCACGGTGTAACCCTGTCAGTGGGCCCGGACCGACCACGGTGTAACCCTGTCGGTGGGCCCGGACCGACCACGGTAGGACCCTGCAGAACGCGCCGGCCGGTTCGGTGCCCACCGAATGCTACCACGCGAGTGAAAGGCCGCAAGGGAGAACCGGGCCAAGGGGAAAGCCGCACGGGCGGGGGGTGCGGTCAACGGCGAAGCGTAGCGTAGCGGCGGAGCAAAGCGTAGCGGCGAAGGAACAATCAGCGCTCGGCAGCGGGCCGCGACGACGAACTCTGCCCGGCCTCCGCGTGAAACCGTTCGCGGATCTTGCTGTGCAGATGCCGGAGGATTCGCGTCTCGTCCTCTCGTTCGATGCCCGTGAAGCGAACCCCCCACAGGACCGAGCCAATCCCGCTGTTCTGATCCTGGCGCGCCACCCGGCATTCCAGGCGCATCGGGGCGCCGCCGTCGTCGATTTCCAGGAAGAGGGTGAAGCGCGTGTTCAGCTCCAGGACCTTGTCGTAGTCCTCGAGCAAGACACCGCCCCCGCTAAGATTCCAGATCTGACCCCGGTGGAGGCATCCGGCCACGTCCTCCTCGCACTCGGGCTGACGAATGCAGATCACCCCCGACCAGCTTCCGCTGAGCCGGTAGAAGGCCCGTTCTTGAACCCGGCGAGCCAGATCGAACGCAATGCCGATCGCCAAGCGGCGCTGTGGTTCGGCGTCGGTCCGGTTGTTGCACTGCAGCTTCTGAACCTTACCGTAGAGATGGTAGATGCCGTCGAGGCGTTGGGCGACGACCTCGAGCTTGAGTCCAGGAATCAGCCCGTCGGCGGCGGCAGCCGAGGTTCCCCCCGATAGGGTCACGAGCAGGCTCTTGCAGGTCCAGTCCGCCACGACACCGGCCACGGCCAGGGGACTGGTGCCCCCCGGCGCCTGCAGCTTCACGCGGGCCCCCACAGGGAAGGCCTGGTGAACGGCCTCCGGCGTCAGCTTCTCGATCATCACTCCGCCCCGAACTGCTCCAGCAACCGGCGACTCAGCGCCTCCTTGATCTCATCGCGCTCGTAGTATCCTTCGGCAATCCGGGCGCGCACCTGCGCCACCTTTTCGGCGCGCACGGGCGAGGTGGTGGTGAGCTCCACCGAATCCACCGGTACCCGCACACCATGGCCCCCGGTAACCTCCTCACCGGTCCGCACGCCGGCGCGCGAGCGAGGGTCATCGGTTCGCACCGTCCCACTCGAACGCCCGGTGTCTCCAGCCTGGCGATAGGCGCCCGCGGCGATCGCGCGCAGAAGTCGTTCCTGGTCACCGCATCCTCGCGGTCCTTCGGCTATCATCCTGTCCATCCTCTCCTGTCCATCAGTCCGCGTTGCCGGCGAACACTCCGGTCCGCCTTCTCAGCGTATCCAGCCGGGCATGCACTAGCGGGAGAAGTCCAGACATCCTCCGCGCACGGGGGCCGCATCGGGCTCCCGTGAGCGCCAGTGCTGCTGTGCCCGCACTTGCTTGCGCTCCCCTTCGAGACGGCCCGCCAGATCGGCCACCTGGCCCAGCATCTCGGTGATATCGCTGGCCAGTGCCGCGACGGCCTGTGCGTCGATCCCTTCGGCGTCCGAGCCGGGGAGGCTGCCGGCGGCGGCGTGGCGGCGCAGCGCTTCAGCCACCACGTCGAGTTCCCGTCCGGCCGCCCGCACGTGCCGGTGCGCGTCTGCCGTCCGTCCTTCGTTCAAGGCCTGCTGGGCCTCCCGGTACTCGCGTTTGAGCTGTTCCATTCTGTTCCAATCCGTCATCGTGAGACCTGCCGTTCTTAGCCAGACCCGGTCAGGAACGAGGTCAGATCGCTCCCCGATCCCATGCTCTGCACCAGGTTGTTCTGTGAACTGAGTTCCATGAAGGTGGCCTGCAGCGCGGCGAGCTGCTCGGTGAGCTGCTGCTCGCGCCGCGCCAGGTAGGCTTCCTCCCGCTCGATTCGCCGGTCGAGCGTTCGCTGGCGGGTGCCGATCAACGACCGCTCCTGGCTGATCAGCCCGCCGGCCCGCACGTACCCGCGCACGGTGTCGTAGAGACCCACCGCGATGCCGTTCTCGTTGTCGGCGAAGAGGTCCTCGACCGCTTCGGCCCGTGTCAGAAGCGCGTCCTCGAGCGCGTCTGCGTCCGAGACGCGCAGCTTGCCGTCGGTGGTCGTCGTGATGCCGATCTGTCCCAGGCCGCTCAACGCCCCTTCGCCCTCCGTGTCCGCTGTCAGCCGCGCGGCCACCTGCGCCCGTAGACTGCTGCGCAGGTTCATAAAGAGCGAGTTGCCCGTCATCGCCCCGCGCCCCTCACCGTCCGAGCCGGCCCCCTGGGTCTGCGCGCGCACGTAGTCGACCAGCTCGTTGTAAGCGGTGATGAAGGTGTCGAGTCCCTCGCGCACCACCTCGACATCACGCTCCACGGTCACCGTCAGCGGCTCGTCGGCGACCTCGTTCAGATCCAATCTGATGCCGCGGATCGCGTTCTCGACCCGATTCGAGGAGGAGACGAACGCCAGCCCGTCGACGCTGAAAGACGCATCCACCGCCTCTTGGACCGTATTGGCCGCGAAGTCGATGCCGTCCGAATCCCCCTGGATGCCGACGTGGGTTGCCAACTCGCCGGTGAGGTCGCGCAGGCTGTGGATGACGTGCGAGGTTCCGGTCTCCTGGCTGGTCAAGAGGATCCGGTACTCGCCGCTGCGTGAGTCGGTTTGCACGAGAGAGGCGTTGACCTGCGCGTCGGAACCGTTGATGGCATCGACGATCGCCAGCAGCGCTTCCCGATTGGTGGCGTCTTCGTCAATGCTCACGGCGATCTTGTAGGTCTCCTCGCCCTGCACCAGCTCGAGGACGTGCTTGCCGCCCATGCTGGCCGCCTCCTCACCCAGGAAGGCGTTTGACGCGATGCTGTGGGCCCGGGCCATCGTGTGCACCGCCACCGTGTGGGAGCCTTCCGAGGCGCTGCCGTCCACGCTGACCGTCACGGCCTCGCTGCTGGACTTGGCGGCGAAGCTGTTGAGGGGCGTCAGAGAGCCGGTCCAGCGGAAATCGCTGATGGCATCGTTGAGGGCCCGCAGTTTCGAACTGAGGTCGGTGAAGGCCGTCAGGCGTCCTTTGTACTCCGCCTTCGACGCCTCGAGCCGCTGAAGCTGCTGTTCTTCGCCCATCATGTAGGTCTGGACGAGCTGGCGCAGGCTCGATTGCTCCACACTCGATCCGAGGCTGCCGATGTAGGTCATCGCAGTACCTCCTCTTCCCACCGATCGTATCTACCTAGGACGGCTGCCACTGGCCGGCCAAACCTAACCGGCCAGATCCAGCAACCCTGCTCCGCCCGGGGATGCCCCCCCCGGCGCGGCCGGGCCCGGCGCGGCCGGGCCCGGCGGCCCTGCGTCGGGCTGGCCGGAGTGCTCCGCGTGGAGTCCGCTGGCCTGATCGGCCGCAGTCGGAGGTACCCCGCACGCTTGCTGCCAGGTCGTGTGCAGCTCGGTGAGCACCTGCTCGGCGTCGGCAAATTTGCCTTCGCGCAGCAGCCGGAACACCCAATCGTAGATCGTCAGCAGACGGCCGCCGATCTCGTATTCGAAGTCCAAGCCTCCGATCAGAACCTGGACGGCGCGGCGGGCGCGGCGACGGTCCTCGTTCCGGCAGGCGCAGATGCCCTGCTCTAAAGCAACCAGCACCAACTGCTCGGGCCGCATCGACTCGAGCTGTTGGCGCCGGTATGCATCAATGCCCGGGCTTCGCATGCACATCATCCTTGAGATGGCGCGGTCGGCGTCCGTTGTAGGAGGACGCCGACCGCCAAGTTCTTCCAGGACCGGCTGGGTCCCGCCGAACGCGAGCCCGAATCAGTTCAGTGCTCTAGCCCTACTGGAACAGGGCCAGCACCGACTGCGAGTTCATGTTCGACTGGGCCAGCATGCCGAACGAGGTCTGCTGCAGGATCTGGTACTTGGTCACCTCGATCTGCTCGTGCGCCATGTCGGCATTGTAGATCCGGTTGTAGGCCGCCTCGGTGTTGTTGCGCATCACCGCGACGACGTTCTCCTTCGCGGTCAGCCGGTTGGCCAGTGAACCGAGCTCGGTCAAGCCCTCCGAGACCGACTTGATGGCCGCGTTGACCTCGGTGAAGTAGTCGCTGTAGTTGGTGCTGTCGATCGTGTCGGCTGCCGCCAGCGCCGACATGTTGGTCATCCCGAGGCTCGCGACGTCGAAGTTCTTCGTGGTCCACGTCGTCTGGTTGTTGGCCCCGGTCTGGAAGTTGAAGTCGCGCGTGGAGCTCAGCAGAGCCACCCCGTTGAACTCGGTCTGCTCGGCGATCTCGTCGATCTCCTGGACGAGTTGGACGATCTGCTGGGAGATCGCCTGGCGCTCTTCGGTGCCCATGCTGTCGGAGGCGGCCATCATGACCTTCTCGTTCATCGTGACGAGGATGTCATTGACGTTCATCAGGGCGCCCTCGGCAACGCTCAGCAAGTTCTTGGCATGGCCAACGTTGTCGTAGACCTGGCCGAGCACGCGATAGCGCGAACTGAGCTTGGTCGAGATCGTCAGACCGGCAGGATCGTCACCAGCACTGTTGATGCGCTTACCCGTACCAACGCGCAACTGGTGCGTGGCGAGATTGCTGTTCACATCCCGGAGGTTGTGCAGAATGTTCAGGCCCTGGATGTTCGACCTGATCCGTGTGAGATCGATATTTGCCATCGCGTCACTCTCCCTACATGGGGCCGCCCAGATTGTGGTGCTCGGACGACCGGGTTTCCGTACCCTAGACCGACCTTTGTGCGGTCTGGCCTAGCGCGGGCAAGCGCCCCTCGCCTCTGACTCTCGACCGCTTCCAATGTCAGATGTCGGCATGCCGCCGGATCTGCTTTAGTCTCGGCCGCAAGGGGGCTTGGCCGTCTTCAACCAAGTACCCTCCGGCAACGTGATCAGCCGCTTTCACGGCCGCCTCGTTTCTTCTTGGTGCGGAACACGCCGGCCACCTCCTTTAGGGTGCGCGGCGACAGTCCGGTAGCCCGGCGGTTTTCCTCCCGGATCCGCTCGTAGATCTCTTCCCGGTGCACAGCGACATGGGGGGGGGCCTCGATGCCAAGCTTGACCTGGCCCCCCTTGACATCCAGAACGGTGATCTTGATCTTCTCACCGATCCGGATGTTCTCCCCCAACTTCCTGGTGAGGATGAGCATGGGTATCCGTACCCCCTCTAGCTCACTAACTGGCCCTGGCAGTGATGTCTGGGGCATGGCCCGGAAACGGCACCACCGTCCGACGTAAAAGCGGCTGACAGACCGGGAACGAGTTCCCGTAGATGACGTTTTGCCGAGCCAGCCGGGTCCTCGTATTGAGCACGATGGGTCCCTTGAGGTTGCCGGTGATCCCCTGTTCCTTCTCCCGGAACGTCACGATGACGAACACCGCCAGCGTGTCACCTTCCGCAACCTTCAGTGCCCCTTCATCGGTGCTGGATAGACTGAGCTCGTAGGGCGCCGCGGTGAAGTAGAACGGATCGGCTACCGCGAAACAGATCTCTGGATCCTCGGTCGAGAGGAACCAAAGAAACGGGCGATACTCCTCGGCGTCGATCAGAGCAAACTCGTGGAGGTCCTCGAAGCCCAAGAGTCCGTCGGGAAAGCGGACCAAGGCCTCCTCCTCCACGTCGAGTTGCCCCCAGTGCCGCGTCGTGATCTTCATTCGCCCCCCTACTGCATGAAGTTGACCAAGCTCAATCCCAGGGTCTCGGTCGTGGCCGTCAACGCCGCCTGCAGGATCGCCTGTTCGATCTGCAGCTGCATGGTCGCCTCGGCCATGTCGAGATCCTCGTATTCCGCGCGGGAGGACTCGAGCTGGAGCACCTCGGCACTCAGCTGTTCGTTCAAGTTGTCCACGCGCGTGATCAACCCACCGGTCACCGCCAGCGCCAGGTTGACCTGGTCCCCGTCGGCTTCCAGGGTCGGGATCAACTCCGCGGCCGTCGCGGTGTCATTGCTACGCGCCGCATCCCGCAGCTGCACGACATGGTCGACGAAAGAAAGCCCTTCGCCGAAGAGATCGGACCCGGTGAGGTTGATCGTGAGCAGAACATCCTTCCCCACCAGCCGCTGAACATCCTCCTCCCCACCGCGCACGCTGCTGGCAAAGCCCGAGATCTTGCCTTCCTTGTCCCGCACCGCCTCGAAGGCGTTGCGGTCACTGGCGTGCCCACCGAAAATCCGGATGCCGGCGTACTCCGTGTTCGCCAGCGAGAGCATCTCTTCGAGCAACTGATCGAGCTGGTACTCGAGCGCCATGGCGCCCGATTCGCCGGTCGCGTCATCGGCGAGCTGAACGGCGATCGTCTGGATCTCGGCCGCCACGTCCGCCATCCGCAGAACGGCGCCCTCACTCGAGTTGACGAAGAGCTGCGTCTCCTGCAGCGTCCGCTGGAACTGCTCGTTGGCGCGCAGTCCGCTGCGGGCCGAGATTGCCCGCGTCGTGCCGATCGGATCGTCGGAAGGCAGCGAGATCCGCTTTCCCGTGCCGAGCTGGGCCTGCAGCCGGCCGATGTCGTTCCACGACCGGGTGAGGTTGTCCATCGACTTCTCGAAGATCATGCGGGTCGTCACTCGCATCATCGTATCGGTCTCCTCAAGCGCCGCGCCTCGTCGGACGAGATGTTCCGCGCGGGCGCGCCATCATCCGCGAATCACCGCCCTACATGCTCGTCAGGCGGTCCATCATGTCTCCGACGATCTCGAACAGCCGCACTGCCGCGATGTAGGCTTGCTGGGTTTGAATCAGATTCGCCATCTCTTCATCCAGCGATACCCCGCCAGATTCTTCGCGTCGTTCCTCCAGCGCCGAGCGGGTCAGCGTGAGGGTCTCGCTCTGCATCTGCGCTTCGCGACTGGCCACGCCGGTGCTGCCGACCACCCCGTTCCAGAACTCGCCCAGGCTGCTCGTGTTGCCGCTCATGACCTTGGCATCGCGCAGCTCGGCCAACGCCAGGGCGATGTCGTTGTCGCCGGCCAGGCCGGAGGTGGATGTGTTCAGTTGGGCAAGGCTGTCCTCGAGTTCGGTGCTCACCGTCACGTCCGCAGCCCCGGTGCCGACGAAGAAATCCGCGCCCGAAGGGCCCGTACCGTGGATGGCGTTGACGTTTTGGATTACACCCTTGGCGAGAGCGTCGAGGTTCTCCTGAAAGCCCGGCAACGTCTCGTCGTGCAGCTCGAAGAGCGCGCCGAGCGAGCCCTGGGAAACATCCACCCGCGCTCCGGTGCCGATGCGCAGGAAGAAGGTGGTCTCCGCGCCGCGATCATCCTGAAGCAGCTCCAACGGCCGGAAGGTCGTTTCGTCGAAGATGAGCTTGCCATCCATCCGTAGGTAGAAGTCACCGTTCTCGCGTTCGCCGTAGGCGATCTCGGCCGTCCGCGCGAGTTCATCGAGCAATGCGTCGCGCTTATCGAGCAGATCGCTGCTGCCGATGCCGCGCAGGTCGGAGGCGCGGATACTCATCGTCAAGTCCCGGATTTCCGAGAGGGTCAGGTTGAACTGATCCACCTGGATGCCGATCTCGGTACGGATTTCCTCCTCCATGCGGGTGAGCTGGCGCGCCATGCTCCGGAAGCGGTCGCTCAGGACCCGGCCCTGCTCGCGTACCGTTGCCCGGCGCGTCGTGGCCGATGGATCGTTCGAGAGATCGGCCCAGGCGCTGAAGTAGTCGTCCAGCACGGCGGCCAGACCGCTGTCGGATGGTTCACCCAGCGCCTGTTCGAGCCGCACGAGCTCTCCGGCCCGGGTGTCCCAGTAGCTGTGCAGGGACGTCTCATTGCGGTATTCGGCATCGAGGGCGGCGCTGCGATTGCGCATGACCGAATCGAACACCACCCCGTTGCCGTAGGTGATGCCCGAGAAGGTCGAGGGCCGGAGGGTGCTCAGGTGGCCGATCTGACGGGTGTACCCCGGCGTGTTGGCGTTGGAAATATTGTGGCCGACGACGGTGAGCACCGACTGCTGGGCCGCCATGGCCCGGCGCGCGACGTCGAGCGTGTGCGATAGACCCGGCATGGAGAGCCCCCTACCCGCGACGATCCACTAGCGACTGGCCGGCCGTGCGCTCCTTGCGCAGCTTTCCGGAGGCGCCGTAGGGCGCCGGTTCGGATGGCGAGTCGAGAAGAATGCGAGCTTCGTTCTGATTCCAGTCGGCCATGCGACGGATCAGATGGCGGTTGATCGTGGCCGCGCGGGCCGTCTTGCGGGCCGTGCGTAAGATCGAGCGCACCTGCTCGGCGAGATCGCCCTTGGCGTCGAGGTCTTCGCGTTCCGATAGGCGCTTCAGGTTGAAAGGCTCGCCTTCGTCCAGGAAGCCCGAGTCGCGCATTCGGACGGCTGCCTGCCGCTCGTGCTCGCGCAATCCGGCGATCAAGGTTTCCATCTCTCGCACGCCGGTTCGGATTTCCTCCTGCTGGCGGCGGATCAGGGCCTCGCGCAGCGCCATCGAGGTGGCGTAGAGGCGTTCGTAGAGATTCTCCTGCTCGAGCAGCAGGTCGGTGAGCTCTCGTTCCCGGTCCTTGGGTTGGCTGGGCACAATATCCTCCTTGTGCAGACTGTTCATTACATGCATCGGTGCGGGCGAAAGGCTTCTTCACGTTTGATGGGGTTGCGACGCCGGCGGCCAGCTCTCGGCGAGATGGCCGGCGGTGGCTACTCGTCCAGGTAGTCGGCGGCCGCTACTCGACCAGGTAGTCGGCGGCCGCTACTCGACCAGGTGGCCGGCGGCCGCTACTCGACCAGGTGGCCGGCGGCCGCTACTCGCCGGGGTAGATCCGATCGAAGAGACCCTTCAGCGCCACTACGTTGCGCACATACTCCTGCGTCTCGCGGAAGGGGGGCACGCCGCCGAAGTCGTCCACGCGGGTCGGACCGGCGTTGTAGGCGGCCAGGGCCAGTTCGGGGGTCGCAAACCGCCGCATGAGGCTGGTCAGGTAGCGGGTCCCGCCGCGCACGTTCTGCTGCGGATCGAGGCTGTCGGCGACGCCCAGCGCCCGGGCCGTGGCCGGCATGAGCTGCATCAAGCCCTGGGCCCCGCGAGAGGACTCGGCTTCGGGCCGTCCGCCGGATTCCTGGGTGATGACCGCGCGGACCCAGTTGGAGGAGATCCCCGACTCGCGCGCCGCCGTCCGGACGACCTCATCCACCGTGCTCAGTCGCCTGAGCACCGGCCTCAGGTGGACGGGCAGGTCGGCGGTCTGTGGGGAAGCGGAGCTG
>CAZZIF010000005.1:0-8936 GCA_964654025.1 uncultured bacterium
GGCTGGTCTCGCGAGGTAAGCTACTCTCGTAGGAGGGGCTACTCTCGTGAGCGGCGCCGATTCCTGCGTTCACATTCGAGCAGGTGAGGAACCCATGCCCAAGACGGAATCCTTCGAACGACACGCGGATCGCTACGACGCGTGGTTCGAACGCAACCGAAGCCTGCATCAAGCCGAGCTGGCGGCCGTCCGGGCGCTCATGCCCACTGCGCCGGGCATGAGCGTGGAAGTCGGTGTCGGGACGGGTCAGTTTGCCGCCGCGCTCTCGATCGGCACGGGCATCGAGCCCTCGGCAACCATGGCAGTCCGGGCCCGGGCTCGCGGGATCCGAGTGTGCCGGGGCGTGGCCGAAGCCCTTCCCTTCAGGAACAACAGCTTCGCCCTCGTGCTGATGGTCACGGTCATCTGCTTCGTGGACGACCCACTGCAGTCCCTACGGGAAGCCTACCGCGCGCTACGCCTGGGAGGCGATTTGCTCGTGGGATTCATCGATCGCGACAGCGAACTGGGACAGGCCTACCAGGCAAACGCCAGGTCCAGCGACTTCTACCGTGACGCGCGCTTCGTCTCGGGAGCAGATGTTGCGCGGCTGTTCCGAGACGCGGGATTCGGTGAGGTGGTCTTCAAGCAGACCTTGATGCCGCGCCAAGCCCCTCTATCCCTGCGTGATGGCTGCGGGCAGGGAGCATTCGTGGTGGGACGAGGGAGGAAGCTGCCTCAAGAAACCACGCCGGTGGCGTGATAGGTTTCAGCAACGTAGCGGCCGGCTCCGGTTGCTCCGGTTGCTACTGCTTCTGCTACGGTACTTTGGTCAATCGGGTGCACTGGTGTCCACTGGTGTTCATAGGGCAGCCTGGCTCTAGCATCCAGCTCTGGCATAAGGAGAAGCCCGCAACCGAACGCGAGTCTTTCTGATGGCCGTATCGCCGGCAGTTTGGGCTAGCTGGATGAATAGCCGACGCGCGGAGATTCCCGAATACTGCCCAGCATGAGGCTTTCGCGGTTCCGCCTATTGGCCTCAAGCTCCGCCTGGGCCAGCTTGAGCCACTTGATGATTGTCGGAGTACTCTGACGGGGAATACTCACCCCGCCAGAGTCACCCAGCCAGAGTCGTTCCCCAGAAAATCATCTTGCCGGATGATTACGGAGTCGCTCTCGGTAGAGTCTTGCCCTACCCGAAGACCCAGCGGTCGGCTGGCTCGAAGCCCAGAGAGAAGCCGGCAGGAGCAGAATGGTATACGATTACGTGGCTGCCCTTCCCACGATTGGCCCAAAACTCGAATCGCTGATCGTGCTTCGCGAGTTTCTTTCGCAGCTGCCTGAAAGTGTAGCTCTTAGGCATTTGTCTCGGCGAAGTTGAGTTTCCGCGGCTGTGGCACTGGAATATTGGCCAGCTGGAAACCTGCCTCCTGGTGAGTGTGTGGGAATGAAGCAAGGATCTTCCTTGAGATCTGCTCGAATATGGCAAAAAACTCGGGTGGAGCTGGATGGCTCAGCAGCTCCGACTGATCCTGACGATACGCAAAGCTAACCTGAAGGGCAATGGCATCCTTCAGCTCGTCCAGAGCAGCCTCGAAACTTCGTCCTTCTCCGATCAGATCCATCTCGAGACAGTGAGCAGTCCATTTGCGACCTTGCTTATACCCAAGCACCCGCAAATTGAGTCCCACCTTGTTGGGCATTCGTCCCACTGTGCTGCCCCCTAACCTTGGACGCCGCGGACGCCCCTTGCTGCTACCAGCATCGACATTCTTGTTACGCATGGGCCTCCATCAAAGCGAAGTATAGCACAATGGCCTGGACCTGCAGGGGAGCAGCCAATACCTTCCTCGGTCGTCCCTCGGCCTCTCCCCACGGAAAATACCTCTGACCGATGCGCAATGTTCCCAGCCAGAATGCACCGCAGTCCACCTGTTCCACGTGATGCCATTCTGCTGCCAGTTTGCTGCCAGAACCAAGGGAAACCACGTTGAATCACGAAGAACCAGGGTGATAGCGACGCCCGTTTGCCCGCTGCCCTCGCGCCCATGCAACTCATTGCAATCCATTGCAATAACAAAGGGCGACGCCACTTCTGACGCCGCCCTCACGGAGCCGATGCGCGGACTCGAACCGCGGACCTGCTCATTACGAATGAGCTGCTCTACCAGCTGAGCTACATCGGCAGGGAGCCCCCCGAACTCTCTCGAGCCCGAGGGGCATCCAGATCCTGTGGTGCCCCCCAGAGTCGAACTGGGGACCCCCAGATTTTCAGTCTAGTGCTCTACCAACTGAGCTAGGGCACCACATAATGCAAGAGCGGAGATTAAGATAACCGCCCTTGCAAGGTCAACCCACATTTTCGTGCCTGCGTGTCGGTTCGGCGATCACCCGTTCCACGCAGCGCGCCAGCGCCAAGGGGTCGGATGACTTGGTCAACACCGCCCGCGCACCCCAGCAACCGAAGTCGTCGCAGCAGTCCCAAGCCGCGGTGTGGATCACGACCGGCAGGTCGGCATCCAGCGACAAGATCCGGCCCAGAAGATCGACGCCACGCATGTCCGGCAAGCTCGAATCCAGCACGACCGCCACCGGCCGCCGGCCCCGCTCCATCGCTCTCAGGGCACCCCGGCCCGTGCCGACCTCGTGCACCGCGTAGCCGGCCCGCTTGAGGCCGGCCGCGAAATGCGCCCTCGACTTCGGATCCCGGTCCACCAGCAGAATCTTGCCCCCCAGCACTTGCTGCCTCCCTCGCTCTCGCGCTCTCGTCGTCGCGGTTCGGTTCGGTTCGCTCCGCCCCACGGGGCCTCAGGCCGCCCGTCCCTTGCGCCGGTCCCGGCCGGATCGGCGGGGCGCCGGGATTCGTCGCTCCCGGTTTGCCTGGATCGGCAGGCTGATCGTGTAGATCGAACCCCACTCGCCCTCCGCGCGCACGCTGATCTCTCCACCGTGTTCCTTGACCGCCTGATTGGCGACCGCCAGCCCGAGCCCGGCCCCCGCGGGCCGGTCGGTCGAGAAGGGCACGAAGAGACTCTCCAGAATGTCGCCCGGCAGGCTGTCTCCCGTGTGGGCAATCTCGAGCAACAGCCGATCACCTTCCCGCAGTGTTTCGAGCCGAATGGTGTCGCCGTCTCGGGTGCGTTCGAGCGCGTTGCGCAGGATGTTGATCAACATGTGCTTGATGCGCCCTTCGTCCAGCAGCAGGTCAGGGAGATGGTCAGCGTAGGTTTCCTCGACGAAGATGCCCCGGCCAGTCATCTCCTCCCGCAGCAGAGTCACCGACTCGTGCACGATACGATTGATCTGATGCACACCCATCTTCGGTGTGCTGTCCTTCACGAGCTGGATCTGCTCGACCAGGATGTCCTCGATCCGTGCGGCTTCCTGGGCCAGGATGCGGGCGTCGTCGCGTGTCGATTCCTCCTCGGGCAGGGTCCTCTCGAGCTGGCGCGCGAACCCAGCCACGGCGCTGATCGGTCCCCGGATGTCCTCGGCCAGCCGCGCGCTGAGTTCCCCGATCGAAGCCAGCTTCTCGGCGGAGATGAGCATCTTCTGCATCTCCTTGAGGCGCTGCTCGGACGCCTTCCGATCATCGGCTTGCCGGGCCACCTTGACGGCTACCGCCCCCTGGTGCACCAGGAGTTTGAAGATTCGTTCGTCGCGCTCATCGAATGGCTGTTCCTCCCAGCCCTCGAGACGCGCCACAGCCGCCGCCACGCCGAGGGTCTCTCCGAAGGCCTTCATGGGGATGACCGAGACGGGCAGGGCCCCGGGCCAGGCGGCCAGATCCATCTCCTGGTCGGCGCGCAGATCGGGGTAGAGGAAACCCGCCCCCCCTTGCGCGCATCGCGCGGCCAGGTCTCGCAAGTGCGGCAGCAGCGTGTCCATCGCCTCCGAACTGACCGCCACGTGCTGGGCCGCCAGGTCCAGTCGTTGGGTGACCTGGTCGAAACTCCAGATGATCGTGCGCTGCGCCCGCAAGGCCCGGGTCGCTGCACGGGCGAGGATGGAGAAGACGTCGGGAAGGCTGCTCGCTCCAATGACCTCCTCGGCGGCTTCCTCCACCACCCGGAAGGATTCGATCTCCTGCCGGTCCGCGCCGGCCGTCTCGAGCCGATGCAGTCTCTGTCCCAGGTGGCCGGCAATCGCGAGGGCGGCGCGAAGGGTGCCGTCGCCGGGTCGCGCGGCCGCGTGCGGAAGCTGCAGCACCAGTACCCCGCCCAGATAGGTTTCGGTCGCCACCGGCACCAACGCCAAATCGGAGGCCTCTTCCCGCAGGTTGGGGAGCAAGTCGCACAACCCCGGCTGGGTCTTCGCCGGCACGACGATGAGGTCCCGCTCACGGCACACGCGCGCCCAGGGATTCGGATCGGCATCAAGGGAGATGACCACCCCTTGCACGGCGGTATCGAGCCGGTTGCCCGGTCTTCTAGGCCCGTCGCCTTCCAGTGCCTGCCAGGCGGCACCGCGGAGCTGGTCGCCAGCCCGTTCGTACACCAGGAAGAGCGCAAGTGGACAGGCGATCTGCGGCGCGTTCAGCATGCCGCGTAAGGCCGCAGCGATCGCCTCGCTGGCCTCGGATGCCGTGTGGATAGCGAGCGCGCACCGATCGGCCGCCGACAAATCGATGTCCTCTCCCGATGCAGCTCTGTTATACTCGCTCCCCACAGGAATCGACAGGTCGCCAGGCTCGTGACCACGCGGTTCGCCAGGACGAGGTGTCATGCTCGTGATTCCTCCCCTCTCGGCCGTGGGCCCGGCGCCTTGGATCGGACCCGCCCCGCGGCGGTGTCCGCAACAAGGAGGAGGATCGTCCATGGGAACGAATCCCAGTGAGCCCCACGCCACTAGCCCCGGAGCTGGCCCGCCCAAGCAGGTGCAGGTGCAGCTCGGTGAGACGGAGGCGGAAGGGATCTACGCAAATCTGGTGCTGATCACCCATTCGACCTCCGAGTTCGTCTTCGACTTCGCTCGCATGGTTCCCGGAACCGCCAAGGCCAAGGTCTATTCTCGTATCATCATGACGCCGCAAAACGCAAAGTCGTTGCGTTCGGTGCTCGACCGCAACATCGAAAGCTTCGAGAAGCGCCATGGCAAGATCCAGGCCTCGTCGACCCAGGAACCATCTAGGGAGATCGGCTTCAAATAGGACTTCTTGAGCCTGGAGGAGTGATGGATCTATCGAAACGCTCTGCGCTTGCCCCTGCCTCGCCCATTCGCAAGCTGGTGCCTCTGGCCGACCTGGCCAAGGCGCGGGGTCTTCATGTCTACCACCTGAACATCGGTCAGCCGGATATCCCCACCCCACCGGTCATGTGGGAGGCCATCCCGAAGGCCGACATCAAGGTTCTCGAGTACAGTCCCTCGGGGGGGATGGCACCGTTCCGTAAGGCCCTGATCGACTACTATGACCGCGCCGGCCTGTCCATCGCTCCCGAGCAGTTGCTCGTCACCACCGCCGGGAGCGAGGGGATCCTCTTCGCCATGGGCGTGCTGTGCGACCCCGGCGACCAGGTCCTGATTTCCGAGCCATTTTACGCCAATTACAACGGCTACGCGGCCCTTCTCGGCGTGGAGGTCGTCCCCGTAACAGCAAGACCGGATGACGGATACGCGCTTCCGCCCACCGAGGCGCTCGAAGCGAAGATCACCAAGCGTACCCGGGCGATCATCACCTGTAACCCCAACAACCCCACCGGCCGGGTCTATCTGCGGGACGAGATGGACCGCTTGGTGGCCCTGGCGAAACGCCACGACCTGGCCGTCATCTCCGACGAGGTCTACCGCGAGTTCTGCTACGCGGACGAGAGCCCGATCTCGATCTTGAGCTATCCGGAGATTGCCGATCAGGCCATCATGGTCGACTCGCTCTCGAAGCGGTTCAGCGCCTGCGGGGCCCGGATTGGCTGCCTGGTTTCGCGCAACACCCAGATCGTGGCGGCCGCCATGAAGTTCGCCCAGGCGCGCCTGTCTCCGCCGACCCTCGGCCAGGTCATGGGCACTGCCGCCCTCGGCCTACCGCAGAGCTACTTCGATGAGGCCATTGGGGAATACCGGCGCCGCCGCGATGTCGTCTTCGCCGAACTGCAGAAGATGCCCGGGGTCGTTTGTCAATTGCCCCAAGGAGCGTTCTACATCATGGCCAAGCTCCCGGTCCCGGACGCCGAGGAGTTCGTCAGCTGGCTCTTGACGGATTTCTCTGTGGACGGCGCCACGACCATGATGGCCCCCGGCAATGGTTTCTACGCCACTCCGGGTGCGGGCGCAAGCGAGGTCCGAATAGCTTACGTTTTGAATGAAAGCGATTTGCGGGCCGCCATGCATGTGGTTTCTGAGGGCCTCAAGGTCTTCGAGCCTCGTACCACCGCCCCCGTTACGCGCGGCTAGTCGGGCTCGCCGGCGACGAGGCCGAACCCTTCGGTAACAGGGCCAGCAGGGCCGCGGCCGCCCGCAGGTCGGGCGCGTCGCGGCGGTGGATTAGACCGCTGCGCCGGAAGATCCGTAGCCCCGCCACGCGGAAGCTGCCCAGCCGGCCGCTGCGCAGGTCGCCCTGAACCTGCGAGCGTGTGAGCGGCGCGATCCCCAGGCCCAGGGCCACGAGTTCCCGGATCGCCTCGGGTGAGCTGACCTCCATGGCGACACCCACGACCAGCCCCTCGCGCTCGAGGGCCCCTTCGATCTCCCGGCGGCTCACCGAGTCGCCTCCGTGTTGGATGACCATCTCCCCTGCGAGGCGGTCCGCGGGTACCCGTCGCCGGCCGGCCAGGGGATGGTCGGGAGCGGTGATCCAGATCATCTCGTCCCGGTGAAGCTCGCGCACCACGAGGTCGGCGTGTTCCTGCGGCAGGGTGACGAAAGCCAGATCCAAATCGCCCCGCAGTACGCGCTCGCGCAGCCCACGGGAGCCTTCGACCTCTACGGCCACCTGAACGCCCGGATAGCGGCGCCGGTAACGCTCGAGCACGCGCGGCAGGAGGTGGATGGCCATCAGGTCAGTCGCGCCCACGCGGAGCCGTCCCCGCCGCAAGGACCCACCGGCTTGCAGCTCTTCGAGGATGTCATCGGCCTCGCGCAGCAGCAGTTGAGCCCGCCGGTAGAGCAGCTCCCCAGCGGCGGTGGCCCGTACGCCCCGCGCCCCGCGCACGAGCAGCCGGTCGCCGGCTTCCCGCTCGAGCGCCTGGATCTGCACGCTCAGGGCCGGCTGCGTTCGATAGAGCCGCCGGGCGGCAGCGGTGATGCTGCCCAGTCGCACCGTCCAGACGAAGCTACGCAACCCGTCGAGGTCCATCCCATCCTCCTCGTTCGTCCCGGCCCGAGGTGGGCCGCGTCCCGGATGACGGCCGGGCGCTGTCACATGAAGTCATAGTGTCTCTTTATGGAAGCAATAAATACTATATGGTTTCTCAATTGCTGGCAACCGGCTACTGTGCCGGCCGAGGTTGGGGCCGGGAGATCCGGCCAGCGGAGCAGACCAAGGACGCAAGGAGGCAACATGTCCAAGCCGGTCGAGATCGCCCCCGCTACGGGCAAACTGGGAATCCTGACGCCGGGGCTCGGCGCCGTCAGCACCACTTTCATGGCCGGGGTCATCGCGATGCAGAAGGGCATCGCCGAACCGATCGGAACGCTGACCCAGATGGGCACGATTCGCCTGGGCAAGCGTACGGAGGACCGTTCCCCCAAGATCAAGGAGTTCGTGCCCCTCACTCCCATGGACGATCTGGTCTTCGGCGCCTGGGACATCTTCCCCGACGACGCCTATGAATCCGCCGTGAAGGCGGGCGTGCTCGACACCGCTCTGCTCGACCGAATCCGGCCCGATCTCGAGAAGATCCGCCCCATGAAAGCCGTCTTCGACCAGCGCTACGTCAAGAAGCTCGATGGTCCCCACGTCAAGCAGGGCAAGACGCTCTACGACTTGGCAGAAGCGCTCCGCGAGGACATGCGCTCGTTCAAGGAGAAACACGGCTGCGAACGCCTCGTCATGATCTGGTGCGCGAGCACGGAAACCTACTTGAAGGAGGGTCCGGTTCACGCGTCGATCGCGGCTTTCGAGGAGGGTCTCAAGAACAACGACCCGGCGATTGCGCCCAGCATGATCTACGCCTACGCGGCCATCAAGGAGGGCATTCCGTATGCGAACGGCGCCCCCAACCTCTCGGCCGACATTCCCGCCCTCGAGCTACTGGCGAAACAGACCGGCTCACCGCTGGGCGGCAAGGACTTCAAGACGGGGCAGACGCTCATGAAGACGATCCTCGCGCCGGGCTTCAAGGCGCGCCTGATCGGCCTCTCGGGCTGGTTTTCAACCAACATCCTCGGCAACCGCGACGGCGAGGTGCTGGACGATCCCGAGTCCTTCAAGACCAAGGAAGAGAGCAAGCTGGGCGTGCTGGACACGATCCTGCAGCCGCAGCTCTACCCCACGCTCTACAAGGACCTCTACCACAAGGTGCGGATCAACTACTATCCGCCCCGCGGTGACAACAAGGAGGGCTGGGACAACATCGACATCTTCGGCTGGCTGGGCTACCCGATGCAGATCAAGATCGACTTCCTGTGCCGTGACTCGATCCTGGCCGCGCCGATCGTCCTCGACCTGGCGCTCTTCCTGGACATGGCTGCTCGCGCTGGGATGAGCGGCATCCAGGAGTGGCTCTCCTTCTACTTCAAGAGCCCCATCCACGCGCGCGGGATCTATGCGGAGCATGACCTGTTCATCCAGCTCATGAAGCTGAAGAACACGCTCCGTCACCTGAAAGGCGAGGATCTGATCACCCATCTGGGTCTGGAGTACTACGACTAGCCACCGCCGTCGGCGAAGGGAGCCGCGAAGGGAGCCGCGAAGGGAGCCGCGAAGGGAGTCGAGCAAGGAGTTGCGCAGGGAGTTGCGCAGGGAGTTGCGCAGGGAGGCACCGCTTTTTTGCCCCGGGGCAAAAATCGGTGCCTCATCGTAT
>CAZZIF010000005.1:9036-38211 GCA_964654025.1 uncultured bacterium
GCGCAGGGAGGCACCGCTTTTTTGCCCCGGGGCAAAAATCGGTGCCTCATCGTATCGCGGCGCGGCCGCTAGCGGGCGACCCGGTTCACCAGGGTACCCACGTTTTCGAGGCTCACCTCCACCCGATCGCCGTCCTGCAGGAAGACGGGCGGGTCCTGGAAGACCCCCACCCCCGCCGGAGTCCCCGTCGCAATCAAATCGCCGGGCAGGAGGGTCATCTGGGCCGAGACGTAGGCGATGATCTCGCGGCTCGAGACCATCATCTCCGCCGTCGTGGCTTGCTGCCAGATCCGGCCGTTCACTTTCAGCGATATCGCCAACCGGTCCGGATCCCCGGCCTCATCCAGGGTCACCGCCCAGGGACCGGCTGGGCCGAAGGTGTCGTAGCTCTTCCCCCGCAGCCAGAGCTTGTCTCCAAACTGCGCCTCGCGTCCGCTGACGTCATTGAACGCGGTGATGGCCGCCACGCAATCAAGCGCCTCCTTGGCCGGAACGTTCTTCGCCCGCCGCCCGATGATCAACGCCATCTCGGCCTCGGCGTCGGGTTTCGATTCCTGGGGCGGCACCACGATGGTTCCCCCGTGCGGCAGCAGGCAGGTCGGGGCTTTGGCGAACAGCAACGGACGCTCCGACACCTTGCGGTTCTGTTCGGCGGCGTGGCTCGCGTAGTTGCGCCCGAGGGCGATGATCTTGCTGGGCTCGGGAATCGGCGGAGCCAGGGACACGGCACCGAGAGCCAGGCGATGGTCCGAGCCAAACTCTCCAGCGGCGACGACATGTCGGATCTCGGGCAGCAATCCCTCGGCCAGCAGTCCGCGCCAGCTTCGCGGCCAGTGCGGGAAGGCCGCGGCCAGATCCAGGACCTCCTCGTCCGGCAGCAGGACCCCAGGACGCTCGGCTCCCGCCGGCCCGAAGCTCACCAGTTTCATGGCTTCCCTCCTTCCGTCGTTCCGCGGAAGCCCCCTACACGGGTCTCGTCCTCGCCGATCTCACCATGGCCGATCCCCTCTCCGGTGGGGCCGCCTTCGTCGGTGGTGCCTTCGTCGGTGCCGCCTCCGTCGGTGGTGCCTTCGTCGGTGGTGCCTTCGGTGGGGCCGCCTCCGTCGGTGGTGCCTTCGTCGGTGCCGCCTCCGGTGGGGCCGCCTTCGTCGGGGGCGTTTCAGCCGGCGGCGCCCTCGCCGGTGGCACTAGGGTTGCTCTTGCTTCCGCCCGTTTCGCTACCCCGGCTCTCGGCGGCTACTTCGGGAGGCCTCGTTTTCCAGCGCCGGTGCATCCAGAACCAATCTTCGGGCCGTTCGCGCAGGTAGTCTTCGAGGAGGCGCGCGTATTCGAGGAGAATGCGCTTCTCCTCCTCCTCGGCCGGGACGTCGCTGCGGGCCACGATGGGTGGATAGAGGGTTCCGCGGTGGCTGCCGTCGGGGTTGCGCTCGTCGAGGCCAACCACCACGCTCGCGCCAGTACGCACGGCGAACCGAGCCGGCCCCACCGAGGTTGACGCGAGCCGGCCGTAGAAGGGAATGAACACACCGTCGCGCCCGGCATCCTGATCCGCAACCAGGGCCACCCGGCCGTTGTGGCGCAGTACCCGCAGGACGGCCTTCAGAGACGATCCAATCGGAATTTGCTGCATGCCGACGCGATCACGCAGCCGCTTGATGAGCCGGTCGACGAAGAGATTCTTCTGGTCGCCCGAGATGACGTGGAGGTCGGCGTCGTAATGCCGAATCACGGCCCCAAACTGCTCCCAGTTACCGACGTGTGCGGTGAGATAGACGATCCCCTTCCCGCGCTCCTGCGCCGCGCGCATATGCTCGCGGCCCACGAGATCGTAGCGGGCGACCAGATCGGCTACCGTCTGGCGCTCGAATCGGAGGATTTCGATGAAGGTCATGGCGAAGTTCCGATAACAGCGGTGGGCGATGGCCTCGTACTCGGCGGCGCTGTAGCGGTCACCGAAAGCCTCCCGCAGGTTCGCCAGCGTCACATCGCGCCGGATCCGCAGTCCCGAGAAGGCGAGGTCTCCAAGCCGGCGGGCAACCCACATGCTCGCTCCCCACGGCAGCATCTGCAGCAGGATCATGGCCGCGCGCAGGAGCCCGTACTCCAGGTAGTGCTTCGGCCGCTTGCGGGCCCTTTCCTGATCGCTTCGGTAGTGTGCCATGGCTACACCGGCTACGGATGGTTCCCGCGCCACCTTCCCTTTCCGTCAGACCACACCTCGCCCTCGATTTCGAGCTCGATGAGCACGCCCAGCAATTGCGGCGCCGAAACGGCCGGAAACGCGGCCGCCATCGCCTCCAGGGTCCCGGAGCGGTGACGGCGGAAGAAGGTTCGCACACATTCGCGCTGCGAAGGCTCCGCAGATGCGGCCGGCCGCGGCTCTCGAGCAGGACCATCGAGCGCCGGGCGGCTGCCGGGGGCGGCTGCCTCCGAGCCGGTTCCCGGCATGGGTAGGCTCAACTGGCATGCCGCCTGGCCGTCGTTCAGAAACGCGAGGATGTCACTGGCCGAGCTTACCGCGCGCACGCCGTCGCGCATGAGCCGCAGGGGCAGAACGCTTCCGGGCAGAGTCGGATCCCGGGGTACGGTGAAGACGTCGACGCCCTGGTCAACTGCGAACCGTACGGTGTGCAACGCGCCGCTGCGGGCGCTTCCCTCGATGACGACCACCGCATCGGCCAGAGCGCTGATCAGCCGATTGCGGCGGGGGAAGCGCCACGGATCCGGCGGGGTACCCTCCGGCCACTCCGAGAGAAGTGCCCCGCGCCGCTCGATCCGGGCGGCAAGGCGAGCATGTTCGGCCGGGTAGACCCCGTCGAGGCCCCGGGCCTGCACGGCGATCGTCTTGCCTCCCCCCAGCAGAGCCCCGTCGTGGGCTGCGCTGTCGATTCCCAGCGCCAGCCCGCTCACGATGACGACGCCACGTCGCGCCAGTCCCCACGCGATCTCGCGCGCGATGGCCAGCCCGGATTCGCTCGCCGCCCGCGCCCCCACGATCGCCACCGCGGGAAGCCTCCACAAAACCTGGCGGATCTCCTCGGGTGGATAGACCGACCGGACCCACAACGCCTGGGTCTCCTCATGATCGGTCAGCCGCGACGGATAGCCCTCCATCTTCGGGCAGACGCGATAGATCGGATCCCCGGGCACGCCCGGTCGTCCCGTCCCTTCGCGGACGCACGCCGCCGCCATCGGGCCGCGGCCACCGCCGGCTCCGGTCACGGCGATCACTCCCCGTCGTCCCCGCGCAGGTAGCGGACCAGGTGCTGCTTGGGTGCGGGCAATTCGTCGGCGGGCCCGAGCTTCTCCCAGACGACGCCGAAGGCCTCGTCGGCGATCTCCTCGATCACGCGCTCCCGTTCGTCGCGCTCGAGCGCGCCCTCGGGACCCATCCACTCGCTGGACTCGATCAGCCGCCGGAGCCGGTCGGCGCGGTCGGGCTCGCGCCGCCGGAGCTGCACCAGCACCTTCTCCCGGAATACCTCCCCGCGCGCATGCAGTAGCTTGGCCACCGCCAGCGCCCTGCCCCGCGCGCAGAAGTCGAGGAGCGCCCGCTGGGCGGCCTCGGCGATCGTCTGGTTGGAGTCCTGCAGATGGTCGATCACCAGGGCGAGGCCCCGCGGTTGACCCAACCGCCCGAGCACCCGCAGCGAGGCCGCCCGCGTGTACCAGAGACCCGAACGGGCGGCGATCTCCACGGCGGGGGCAGCCTGGGCGCCGAACCCGACCAGAGCCTCGCCCGCACGCTCGCGCAGATACCAGGACTCATCGCCCAGCACCTCGATGAGTTTCGGAACGGCGACCTCGGCCGATTCTCCGCACAAGCGATCGACGTAGTTGCGCGCACTCTCGAGCTGGGCACCCTCGTTCCCGGTAGCGCGACCAGGGGGCTTCAGGGGTAGATCTTTGCGATCGTTCAAGACGCATCCTCCTCATCGGGCGTCGCCATCACCCAGGCGCCTTCGCGCCGGGGAATCACCCAGCCGTGGGGCCAGGGGTAGTCAGCACCTGTCGGTGGTTCTTCATCAGCGTCAGCACCGGGTGGCCGAACAACGGTCCCACCATCGCCGGAGTCTTCGGCCGGGAGTTCGGCATTGGTTGCCCCGGCTTCGACCGGGCGCCATAAGGAACCGGCCGTGGCGCCGGCACCCTCCGCGGAGCCAACCGGGCCTGGCAGACTCCCATCGCCGGTATCGAGGGCCTGCTCCTCCAACACGTGCAGGAGCCGCTTGATTCCCTCGCCCGTGTGGGCCGAGAAGGTCAGCGGAGGTTCCGCGCCCAGCTGCGGCAGTGCAGCCCGCGCCTCCGTGCCCAAGAGATCGATTTTGCTGTAGCAGACCCGGAACGACCGGCGGCCCAGTTCAGGGCTCCACTCGCTCAGTTCCCGGCGCAAGACGGCGTACACGCCGGCTGGGTCGGGGTCGAGCGCATCGATCAAAAGCAGCAGAAACCGCGTGCGCTCGATGTGCCGCAGGAAGCGCTGTCCAAGCCCTTTGCCCTCAGACGCCCCTTCGATCAGCCCAGGAAGATCCGCCATCAGCAGCGTCCGGTAGGCATCGAGTCCCACGATCCCGAGCTTGGGCTCCAGCGTCGTGAACGGATAGTCAGCCACCTTCGGACGCGCGTTCGACAGACGGGCCAACAGCGTGGACTTGCCGGCGTTGGGCAGGCCCACCAGGCCGACATCGGCCAGGAGCCGCAGCGTAAGCCGCAGCGTCCGGCTCTCACCTCCGGTCCCGCGGCCGGCGATCCGCGGAACCCGGCGGGTGGGGCGCTTGAAGTGCACATTGCCTCGTCCCCCGCGTCCGCCGCTGGCCAGGAGGACCTCGGCTTCGGGCTCGACGGCGTCGGCCAGCAGCTCACCAGTATCGTGATCCACGACCACCGTCCCCGGCGGGACCGCGATCCGGATCGACTCGCCCCGGGCGCCGAACATCTGTTTACCCATCCCGGGCTTGCCGTTTCCTGCCCGGAACGTCGGGGTGTGCCGCAAGTGGCTCAGTGTACGCAGGTTCGGGTTGACGTGCAGCCAGACCGACCCCCCATCACCTCCATCTCCGCCGTCGGGTCCTCCGCGGGGAACAAACTTCTCCCTCCGGAAGGAGACGCAGCCCGCGCCTCCCCGGCCGGCCACGACCCGAATGGTACACTCATCGACGAACATGGTTGGGAGCCTTTCGCGTCCTTTCGCGTCCTTTTGCGGCCTCTTGCGGCCTCTCGCGGCCGACGGGGCCGGGGGCTGGACCTATCCCGGGTGGCTAGGCCCCACTCCGCGAGGCTCTGCCTTCCCCGGAAGCCTTGCCTCCACCCGGACCGGAGTCCTTGCCTCCGCCCCGAGCGGACTGCTTTCCCGAGCGTTCGCCCGAGGGCTTGCCGGAGCCCTCGCCAGAACCCTTCCCCGAACCTTTGCCCGAACCTTCGCCCGAGCCGCTATCGCTGCTTTTCGCTTTCTCACCGGGGTCCTCCCGGGAGCCTCCTCGCTGGGCGGCCGTCTTCGCCGCGTCTTCCTTACGCTTGTAGTCGGTGATGTAGAACCCACTGCCGTGGAAGATCAGTCCTCCCCCGGGCATGACGACCCGGCGCACCGCACCGCGGCACTTCGGGCACCGCTTGCGCGGCGGATCGGTAATGCTCTGCAGCACTTCGAATCGATGCTGACAGCGCTGACACTCGTAGACGTAGGTCGGCATCCAGGTAGATCTCCTCTCTGCTTCTCTGTGGGCGTCGCGCCCGTCGGCTGCTTGCCGGTTCCGATGCCTACCCCCTAGCGACCGATAGCATTCTGCATGCCGGTGCGCCGGGGACGCCTCCCTCACGGTGCCCCGTCGAAGTAGTCCTCGAGCGCGGCGGCAACGTTGGGAGTCACGAAATCCTCGACCTGGCCGTGACATCGGGCCACTTCCTTCACCAGCGTCGAGTTCAGGTAGATGAACTCTTCACCCGGCATCAGGAACACCGTCTCGATGTTGGGCCAGAGGCGTTTGTTCATGAGTGCCATCTGAAACTCGTATTCGAAGTCCGAGATCACCCGCAGACCGCGCACGACCAGCCGAACGCGTTCCTGCTTCGCGAAGTCCACGAGCAAGCCCGTGAACGGCTTGACGGTCACCCTCTCCCGCAGGTGCGCCGGCAGCGCTTCTTCGATCAGGCGAACCCGGTCCTCGATGCCGAAGAGCGTTTGCTTGTGATGGCGATCGGCCACAGCGATCAACAGCCGGTCGCACAACAAGAGCGCGCGCCGGGCGATATCCAGGTGTCCCCGCGTCACCGGATCGAACGTGCCCGGAAAGAGCCCGACGTTACAATGCGCCTCGGATGCCATGCTCACTCCTTCCCTTCAAGACAACGCTGTTCCACCACCAGACGTGTCTTCCCGTAGGATCGCTCCGGGAAACGGCGCCATCCGGCCGAGGTCGTCCAATCCGGATCGATCGTGCCGCACTCGATCGCTCGGATCGCCTCCCGGGACCACTCGATCCCGGCCGCATGATCGAGCGCACCCGCCAACTCTGCCGCCAACCCCCCGTAGGGCGGGTCCGCCAGCACGAGGTCGGCCTCGGCCGCCGCCCCCAGCTCACCCCGAAGAAAGGCGAACACGTCCCCGGCGATCACCCGGCAGCGGGCCTCCACACCCAGCGCGGCGATGTTGGCCCGCAACGCGCGAAGAGCCTCACCATCGCGCTCCACGAACACGACCGCGCCGGCCCCTCGGCTGAGCGCTTCCAGGCCCAGTCCACCGCTGCCGGCGAAGAGATCGATCACCCGGGCCTCCGGAATCCATGCCTGCAGCCGGCTGAAGAGTGCCTCGCGCACCTTGCCCTGGGTGGGTCGCAAATGCAGACCGGACGGCACGCGCAACCGCTTCCCGCGCCACGTGCCCCCCGTGATCCGCAACCTCGGTTCTGTGGCCTTGCCGGACATGCCGCCCCGGCCTATCGCTCGTCCGGCCCACCGGCCGGCTCGTCTCGTCTGCGTTGCTTCTCGGACGCCTCCGGCGCCTCCGGTGCGGCGGGCACATCGCTCGTCGCCTCCGGGGCGCTACCGGTCGCCTCCTCGCGTTCCGGTGTCCGGGGCCTGCGGCGAGACGGCGGCTCGGACCGGCGGGGCCGCTCGTCCCCCGACGCCGAGTCTTTCAGCATTTCGAGGTCGACCTCGCGCTGGACTTCGTTGATCGTCCGGCGGACATCGCCCATCGCCTTGCCCAGGGAACGGGCGATCTCCGGGATTCTCTTCCCACCGAAGAGCAGGAGTGCCGCCAGCAAGATGACCAGCAGTTCCTGGGTTCCCACCCCGAACATCGAGTCCTCCCTACCCCTATCCGCAACCGAACCGTACGAATCTAGCAGATCGAGTCGCGCGCGCCAATTCCCGCGCCCGTCCCGGTCCGCATCGGGGCGCATCTTTCCGCCCCCTAGTGTCCCCCACCTGGCGAGCCGGCGCTGGCCGGTTTCGGCCACCTCGCCCGTGGGCAGTCTGCACTCGCGAGCGTGCAGACTGCGTGTCGCTCACCCCCCTCCGGCCGTCCGGCGGCCGGGACGTCGTTGAAATCCTATCTGTAGTCAGCGCCGCATGCCACTGCCTTTCCATACGTTATCGCACTGGCTCGAGCCAACCAACCACGGAGCCACGGGGAATGCGATGTGCAGGCAATAGAAGTGATGAACCATGCCACTTTGGCTGGGCGTCCCGCGGGGCGTATCCCGGCCGGGGGGGGGCACCAGCTACCAGCGGGGAACGAAGCCATGAACTCAGTACCCATCACCCGGCGCCGCCTGCGCTCTTGCGCCGGGTTCACGATGACCGAGATGTTGATCGCCCTGACGATCCTGTCGGTCGGCATTCTCTCGGTCGGCCGCATGTTCATCTTCTCGCAGCGCCACGCCTACTACGGGCGCGCCGAGACGACGGCGGTGTCCCTGGCCGAGGAGATTCGCGAGAAGATCATGAGCGATAACTACGACGACCTGATCACGATCTTCAACGGCGTCGATACCGATAACCCCGGCTCCATCACCCTTCCCTGCCAGTTATGGGCCGATCACCTCACCCAGCAACTCGGGTCCAGCGGTCGCGGCGAGGTCAGTGTTCTCGACCACACCCAAGACGCAGACATCACCGAAGGCATGGTGACCGTGGTGATCACGATCTCCTGGGAGGAGAACGGGGAAACCCGGTCGATCGATATGCGTTTCGCGGTCTCCAAGGTGGGCATCTGACGGGGGATATCATGAGCATTCGTGAGCTGAACCAGAGAATCCACCCGCGGCGCCCTCGGGCTGCCCGCGGGAGCGACGGGCAGAAGGGATCGGCGCTCTTGATGGCGCTTCTGATCCTGGGCTCGCTGTCGATGATCGGCACCACGATGGTGCTCACCTCGGTCGCCGAGCGCCGGACCTCGGGCTACTATCGTGACAGCCTGCGCGCCCTGGCCGCGGCCGAAACGGGTCTGGCGTTCGGGAAGCGCACGGTCCAGGACATGACCGCCCAGATCGAGGACAGCGACGGCGACGGCCGGCCCGACTTCGCGCTGGCCGACACGCTCTCCTGGGGCGGCACCTACGAGGTCAAGGCGGAGGCGAGCGACATCGCCGGCTTCGGCATTGCCGCCTACCGGGCCAACGGCTACACCATCGTGGCCGAGGGCCGCTACAACGGCACCGTCCGGCGGGTCAAGGCCGAGATCGTCCACGACAGCTTCCTGAAATACGCTCGCTTCGTCGCCGCGGCCGGGACCAACTACAGCTGCGGAGCGGTGCTCACGGGCGAGGTCTACGTCGGCGGCGACCTGGGCGTGGCGACCGGATGCGGCGCCGAGGCCGTGCAGTTCCTCGAGTTCGTCGCGGCCGTGGGCAGCATTCCCAACGCCAACAGCGGCATTTTCCATCGCGGCTATGTCACCGGCGCCGAGGAAATCGATCTGCAGAACTCGGCCGATTTCCCGTTGACCCGCAACATGGCCAAGGGACTCGCCGCCGAATGCGACTGCGAAAAAATCGGCGAGGTGGGCATCTACGTCAACATCGGTGGCGGGGTGGATCCTCTGGGAATCGGCTCGGGCCCGCTCGACTTCGGCCAGTTCGACTTCTGCAACACCACGCTGGCACCCGGCGACACGGTAATCACCTACGACCAGGTCGCCGTCGATCACGGCGTCACCGGCGCCATGCTGCGGGCCTCGGAGTTCAATGGCATCATCTTCTTCGACGGCGACGCGCCCATCGAGGGCGCCCTCGACGGCAAGAGTGCCCGCAGCCTGTCGGTGTTTGCCAGCGACGATATCCTGGTCACCAACAACATCCGCACCGGCCACACGGGGTTCGACCCGGTGACCGAGCAGCCCGACGGATCCGGCGACCCGGTCAACGTTGGGCTGATCGCCTACGACTACGTCTATATCGATCGCTACACGCCCCGGGTACTGCAGATCGACGCGGCGCTCATGTCATGCAACAAGAACTGGCGATGCACCTCCACCTACGAGAGCTACCATCCGACCGGCGGTCCGGGTCCGCTCGACCTCGATCTGGATGGCGTCAGCGGCGAGACGCCCTACAACAACGATCCGACTCCGGGCGCCGGTTGGGACGAACTCAACATCACCTCCGACACCTGGGTACTGAACATCAACGGTCCCATCATTACCTACAACGGCGGCAGCGCGGCACCGTGGAACAACTCCGGCGTCTTGGCCAACGCCGATGGCCCGACGCGGCGCTACAACTACGACCTGGATGTCACCGAGTTCCCGCCGCCCTGCTTCCCGGTGCCATTGAACCTGTGGAAGGACGTGAGCTGGACCGAGATCTTCGAGACCGAACACGACCTGGCCTACTACCTGCCCAACTAACCGTAGAGGAGTCACCCATGCAGCCCATGCTCAACCCGCGAGACGTTCGCCTGGTGACCCGGAGGCTGGAAGCGCGCCCGGCCGGCGCGCGCGGCTTCAGCCTGACCGAGCTCATGATCGTTCTGGTCGTCATGGGCATCATGCTGACCATCGCCGTGCCGAACTTCACGCGTATGGGCCGGCGCGACAAGGTCGAGTCGGTGGCCTACGACTTCCACCGCGCCTTCGCCCTGGCGCGCCAGAAGGCGCTGGCGAAGCGGACGCAGTACAAGGTGACGCTGAACCCGGGCGGCCACAGCTTCGTGGTCCAGCGGCGCGATTCGGGAAGCTGGGTCAATGACCCGGCCGACCCGAAGACCTGGGACGCCGCCGTCAGTCTCGCCTCCGAGTGTGGCGGGAACGCGTCGAACGTCGACATCGTGCTCGAGCCGCAGGGCACCGTGGCCGACGCGGATTCGCCCGTTCGATTGACCTTCACCAATGCCCACGGCGACACCGCCCGGGTGAGCCTGGTGCGCACCGGGCGGATACGAGTCTTGCTCTAGCGGTGTCGCGCGCCCGGTCAACGACCGCGTGCGCGCCGCCGCCCAGGGGGAACCAGCAGAAGGGGGACACTATGATGCGGGCCAGGCCACTAGATTCGCTCTGCCGGGGGTTTACCCTCGTCGAGATGATGGTCGTGCTCGTGATCCTGGGGATGGTCACGATCGGTCTCACGCAGGTGCTCATCACGAGCCGCGAGTCCTACGATCAGCAGAAGATCACGATCGAGATGCAGCAGAATGCCCGTGCCGCGCTCGAGAAGCTGGCTGACGACTTCCGGCACGTGAGCTATGGCAAGGATCCTACCCAGCCATCCATCCAGCAGGCCTGTGAGGATTCGATCACCTTCGTCGCCGACGTGGACCCGGATACGCCCGGGGCGGAGATGATCAAATACTTCCTGAGCCCCGACGGCGATCCCGATACGCCCAATCCCAACGACACCGTGTTGATGAAAACAGTCTCCGACTCTGGGGGTGTTCTGCTCTGGTCCGAGCCGCAATCCTACGGCATCCGAGCCCCGGATGGCCTTCTCCTGCGCTACTTCAACGGCGCCGGGGTGGAAATGGCCAACAACCCGGTCGCCCAACCCGAACTCGTCGGTGAGGTGATGATCGAGGTGGTGGCCGTGGAGCCCCGCGCCCACCGGCGCACGGGTGAGTACATGGAACAGATGCTCTCGACCACGATCTACCCCCGGAATCTGCCCCTGACGCCAGCGCGCAGCCGGCCCTCGACCCCCGCGGTGGGGCCGTTGAGTCTGCCCGATTGCCAGAGCGTGACGGTGCCGTGGACGACGCCCACGACCAATACCGATGGGACCCCGCTGGAACTCAGTGACATCAGTCACTTCACCATCTACTTCGGCACCCACATCGACTCGATGTCGCTCTACTCCCGGGTGGCACGGACGATCAACGAGTGGACGGTCTCGAACCTGATCGGCGGCCACACCTACTACCTGGGGGTGACCTGCACCAGCCGGTCGGGTGTCGAGAGCCATATGGGCATGGACAACATCGACCTGAACAGCCCTTTGGCGCCCAAGGCTCCCGAGGGCTTCACCGGGGGGGCCAATCCCCACGGCGCCGGCGCGCGGCTCGAGTGGAGTTCGGTCACCGAGTTCACCGGCGGCGAGCTGATCACGACCCCGGTCTTCTACCACCTCTACCGTGACACGAGCCCTGGCGTCACCCCGGATCCGGCCCTGCGCGTGGGCACGGTGCAGGCGCAAACCTGGCTCGTCGATTCCACCATGGCCGATTGCACGACCTACTACTTCGTCGTCACGGCCACGGTCTGCTCGAACGAGGGTGCGCCCAGCGCCGAGATCTCCCTCACCAGTCCGGCCGCCCCGGCTTGCATCGGCGCTTTGATGGCCTACCCCACCGAGAACAACGGAGAGCTGCACGTCATGTGGTCGCAGCCCTCCACGCGCCAGGACGGGAGCGCCCTGCCGACCGATGAGATCAGCGGCTACCGTATCTACTACAGTACCGAACCCTACGGAACCGGCACCTACGTCGACTACGGCGGCGACATGACCGAGTACTACCTCGCGGGGCTGGCGACCTGTACGACCTACTACATCAACGTGGCCGCCTTCGATCTCTGTCCCCAACTTGGTGAGCTTTGCGCCTACAATCAGGTCACCGTCGATACGGCCGAGCCCTGCGATCCCGAGCCTCCGATGACGCCCCCGTCGGTCAGCGCCATCGGCATGGATGAGCGCATCGACGTCGCCTGGCCGACCAACACCGTCGACTGCGACCTCTACGGGTACCGACTCTATTATGGCACGACTCCCGGCGGTCCTTACAATGGCACCGAGGCCGTGGAGGGCACGAGCCCGATCGAGTTCAGCGCAGCCGAGGTGACCCAGGGGGATTCCTGCCGTATCTCCTTGACCGGACTGTCCCCCTGCCAGGGGTATGCCGTGAAGGTCTCGGCCATCGACACCTGCGAGCCTTTCAACGAAAGCGGCCTGTCGCCCGAGGATGTGACCACGACCGAGTGCATGGCCTGCGATGTCGAAGTGGCCTGCCCGGCGGTGATGAACACGCCGGCGTATAACGCCGACGTCCGCCTGGAACTCTACACCTTGAGCGGCGGCGGCGAGACGGTCCAGAGCATGATTCCCAACTGGAGCGACGACGGGTGGCTCAGTCAGATCTGGGCCGGTCGTCCCCTGGTCTGTGTCTGGCATTCCGACGGTTCGGTCGGCAGTGGGCCTGCAGGGGAACAGCCCAGCGGGGTCGAGATCGACGTCAGCGACTTCGAGATCCCGACCAGCGCTGATGAGGAAGATGGCTTGCCGGTCGCCCTCCTGTTCGATGGCTCGATGGTGGGCAAGTCGCTCACCCTGGACGTGCGCGGCAGCACGGGCGGCATCTGCAGCACCGATCCGCGTACTGTTCAGGACGGCCTCGGCTTCGACGATTTCGACGACGGCAGCGTCAGCGACTGGAACATCGTCAGCGGAAGCTGGTGGGTTGATGGCGGCGAACTCTATCAGAGTTCCACGAGCTCGTCTTGCATCATCCTGTCTCCGGGCACCTATACGGACTTTGTCTTCGAAGCCAAGGTCAAGTGCGTCTATAGCCAGACGCCGTACATCCTCTTCCGCGGCGATGTGGGCTCGGGCGACTGGTACATGCTCGGCCTCAAGACCAGCAACAATATCGTTCGTCTCGGCCGCTTCAGCAACGGATACTACACCACCACGGCCGAGACCAGCGTCTCGCTCTCGAACAACGTCTGGTACCATCTGAAGGTGGAGGTTTCCGGGCAGACCATCAATGCCTACCTGGACTGCCAGCAGGTCTTGAGCATCACCGACTACAACATGGAGCCCAGCGGACAGATCGGCTTCCGGACCTACGCGACGAAGGCCTACTACGACGACTTCCGGGTCCACGCATTCCCGCAGCTGTAGGCTGCCGGTTGCCCGAGCGGACGCAGAACGGCCGTGGGCCCCGGGGAACGTTCCCCGGCCCACGGCCGTTCGCTTCCCTGCGCCTGAGCGGCTTCTAGTGCTTGTCAGCGACGACGATACGCGGCGTCACGAAGATCAAGAGCTCTCGCTTGTCGTCTTGCTCATCACTAGACCGGAAGAGGTATCCCAGCACCGGCACGTTCTTCAGTATCGGCACCCCGCGTTCGAATTTCGTCTTGCGCGTGTTGAGCAATCCGCCGATCACGGCGGTCTCGCCATTGCTGACCATGACCCGCGTGTCGGCTTCGGTTGTGTTGAAGACCACGCCGCCCTGGACGGTGGCTTCCTGTGACAGGTCGCTGATCTCCGGATGGATGTCCAAGGTGATCTCTTCGTCCGAGTTGACGTGCGGCGTCACTTCCAACGCGATCCCGACCTGCTTGTACTCGGTGATGGCGTTGCCCGCTTCGTCCATGGTAATGACCGGCACCTCCTTGCCCACCAGGATCCGCGCCATGCGGTTGTTGACCGTCGTGATCCGCGGCGTGGAGATGATATCGGCCTTGTTGTCGGTGGCCAGAGCCTGAATGCGCGCCTGCACTTCACCGAAAGACCGCAGGACGCCCACCTGGACGTTCCCGGCCGTGCCGACCACGTCGTCGGCCGTCATGCTCACCGATCCGGACGCGTTCGAATCGACCGAGTGGAGGTTGCTGAGCCCCCAGGCGATGCCCAGCTGCCGGGACATGGTGGCATCCACATCGACCAGCTCGGCCGTGATCTCGATCTGCAGCGTCTGGGTGTCGAGGTCCTTCAGCGTGTACTGAAGTTCCTCGAGTCGCGGCGCGATGTCGGTGACGATGAGGGAGTTGGTTCGTTCGTCGATCTCCACCGATCCACGGCCCGTCCGCATGGCTTCGACAACCGTCTTGAGTTCGTCGGCGTTGGCGTAGCGCAGCGTCACGATCGCCGTCTCCAGGGGCATCAGGTCTTCCTGCTTCCGGGCCGCTGATTCCCGGGCCAAGGATTCTTCCTGAGCGGTGCGTTCGGTGGCCACGCGAATCACCGAACCGTGGTCCATGGCGACCAGGCCCAGGGATCGGCAGACCGCGTCGAGCATCTCGTACCAGGGCAGATCCAGGGCCCGCAGGGTGATGGCACCCTTGACATTGGTGTCGGCCACGATATTCACGCCGGCGTACTCGGCGATCGAGCGCAGCACGGCGTGGACATCCGCCCCTTGCACATCCAGCGACATCGCCGGCGCCGAACTGGCTGCTTGGCCGAATCCGCCGCTGCCGCCGGTTCCGAAGTCGGGGGCGTCGTCGTGGCGGGGGCGCTTGTCGAGCCAGGTCTCATGCGCTCGTTTGACCGCTCCGGGGCGGTGCCGGGCAATCAGCTTCTCGTAAGGATCGTAGTGAGCCGCTTCATCGGTCAGGTCGATCTCATCGGGGGCGGCCGCAGCCTCCGGGGACGAAGCCGCGGGAACGTCCCCCGGCGGGGCCGGCGTGGGCGCGACCTGGTCGAAGGGCGCGCTCCAGCCAGTGTCCTCGGTGCGGGTGGCCACCCACTGGTCGCCGCCGGTCCAGTCCTCCTCGGGAGGCGCCGCGGCCTGCTCGCCTTCGGCGAAAACCGTCAGCGGATCTGTGCCGCCCGCGGCCAGGATGAGTTCATCGCCCCATACCTCGGGGCAACCCTCGTCCGACCAGTCCCCCTCGTCATCCCCAGGGATGGGTTCCGACCAGGCCAGCTCTTCGACACCAGGGTCTGGCCAAATCGACTCGTCTGAATTCACATTGGAGCCCGCCGGCTCCTCCTCGGTCTCCAGGCCAGACTCGATCTCCGCGAACCATTCGGGCGGAGCCTCGATCTGGTTGCCGGTCCCCTCCTCGGGAGGAACGTCACCGACCATGGCGGCTTCCACGGCGGGTTCCGCAGCGGGTTCAGGGGCGCGTTCCGCGGCGGGTTCCGCGGACGGGCCGAAAGGCACCAGCATCGGACCCCACGACTCCGCGTCCCCACCTGGCCCCGGTGATTGAGAGGTTTCCTGGGCCTCGGCCGAATCCGCCGTGCCGGGATCTTGCGGTTCGGTTGCCTCGCCGTCAGACGCTTCGCTCCACACGACCAGCGCCAGGCCATCCCCGCTGCGCTCGACCGTGAATTCGACCTCCGCCCGTGTCTCGAGGACATAGCGCACGATCGATTCAGTCGGCGTGTCCTTCCATAGCGAGCAGCGCAGATCCGCCACCAGCGGGTCATCGTCCGGAGCCGTCACCTTCCAGGGTGCCTTCACCCCCACCAGATCCAAAACGACGCGGTACGGATCCCGCATCGCGAACACGTCGAAGGTCAGATCGTTTTCGGCTTGCAGGCTGAGTGTGCCCACCTCGCTCTCGCAGGCGTAGTCGGCGCCCGCCAGTTCGACCGGTTCTCCACCGCTCTGGGCGCCGGGCGCCGCGATCAGCAGCCCCGCGAGCACCAAGCAGGTCAAGCCGCTGCACATCCCTGTCCTAGCGTTCATCTTTGTCCTCCACCCCCGAGGTAACCGGAAGGGTCACCGTCTTGGCCACTCCGTAGTGGCTCACCCTCACGGTGATACCATCCAGGCTCACCGCCACGACCCGACCGTTGCTGATCCGGTCGCCCTGTCTCAGGATCATGTTCTTGCCGCCGACCGTCTGCACGAGCGCAAAGCGGTCATTCGCGCCCCACAAAATGCCGACGACGATCAGATCGTCGACCTCCAGCGGGCCATCGGCGACCTCTTCTCCGCCGGCGACCAGCAGCGCCGCAAACGGATCGCGCAGCGCGCTGCTTTGGTAGAAGTACGGTTCAGGGGACAGGAAATCGTCGAGTACCTCGCCCACATCCAGAAGCAGTGAGTCCCCCGCCGCGGCGCCTTCGTCCGGCGCCTTCGTTTGGCCCTCTTGCGCCCCCGCGAGTCCCGTCAACAGGACCAGGAGGCCCATCGCGTACGCCAGTCTCATTCTTCGCTACCTCCCTGTCCGCCCGAGTGACTCTGGCGTCCCTGGACCTTTGCCGCCACGCCCCGCGAGGCCGGGGCGTCGCCGGGCGGCGCCTCGCCGGGCGGCGCCTCGCCCGCGGGAGCGCCGCCCAGTGTGTAGGCCACTGCCGTGAAGCTCGCGCGGGCCGGGAAGTTCGGGTTATCGCGCGGCGGCAGCTGTTCGATCGCCAGGTCGCGCACGTTGATGATCCGGGTCATCGCCGCGACCTCGTTCAGGAACGAGGCGATCTGGTGATACCCCCCGTCGACTTTGATGTTCAGCAGGTTCTCACGGTAGAAGTCACCGCTCACCGTCCCGGCCGGCTGAAACAAGACGAAGTCGACACCGCAGCTCTGGCCTCGGAAGGACACCTCCCGGAACAGGCTGATGATCTGCTTGTCACTGGGCAGGAGTTGATTGGCCTCCTCCCACTTGCTCTGTAGGGCCTCGAACTCGGCCTCCAGGTGCGGCAGGTGCTTCATCGATTGCCGCGCCCGGTTCACTTCCAGACTCACCTTCTCGTACTGGCCGCGCAGCTCGCCGAGCTCGGCCGCCTGGGCTTTGTAGGAGAAGGGAACCAGGGCGGTGAAGAAGTTCAGGTACAGAATCGCCGCTACGCCGATGCCCAGGAAGAGCAGCTTGGCTGTCTTGGGATCGTTGATGTCCATCCGTTGCTCCCTCCTGCTCCCGGACGGTCGCCTACCTGGTGACCCGGGTGGTCAGGGTGAAGGTCATGACCGGCTCGCCATCGATCTGCTTGCGTTCGGCTACCGACAGGTCCACCTGGCCGTAGAGGTCGGTTGCCTCCAGCCTGCTCATCAGGTCCGCCACGACGAGGTTCGAGAAGGTCACCCCCTCGAGGACGTAGGACGCTGGAGAGGTCTGCTGCAGTTTGGTCAGCCAAAGATGCTCCGGAATCTGCATGGACAGCTCGTCGAGCAGCTGCACTTGCATCGTACGCTCGCGATTCAGGTCTCGGACCAGATTCAGTCGCAGGTTCAGTTCCTCGCGCTTCTGCATGAGCTGATTGATGCGCTCGATCTGCGGCTTCAGCCGCTGGCTTTCCTGCTGGGCCACCATGACATCGTTGCGCAAGCTCTGAATCTTGCTGGCCTGAATCAGGTGCAACGCGGTCAGAGGCACCACCAGCGCGACGATCGCCGCCAACGGCAAAAGGAAGTTCTTCCGGGGAGCCTGGACCAGCTGTCGTTCCTCGGTCCGCTCCTCTTTCGGCAGGAGGTTGACGCTAATCACCTCAAGCCCCCTTTCTGAGCGCCAGCCCAACCCCAACAGCCAGCTGCGGGGCGATGTCCTGGGGATCCGATCCTTGGAAGATCTCCGGTAGGTAGCGCAGCCGGCGCAGCGGATTGATCGTCTCGACCGGCAGAGGCTGCACCTGGGTCAAGGCTTCCACGAAGCCTGGAATGCGCGCTCCGCCACCCGAGAGGAAGATCCGGTCCAGTTGCTCAGCTTCCCCGGAGGTCCGTAGGTAGGTAGCCGACTTCTCCAGGCTCTGGGCGATGTCCTTGCAGAAGCTCTCTATCATGGGGGCGACCTCGAGCTTCCCGCCTGCGGCCTGCAGCGCCTGCACCGCTTCCTCGCGGCTCACCTGGAACCGCTTCTGAATGGTGCGCACCACCGTGTTGATCCCAACCGATAGATCCTGCGTGTAGAGCGGCACGCCATCGCGGATGATGTTCACGTTCGTGATCTCTGCGCCGAGATCGAGCAATACGGCCAGTTCCTCGGGCCGCAGGTCGTGCGCGGTCTCCACCACGTTCTGAATCGCGAACGAGTTGACGTCGATCACCTCCGGGGCCAGTCCGGCCTCGCGGATGATGTCGGCCAGGTTCAGAATCAGGTCGCGCTTCGCCGCCACGAGCAAGACCTGCATCTGGTTCGGACCGATGTCGGCGGGAAGGATTTCGTAGTCGATCGAGACGTCGTTGATGTCGTAGGGAATGTGCTGCTCGGCTTCCCAGTAGATCGCCTCGGCGGCGGCCTCTTCCGGAAGACGCTCCATGACGATCTTCTTGACGATCACCCCACGGCCGTGAATGCCGGCAATCACCCGGCGGCGGCGGATGCCGCGTGACTCGAACAGGTTCTGGATCATCTCGACGACCATCTGGCGGTCCATGATTTCGCCGTCGACGATCGTCTCCGGATCCAGCGGGGCCACCCCGTAGTTCAGGAGGTGGTACTCGTTGCCCTGACGCTCGATTTCGACGACCTTGATGGCACTGGCGCCGATGTCGAGCCCGACGGTTGTCTTCTTGCGTTTGTTGAACACCTGGTCTGCCTCCTCGCGCCCAGGTTATGGGGGATGCGGCTCACGGCTGAGCCACGGGATCGCGATCTAAGGTTGATATCGACCCCCAAAAAGGGCTTCCTGAGCGCATAGGAGGTTGGTGAGAGGAATCTCTTGAGAAATCAGGAGAGGGGGAAGAGACGCAAGTACGTATCCCACAAAATGTTCCCGGCAAAGAGCACAATCCAAGCTGCAGGGGCAAGAAAGGTCCCAAATGGCAATGCGGTCTGGCGGCTGCCGCGCCCCGCCAGCATGAGGCCCACGCCCACGATCGAGCCCACGAACGATCCGCACAGGATGGTGCCCAGTGCTCCCTGCCAGCCCAGGAACGCACCCACCATGGCCATGAGCTTGACGTCACCCATGCCCAGGCCCTCCCGCCCGGTCGCCAGCTGGTACCCGTAGGCCACGGCCAAGAGCCCACCCCCGCCGGCCAGCACACCCAGGAGCGCATCCCCTAGCGAGGGCGGCCCCAGGAGCGCCCAGGTCAACCCCAGGACGGTGCCGGGAATCGTGATGCTGTCGGGGATGATGCGGTGGTCGTAGTCGATGAAGACGACGGCCAAGAGAGCCAGCACGAAGACCATCCAGAGCAGCGCCGCCCAAGCGGTGCCCCCATGCGCGAAGGCCAGCACGGTCAGCAGGCCACCGGCGGCTTCCACCACCGGATAGCGCCACGGAATCCGCGTCCCGCACCCTCGGCACCGACCGCGCAGGAAGAGGAAGCTCACCAGGGGAACATTCTCCCACGGACGCACGCGCCTTGCACAGGCCGGACAGTGAGATGGTGGATGAACCACGGAGAGTCCGCGCGGAAGCCGGTAGATGACGACGTTGAGAAAGCTGCCCAGGGCAGCGCCCAGCCAGGCCACGAGTGCCCAGCCCCACCACTGGCCCTGGAGTGCTTCATAGATCCACTCGGCAGTCATGCAACCGTCCTTTCCTGGCAGCTAGCGCGCCTCGCCCGGCTCCAGGTCCGCAAGGCGCTCGGACGCCATGCGCCTGATTTCCTCATTGTCGCTGGTCTCGGCCAACAAACTCCACAGCACCTTGGCCGTCTCCGGGTCGCCCGCCTTCTCGTAGGCCGCCGCCGCGAACCGGTGGGCGTAGGGCGCCGCGCCCTCGAGGTGAGCGGCGTTGTAGAAGTTGCCCGCCGCGGACCGGTAGTCCTTCAGTGCCACGTACTGGAAGAAGCCGAGTTCGAAGCGCAGTTTCCATGAGCCTGGATTGCGATCGACCCCACGCTGCAACAGCTCCTCGGCCTGCTCCAGGTACCCGCCCTCCGACATGACCAGGGCGGCAAACAGGTAGGCGTTTTCGAACTGCGGATCGGCGTCGGTGAGCGTGAAGAACAGGTGCGGCGACAGCTGGTAGCGCCGGTCGGTCTGCCGATGCTTGCCATAGTACTGAATCGCCTCCAACCAGGCCAGGTCGGCCAGCAACTGCGGGTGGCCGAGGCTCAGCTCCCGCAGCCATTGTCCGGAGGGGAAGAGCGCCAGCTCACTCTGATCGCGGATCGGAGTGCGCGCACCCGCCAGCGCTTCACGCAGTGGAATCGCCGCGGTCAACAAGACGACGGCCAGCGCGAGGTAGGCGAGGGCGTGTAGGTGCGCTGTCTTGCTCGGCTGCTTGTGTAGCGGGCTCCGCATCATCCCTACCTTCTGCGCTACCCGGCCGCGCGGCCCGGGTGTTGGTGTCTACGAAAACTCGCGCCGCCGAAACACGAAACTGGCCACCACCAGCACGGCCGCGCTGTAGACCAGCGCATAGAGGGTGGCCCACATCAAGGGCTCAGGCGCCACCGCCTGGCGGTGGATGACCTCGAGGGTGTGGCTGAAGAGGTCAAGACGGGGGACGACAAGGAAGACCCCTTCCAACACTCCGGCGGCTATCGCCCCCGGCAGCATCTCGGCGAACTCGAGCAGGCTGCCGGCAAGGTGACCGGTGACGAACAAGCCCAGCAGAAAGAAGGTTGCCAGCACCGGGCTCGTAAAGCAGGTCAGAAGCATCGTCAGAGCGGCCATGACCACGAGTTCGAGCCAGGCGTAGTACCCGGCCGCCAGAAGCGCGAAGGTCAGCGGGTATCCGGAGACGGCCATGACCGCGGCCAGCAGGAGTACCATGACCGCCACGCTGAGACCCACCACCCCGGCCAGGCCCAGAAACTTCCCCACGACGAACGCCTCGCGCCGGAGCGGCTTGGCGAGCAGGATCAGAATCGTCTTGCGATCGATCTCGCGGTGCACCATGCGGGTGCCCAGCACGACCAGGAGCACAAAGCCGATCAAGGCGATGCCGCCCAGTCCGAGATCGACGGTGAGGCGATAGCCTTCTCCCAGAGCCAGCGGCGCCAGAAGGCGCGAGGCCCCCAGGAGCAGGATTGCGAAGCCCACCAGCGCCAGGAAGGCCTTCTCGCGCATCGCGTCCAGAATGGTGTGCCGGGCCAACGACCAGATGGCTGTCATCGCCAACCTCCTACGCCGCGCGGCGCGCGCTGTTGGTGTCCTGGTTCTCGCGGATGACCCGTTCGAAGAAACGTTCGAGACCCTCGCGTTCCGGGGAGACCGCCACGATCGGCGCGCCCTCGCCAAGCAGCCGGCCCAGCGCGGCCGACACATCCGTCTTTGCCTGCGCGGGCACCTCCCAGGCCTCTTCTCCGGGGCGAAGCGTCCGCGCGAGCACGCCGGGTGGGGCCGTGACGCGCCGGCCCCGGTAGATGATCCTCACCCGGCCCTGATCCTCCCGCAACAGCTCGTCCAGGCTGCCGTGCGCCAGAATCCGGCCGTCGGCCAGCAGCGCCACCCGATCGGCCAGGGATTCCACGTCCGGAAGTACGTGCGAGTTCAGCCAGACGGTCTTCCCTTCCGTCCGAAGACGCCGGATGAGGTCCTTCGTCGCCGCCCGCGCCTCGGGGTCCAGGCCGCCCAGCGGTTCATCGAGCAAGAGCAGCTGCGGGTCCGCCAGAAGCGCGGCGGCCAGGGTCACGCGCTGCAGCCATCCGCGCGAGAGCTTGCGGACTCTCTGCCGGCGACGGCCTTCGAGGCCGCATAGCTCGATGACCTCCATCCGGCGGGCGCGGCGCGCGGCCGCCGGCAGCTCGCACAAGCCGGCCATGAAGTCGAGCGTCTCGTCCACGGTGAGCGCGGGGTACAGGTAGGGTTGCTCGGGCTGGTAGCCGACGCGCGCCCGGGCCCGCCGGTCGCCGAGCGGGTAGCCGAGCACGCTGCCCCGCCCGCCGTCGGGCCGCACCAGGCCCAGGAGTAGCTTCATCAGCGTGGTCTTGCCCGCGCCATTCGGCCCCAGCAGGGCAAACACCTCGCCCGGCGCCACGCGGAGCGAGACATCCCGCAGCACGGGCACAGGCCTCCGGCGCAGCCCGGTTCGGAAGGTCTTGGCAACGCCTTCGAAGCGAACCACATCCTGCTCGATCGTTGTCATGCGCGTTCCTCGCGTCCCCTCAGCCGTTGGTGAGGGTGATGACAATGCCGTCAGCCCCATAGCCCTCCACCGTGTAGATGCGACCGTCGGTGCTGTAACCGATGTTGCCGGGGCGCCACTCCGGCGGTCCGATCACCGACGGTTCGCCCGTGAACGGATTGGGCGGATAGACGTCGCGGGGAAAGAGCCCCGGGGCCAGGTCGCCCAGCTCCGGCATGGCGCCGTCATGCGCGGCGGCCCAGTCCTCGACCACCCGTTGCACCGTGCGCGCGTTCTGTCGCACCTGGAACTCGCGCTCCCGGTCTCGCCGGTTCACGAATTGCGGAAGCGCCAGCGATACCACGATGGCCGTCACCAGAATCACCACCCCCAGCTCGAGCAGGGTGTATCCGCGCGAGGCGCCACGCATGAACTCGTCTCCCCCAGTTGGAGTAGGCCTGGCCGGAGCTGCCCGGCAGGCCCGCCGGGATCACTCCGTATCCCTGAACTCAGGCCCGGCCCGAGCGCCGGCCGTGCATCTCGGTCTCATGCCCGGCCCGATCGCCGGCCCTTGCATCTCGACCCCCATGCCCGGCTCGATCGCCGGCCGTGCATCTCGGCCTCAGCCCCGAACGGACCGGCGAGCCGCTGCCCTCTATGATCGGCCGCCGAGGCGGGCGGCTTGAATCCGCGGCACGAAAAAGGGCCAGGCCCCTCGAGGGGGGCCTGGCCCGTCAGACCAACGAGTGCGGGGGACTAACCGTTGCTCAGGGTGATCACCACAGCGGTCTCACCGTAGCCTTCGACATCGTAGACGCCCGCCGCCAGTGCATACCCAAGGTCGCCCTGGCTGAAACCAGGAGCCGCGATACCACAGGGAGCGCCGGTGAACGGATTCGTCGGGAAGACGCCTCCGGGGAACAGAGCGGCCACGATGTCGGCCAGTGCGGGATAGGTCGCCCCGTTGCGGACACTGTAGTCCTCGACCACCAGCTGCAGCGAGTGCGCATTGGCCTTGACACTACCTTCCTTGGCCCGATTGGTCATGGAGATGTAGTTGGGAATCGCGATCGCTGCCAGAATGCCAATGATGACCACAACGATCATGAGCTCGATGAGGGTGAAACCCTTGTTACTGCGGAACATCTCAAACACCTCCTCTTCGTGGTACCTCACACGTGGCCGTCTGGCGGCTTCGTGTGAGGTCGACCACACTCCGCTCAGACAACCGTTCTTGCCCTTTTGTATGCAGTCCCCGTGCCAGCACCGGCCGGCACAGAAGGCAATTTCTAAATGCAGTCGTTTCAAAGGATTGGAACGTTCGCACCCTCCCGGCGATCCCCCTCTCGACCCCTCGGTTCGGCGCGCCGGCGATGCAGTCTGCAAGCGGGGTGTTCAAGTTGCGAACGCTCGCTGCAATCTGCGAACGCAGGCGTCCAGACGTGCAGTCTGCATGCATCAGGCCGCCTCGGCCTCGGCCTGCGGCCCGCGGTCGGATTGCTTATCGGTCATGTCGTAGCTGACCAGCTTCCGGTAGAGGGTCGAGGCATTGATGCCCAGGATCTCGGCGGCACGCTTCTTCTGCCAGCCGGTGTGGTTGAGCACCTTGAGGATGTACTCCTTCTCGAGCTCCTCGAGACTCATCGTCGGGGTGTCGACAATGAAGCTGCCCTTGCGCGTCGGTCCCTGCACCACCCGTTCGGGCAGGTCTTCCATACCGATCAGATCGGCCTCACTCAGAATGACCGCCCGTTCGATGACGTTCTCGAGTTCGCGGACATTGCCCGGCCAGTCGTAGCGCATGAGCGTGTCCATGACCTCGCGCGAGAGGGTCTTGAGGCCATTGGGGCCGGGGAAGCGCGCCAGGAAGTGATCGGCCAGGAGCGCGATGTCGTCGCGGCGCTGGCGTAGGGGCGGCAGCCGCACCGGAATCACGTTGAGCCGGTAGAAGAGGTCATGGCGGAAGCGGCCCTCGCTGACCTCCTTCTCCAGGTCGCTGTTCGTGGCGGCCACCAGGCGCACGTCGATCTTGGCCGCCTCGTTGGCCCCGATCGGGATGATCTCCCGTTCTTGCAGGGCCCGCAGCAGCTTCACCTGTGTGGCCGGCGCCATCTCACCCACCTCGTCGAGGAAGAAGGTGCCGCCCTCGCAGACGACGAAGTGCCCGGGCTGGTCCTTGACCGCCCCGGTGAACGAACCCTTTTTGTGGCCGAAGAGGGTGCTCTCGAGCAGATCCTTGTGGAGGGCTCCGCAGTTGATCGACAGGAAAGGGCCCTTCGCCCGCTGGCTACGGTAGTGAATCTCGCGCGCGATCAGTTCCTTGCCCGTGCCGCTCTCGCCGAAGATCAGGACGGTCGCGTTGGTGACGGCCACCTTCTCGACCATCTTGTAGACCTTGAGCATCTCTTCGGAGCGGCCGATCAGCCGCCGATCCTCGTGACGCTTCTTGAGCTGCCACTTGAGAACCTCGTTCTCCGATCGCACCCGGCTCATGGCGAGCGCGTTGCCCACCGCCAGCAGAATCTCCTCGTTGCGGGCGCTCTTCTCGACGAGCTGGAAGGCACCTCGGCGGATCGCCTCGGCCGCCACCTTCTCGGTACCGTAGGCGGTCAAGATCACCACCGGCAAGTCGGGGTACTTGGCGTGCATCCCATCGAGGACGCTCAAGCCATCGACCCCCGGCATCTTCAGGTCGGTGATGACCAGATCGAAGCTGTCGCGATCGAGGCGGCTGATGCCGTCGGCCCCATTCTCGAGCGCGGTCACCTCGTACCCTTCGCTGACGAGGAGCATGCTTAGGAAGCGGCGCATGCTATCTTCGTCATCGATGACCAGTATGCGGTGCTTGCGATCCATGCCCCATCCGTCATGTGCCACAGCTGTGCCACGGTGTCGGTTGTGAATTCATGCGGTTCTTCGGGGACGATGCGCCTCAGGCGGCCGCCGCGGGATCCTGTTCCCGAGGAGTAGGACCGTCGACCGGCAAGTCGACGAAGACTCGTCCGCCCGCGGCCGGTCTCTGTCCGAACCCGATCCGGCCCTCGTGCTCATGAACGCCGCGCTGGGCGATCGCCAGGCCGAGCCCGCTCCCGGCGGGCTTGGTGGTGCAGAAGGGCCGGAAGGCCTCCTCTTCGCTCACTCCCCGAAGCCCCGGTCCCTCGTCGCACACCCACACCCGGACCCACTCCCGACCTTCCTGCGCCAGGCTTTCCAGCGAGACGCGCACGGTGCCGCCGGGGACCGCCTCGAATGCGTTGAGCAGAAGATTCCGAAAGACCTGCCGTAACCACTCCCGATCCCCGTAGATCCCGAGCCCGGTAGCCCCCACCACCTCCAACCCCGCGGAATCCAACGTCTTCCCCACGGCCAGCGCCCGCGCCTCCTGCCTGATAAAATCTTCGAGATCGATCCATTCCAACTTCAACGTTTTGTCCCGGGACAGGGTCAGGAATTGGCTGAGGAACGCCTCGAGCGAGTCGGCCTCGCGCGCGATCAACTCGAAGACCGCCTGGGTCTGTTCGCTGATTGCGCCCATCCGTTGGAGCAGGTCTACCGAACCGCTGATCGGTTTGAGCGAGTTGCGCATCTCGTGCGCCAGGCCCGCCGAAAGCTCGCCGATCATGGCCATGCGCTCCCGTTCACTGGCCTTGCGCTCGAGTGCCCTGCGCGCAGACACGTCCCAGAAGAGCCCGACCGCCCCACGGGTTCGCCCCTGGGGGTCGATGACCGGAGTCACCTTGACCCAGGCGGGGAAGTCGCCTCCGTCCGAACGGGTGAGCACGCACTCGGTGTCGCAGGCCTCACGGCCCGGCCCCAGCGAGGCACGCAGGTGGCTGAACAGCGCCTGGTTCGCGCCGACCAGCCGCGCCGGCAGCACGGTCGCCGACTCGGGGAGTCCCAGCAGGTGCCTCGCCTCCGGGTTCAGCGAGCGAAGCAGGCCGTTGGCATCCACCGCCACCAGGCCGCAGCCCATGCTCTCGACGATCCGGTCGGTGCTCAGGCGGATTTCCTCGAGCGCGACGCGGGTCTCCGCCGCCTCCCGCAGGGTGTTCGCCATGCGCTGGGCAAGCCATCCGGCGGCCGCACCCATGGATCCGAAAAAGAGGCCGTGGAACCCGACGCGCATCCACAGCCCGGCCGCGGTTACGCCCACCGGCCGGTCGGCGAACGCCATCAGGCCATAGAGCCCCGCGGTGAGAATGCCGGTGAAGAATCCGAAGCGGGCATGGGCCACCAGTCCAGCGGCCAGAACGGGCAGCGCCAGGAGCAGAAGGGTGGGGCTATGGATCGAGCCGCTGACATGAACGGCCAGCGCGGCGGCCAGGGCATCGCCCAGAAGCGTGGCGCGCAGGAGAACCCCGTGGCAGGCACCTTCACGCAGGCGATGCAGCCACCAGGTGCTCGCCCCGGTCCAGAGCATGATGGCGAAGGCCGGCAGCCGGGAACCGTCCTCCCCGATCCACACGCTCTCGAGTGCCGCGAGCAGGACGATGAAGGCCCCGATCGCGGCGCGGACGAGGATGATCCGCCGGGGCATGCGCGCCGGCCCCTGCGGCTCCCCCCCGTGAGGGGCGCCTCCGTGAGGCCCCCCCCCGTGCGGCTCCCCCCCGTGGGACTCCCCTTCGTGCGGGGGCGCCGGCCCGCGGCCGGGCTCCGGCGGATGCGCCGCGGATGGCCGGTCGGGCACGATCAATGTCCTCCGCTGCCCGCCACCACGTTGATCAGCTTGAACATGGGCAAGTACATCGCCACGACCATGCCGCCGACCGCTACGCCCATGACCACGATCATGACCGGCTCGATGATCGAGGTCAGCGTCTCGACGGCCGTATTGACCTCTTCGTCGTAGAAGTTGGCGATCTTCTCGAGCATCTTGTCCAGCGCGCCGGTCTCCTCGCCGACCGAGATCATCTGCACGACCATGGGGGGAAAGACACCCGCCTCCTTCAGGGGCTGGGCGATCGTTTCCCCCTCGCGGATGCTGGTCTTGGTGGCCATGATCGCCTCTTCGATGATCTTGTTGCCGGCGGTGCGGGCGGTGATATCGAGTCCGGAGAGGATGGCCACGCCGCTACTGATCATCGTGCCCAGGGTGCGGGTGAAGCGGGCGATCGAGCCCTTGCGCAACAGGTCGCCGATCACCGGCGACTTGAGCAGGAGCTGGTCGATCTGGCGTCCACCTCGTTCGGTCTTGCGGTAGCGCTTCAGCGCGATGACGAGAGCGACGATGACACCCGCGATGACGTACCAGGTCTTCTTCAAGAAGTCGCTGGCGTTCACCACGATCTGCGTGGGCAGGGGCAACTCGCCGCCGAAATCGTCGAAGACGTCCGCGAAGACCGGGATGATGAAGAGCAGCATGAAGAGCATCGCCCCACCGGCGACCGACATCACGACGGCCGGATAGGTCATTGCACTCTTGATCTTGCGCTTCAGGGCCTCGGCCTTCTCGATGTAGGTGGCCAGACGCTGGAGGATCTTGTCCAGAATACCGCCGGCCTCGCCCGCGTCGACCATGTTGACGTAGAGCGAATCGAAGGCGTGGGGGTGTTTCGCCATCGCTTCGGCCAGCGTCGTACCGGCTTCCACATCGTGCATGACGTCCTGGATGATCGTGCGGAAATTGCCATCGTCGGTTTGCTTCGAGAGGATGTCCAGACACTGCACCAGCGGAAGCCCGGAATCGATCATGGTCGAGAACTGCCGGGTGAAGATCGCCAGGTCGCGCCCGCGCACACCGCGCTTGCCCTTGCCGAAGCTGAAGGAGACGCCCTTCGCCTTCGGGCGCACCTGGGTGACGATGATCCGCTTGCGGCGCAATTGCGCCAGCGCGTCATCGCGGTCCTGGGCCTCCATTTCGCCGGAGCGAACCTCGCCTGCGGCGGTCCGTCCTTTCCAGGTGAAGACGCTCATGATGCCTTCCTTCTGGCCTCAGTGCCGACCCCGCGCCCGAAAACCTGGTGCCGCGGACGGTAGGTCGGATCGGCCTTCATGAGAATGGACTCGAGCTCCTGCACATCCGAGCTGCGCGAGAGCGCCTCGTCCAGGATGATCTTCCGGCTCTGGAAGGCCTGGAAGAGCGCTTGGTTCATCGTCATCATGCCGTACTTGGCCCCGGCCTGCATGAGGCTGTAGATCTGGTGTGACTTCCCCTCCCGGATCAGCGCGCTCATCGCCGGCGTGCACACGAGGACCTCGGAGATGTTGATCCGCCCGTGACCACCCCGGCGCGGCACGAGCTGCTGCGTTACGATTCCGCGCAGGACGAAGGCCAGCTGGGAGAAAACCTGCTTCTGCTGGTTGGTGGGAAAGACATCCACGATGCGGTTGATCGCCTCGTAGGTCGAGTTCGTGTGAAGGGTCGCGAAGACCAAGTGTCCGGTTTCGGCAATCGTCAGGGCGGCCTGAATCGTCTCGAGGTCGCGCATCTCACCGATCAGGATGACGTCGGGGTCCTGGCGCAAGACGTACTTGAGCGCCTGCGGGAAACTGTTCGTATCGGAGCCGATCTCACGCTGGTTGACGATCGCGCGCTTGTGTTGGTGCACATACTCGATGGGGTCTTCGATCGTGATGATGTGGCAGGAACGTTCTTCGTTGATCTTATCGATCAGGCCCGCCAGGGTCGTTGACTTGCCGCTCCCGGTCGGGCCGGTGACGAGCACGAGGCCGTTGGGGGAATCGGCGAAATCGCGAACCGCCTTCGGCAGCCCGAGTTCCTCGACCGTCATGATACCGAACGGAATCATCCGGATGGCCCCGGTGGTCACGCCCCGCTGGGAAAACACGTTGGCACGGAATCGCGCCAGGCTCTTGATGCCGAAAGAGAGGTCGAGTTCGTGCTCGTTCTCGAAACGCTTCTTCTGATCGTCGCGCAGAATCGAGTAGACCAGCTTCTCGCAGGTCTCCGGATCCAGCGGATCGTGCCCGCTGGCATCGAGCACGCCATCGACTCGGAATTGCGGCGGCACGCCGGCGGTCAGATGCAAGTCCGACGCGCCACGTTCCACCATCTCGGCCAGCAAGTCCCGCAGGGATACCATCCGGTTCCCTCCCCTGGTGTGGTTGGTTCAACAGCGACGGCGCCGGGGAACCCTCGCGGGCTCTCCTACCCGGC